>JBDSSS010000116.1:0-20632 GCA_039928615.1 Terracoccus sp. | reverse complement strand
CGGTGGTGACCCCCATCTACCAGGTCTCGACGTACAAGCAGGACGGTATCGGCGGCTTCCGCGGCGGCTACGAGTACAGCCGCTCGGCCAACCCGACCCGCGCGGCGCTCGAGGAGTGCATCGCCGCCCTCGAGGGAGGCAGCCGCGGCTTCGCCTTCGCCTCCGGGCTCGCCGGCCAGGACACCGTCGCCCGCTCGCTTCTCGTCCCCGGCGACCACGTGGTCGTGCCGAGCGACGCCTACGGCGGCACCTACCGCTACTTCAACAAGGTCGCGGGGCCCCAGGGGATCGACCACTCGATCGCTCGCATCGGCGACGTCGACGCGGTCCGGGCCGCGATCGTCCCCGGCCGGACGAAGATGGTCTGGGTCGAGACCCCGACCAACCCGCTGCTCGGCATCGCCGACATCGAGGCGATCGCCGAGGTCGCCCACGAGGCCGGCGCGATCTTCGTCGTCGACAACACTTTCGCGACCGCCTACCTGCAGAACCCGATCGCCCTCGGCGCCGACATCGTCACCCACTCCACGACGAAGTACTCCGGCGGGCACAGCGACGTCGTCGGCGGCGCGGTCGTCACCGCGAAGGACATCCGAGTCGCAGGCATGGAGGACGCCGAGGACCGGATCGCCTTCCACCAGAACAGCATCGGCGGCATCGCCGGACCATTCGACTCGTGGCTCACGCTGCGCGGCCTCAAGACGCTCTCGGTCCGGATGGACCGCCACTGCGACAACGCCGAGCGGGTCGTCGAGTTCCTCCAGGGGCACGCCGGGGTGGCCAAGATCCTCTACCCCGGTCTCGAGTCGCACGCCAACCACGAGGTCGCAGCGCGCCAGATGAAGCGCTTCGGCGGCATGGTGAGCTTCCGGCTGCGCAAGGGCGAGGACGCCGCGGTGAAGACGTGTGCCGCGGTCCGGCTGTGGACGCTGGGGGAGAGCCTCGGCGGAGTCGAGTCGCTCATCGAGCACCCGGCTCGGATGACCCACGCGAGCGTCGCCGGCACCGAGCTCGAGGTCCCGGCCGACCTCATCCGCCTGTCGGTCGGCATCGAGGACGTCGACGACCTCATCGAGGACCTGCGCGAAGCCCTCGACACCCACGGCTGACCACCCTCCCGGCCTGACGCCATGACGATCCTCGCCGTCGACTTCGGCTCGACCTTCACCAAGGGCGTGCTCTGCTCCGACGACGGGCAGGTGCAGGCGACCGGCGCCACGGCGACGACGGGCACCGGCGGGACCGGAGACGTCCTCGACGGCTACCGCTCGCTGCGCGAGACCCTCGGCGTGCCCGACGACGCGACCGTCCACGCCTGCTCGAGCGCCGGGGGTGGGCTGCGCCTCGCCGTCGTCGGCTACGAGCGCACCGTGACGGCCCAGGCCGGGCACCGGGTCGGCCTCTCGGCCGGGGCCAAGGTCGTCCACGTCGCGGCCGGCCGCCTGACCGCGAGGGAGGCGAGCGGCCTGCGCGCCGCCCGTCCCGACATCGTGCTGCTCGTCGGTGGCACCGACGGCGGCAACGAGGACGTCCTGCTCCACAACGCCGCCCGCCTCGCCGCACTCGCGATCGGCGGCCGCGGGAGCCGGGCCGTGCCCGTCGTGGTCGCCGGCAACATCGCCGCCCGCGACCGGGCGACCGAGGCGCTCACCGCCACGGACCGGCCGACGATCCTCGCCGACAACGTGCTCCCGAGCATCGGGGTCATCGCGCCCGGCTCGGCCCGCGCGTCGATCCGGCGTGCCTTCCTGCGCCACGTGATCGGCGGCAAGGGCCTGTCGCGCGACCCCGCGTTTGCCGCGATGGTCGAGGCGGCGACCCCCGACGTCGTGCTGCGCGGGGTCGAGGTGCTGGCCGAGCGGCTCGGGGGCGACACGATGGTCGTCGACGTCGGGGGAGCGACGACCGACGTCTACTCCTGCCTCACCCCCCAGGGCGAGGACGCCGGGCTCGCCAAGGACGTCGTCGCGCCCCTCTGGCACGCCCGCACCGTCGAGGGTGACCTCGGGATGCGGTGGAACGCGCTCGGCGTCATCGAGGCCGCCGAGAGCGAGCACCTGCTCGACTCGGTGCCGGACGCCGTCGCGCTGGCGGCGTATGCCGCTCGCGTCCACGAGCGCCCCCTCTCGCTCCCGGCCGACGCCGCCGAGAGCCGGCTCGACCTGGAGCTGGCCCGGCTGGCGGCGGTCGTCGCGGTGCGCCGCCACGCGAGACCGAGCCTGCCCACCGAGTCGGCCCGTCCGCTCGCCGACGTCACCGCCCTCGTCGGGTCGGGGGGCGTGCTGCGCCACACCGACGGGGCCGGCGTCGACCTCGTGCTCGGCGGGGTCCTTCGTGACCACGCCGGCGGCTGGAAGGTGCCCCGGTCGGCGAGGGCGACCGTCGACACGGCATACCTGCTCTTCGCGGTGGGCCTGCTCGCGCAGGAAGAGCCTGCTGTGGCGCGGGTGCTTGCCGACCAGATCGGCTGACCGCGACGCACGCGAGGCCGGCCCCGGTGACCGGGACCGGCCTCGTGCGCGGTGCTGTGGGTGCTGCGGTGCTCGGGGTCAGGCCTTGTAGGGCTTGGCCTCGAGGATCTTGACGCCGATGGTCTTGCCGTTGGGTGCGACGTAGCTCGCGCTCTCGCCGACGCTCTTGCCGTGGATGGCCGAGCCCATCGCGGACTTCTCGGAGAAGACCTGCAGGTCCGAGCCGTCGGCGATCTCACGGTTGCCGAGCAGGAAGGTCTCCTCGTCGCCGAAGATTTCGACCCGCACGACCATGCCCGGCTCGACGATCCCGTCGTCGGGGGGCGTCTCGCCGATGGTCGCGCTGTGCAGCATCTCGGTGAGGTGGCGGATGCGGGCCTCCATCTTGCCCTGCTCTTCGCGGGCGGCGTGGTAGCCGCCGTTCTCCTTCAGGTCGCCCTCTTCGCGCGCTTCCTCGATCTTGTGCGCGATGTCGACGCGACCCTCGCCGGACAGCTGGTCCAGCTCCGCCTTGAGGCGGTCGTAGGCCTCCTGGGTCAGGAAGCTAGCGGCAGTGTCGGTCACGTGTGTCACTCCTTGTATGGGACGGCGCCCACGCGATTGAACGCGAGGGCGCCAACAGAAAAAGGGCCCGACCGTGGGGTCCATCTGGTGCCATTGGTGGCCGGTCGCGACCCGATCGAAGTCCCTAGGATAGCAAACAGGGCCGATGACGTGCAGTTTCGCCGCTGGCACAGCCCCCGGGGGAGGCTCAGGAGCAGGTCTTGACGTCGCCCGTCACGGCCTTCGACGTCGTCCGCACGACGACCGTGTGCTGGCTCTCGGGGGAGTCCGAGGCAGCGACCGGGACGTCCAGCGTGCCGACGCGGCCGAAGTCGCGCGCGAGCGCCTCGACGGTGCAGGTGAGGTCCTTGCCGCTGGGGTTGTAGACCTGGAAGCTGACCCTGACCTGCTCGTCGCCGACGACCTTGTAGGCCGTCGTCTGCCACGTCGGGTCGCCGAGGGTGGCGGCGAGCCCGAGCCACGTGGCGAGGGCGATGCCGGCCGCGATGCCGAGCGACCCGATGACCCACCACTTGAGGGTGCCGGGGGCGGGACGGGTGGGCGACATGGTGGGTTCCTGGGAGGCTGGCCCCCGGCGGTCCGGCCCGGGAGTGATGAGAGGATGGGTGCTGGGCCCAGTGTCCCTCACGCGCGGTCGGCGGCCGACGGGGGGCGCACCCCCGAGCGCCCAGCCAGCCCCAGAACGGACAGGAAGTCACGTGGTCGAAGGTCTCCGGTTGATGGCGGTGCACGCGCACCCCGACGACGAGTCGAGCAAGGGGGCCGCGACGACGGCGAAGTACGTCGCCGCCGGAGCCTCCGTCATGGTCGTCTCGTGCACCGGCGGTGAGCGCGGCGACATCCTCAACGAGCGGCTCAAGAACGACGCGCACATCCTGCGCGACCTCTCCCAGGTGCGACGCGACGAGATGAAGGCCGCACAGGCCGTGCTGGGCTGCGAGCACACGTGGCTCGGTTTCGTCGACTCCGGTCTGCCCGAAGGAGATCCGCTGCCGCCGCTGCCCGACGGGTGCTTCGCCCTCGAGGACATCGACGTGACGACCGAGGCGCTCGTCCGGGTCATCCGCAGCTGGCGGCCCCACGTCATGACGACCTACGACGAGAAGGGTGGCTACCCCCACCCCGACCACATCATGTGCCACACGGTGGCGATGGCGGCCTTCGAGGCGGCCGGTGACCCCGAGCGCTACCCGCACGCGGGCGAGCCGTGGCAGCCGCTCAAGGTCTACTACAACGGCGGCTGGAGCAAGGACCGGATCCTCGCCATGCACGAGGCGATGCAGGCCGCGGGCCTCGAGAGCCCGTATGCCGACTGGCTGGCCAACTGGAAGCCGCGCCGCTCCGGCCGGGTCACCACGATGATCCCCTGTGGCGAGTTCTTCGAGACGCGCGACCGGGCGCTCATCGCGCACGCGACCCAGGTCGACCCCGACGGCTTCTGGTTCAAGGTGCCGCTCGAGATCCAGCAGCGGGTGTGGGGCCAGGAGGAGTTCGAGGCGGCGCTGTCCTACGTCCCGATCGAGGACGGCGAGGACGACCTGTTCGCCGGGCTCGGGTCCGTGCAGCAGGCGGATGCGCTCGCGACGTCGCCGGCTCGCGAGGTCGTCTACGACGGGCGCGTCGACGCCGACGCCCCGCTCATCGAGGAGGTGGCGGCACCGTCGGCAGACGGCGCGGTCGACGACGGCGGGGCGAGCTGATGGGCGGCGGCGAGAACCTGCCGATCGGTCCGGGGTTCTGGGGCTTCGTCGCCGCGTTCGTGCTCGCGGTGTCGCTGTGGTTGCTCATGCGCAACATGAGCGGCCGGATGCGCCGGATGGCCTACCGGGAGCGTGAGCGGGCCGAGGAGACCGACGGCGCGCCCGCCGGCGCCGGCGCCGAGCCGGACCAGTCGGCTCCCGACACCGCCACCGGCGGATCCGAGGACGACCGCCCGCTCAGCTGACCGGAGCCGGCCGCGCCCGCGGGCGCGGCGTCAGCTCGCGGTCTGGTAACCGATGACGGCGAGCGTCACGGCGGCGAAGTGCGTCGCGAAGCCGCCGAGGGTGAAGGCGTGGAACACCTCGTGGAAGCCGAACCAGCGCGGCCACGGGTTGGGCCGCTTCGTGCCGTAGACGATCCCGCCCGCGGTGTAGAGCAGCCCACCGGCGGCGATGAGCGCGCCGACGAGGGCCCCGCCCGACCGCCAGAAGGGCACGACGTAGAACACGGCCGTCCAGCCGAGCGCGATGTAGAGCGCGGTGTAGAGCCAGCGCGGGGCGCCGACCCAGAAGATCCGGAAGAGCACGCCGGCGATGGCGCCGCCCCAGATCACCGTGAGCAGGATCCGGGCCTGGTCCGCCGGGAGCAGGGTCACGGCGAAGGGGGTGTAGGTGCCCGCGATGATGAGGTAGATGTTCGAGTGGTCGAACCGCTTGAGCAGGGCCGACATCCGCGGTCCCCACGTGCCGCGGTGGTAGACGGCCGAGACGCCGAAGAGCAGTGCGGCGCTGATCGTGAAGACGATCGAGGCGGTCCGCACCGAGCCGGGGTCGGAGACGAGCACGAGCACGAGGCCACCGATGACGGCCACGGGGAACATCGCCAGGTGGAGCCAGCCGCGCAGCTGCGGCTTGACCGCGGAGACGAGCTCCGCGACGGGTCCTGGGGTCGGGCCGGGAGTGGGGTCGGGCGTGCTTCTCATGGCCCGAGTCTAAGCTACGCAACCGTAAGTTACGGAACCGTAGGTTCGCACCGTGGACGCTGCTGCCCGCCTCCGGAGCACGCCGCGGGACGGGAGGTACGGTTGGGGTTCGCGGCCCGCGAGGGTCCGAGCGACTTCGGCGAGGAGGGACACCGTGGGCTGGCGCGATGTGGTCTACGGGGCCTACGAACGGCGCGTCCTGACCGACCTGCGCCACCTGCCCGCGGAGGCGCTGCCGCACCACGTGGCCGTCATGCTCGACGGCAACCGGCGCTGGGCCCGGGCCCGCGGGGCGGGCACCGAGTCGGGACACCAGGCCGGGGCGGACAAGATCGTCGACCTGCTCGGCTGGTGCGAGGAGGCCGGGGTCGGCTACGTCACCCTCTGGCTGCTCTCGACCGACAACCTCACGCGCGGAGAGGACGAGCTGGTCCCGCTGCTCCGGATCATCGAGACGGCCGTCTCCGACCTCGCCGCGACAGGTCGCTGGCAGCTGAAGATCGTCGGCGCACTCGACCTGCTGCCGCCCGACACCGCTGCGAGCCTGCGGGACTCGGCGGCAGCCACGACCGGCGCGACCGGGATGACCGTCAACGTCGCGGTCGGTTACGGCGGGCGCCGCGAGATCGCCGACGCGGTCCGCGACATGCTGCTCACCCGGGCCGCCGCGGGGGAGTCCATCGAGCAGATCGCGGCCGAGGTGACCGTCGAGGACATCGCCGAGCACCTCTACACGAAGGGCCAGCCGGACCCCGACCTCGTCATCCGCACCTCCGGCGAGCAGCGCCTCGGCGGGTTCCTGCTGTGGCAGAGCGCGAAGTCCGAGTTCTACTTCTGCGAGGCCTACTGGCCCGACTTCCGGCACGTCGACTTCCTCCGGGCCATCCGCTCGTATGCCGGACGCCACCGGCGGTACGGCGCCTGACCCCCCGCTGAGGTGGGATGTCTGTGACGGCTGTGGGTGGTGGGGCACCTGTTCGGTGTCGGTCCGTCAGCGGCATACGTGGACGGCCGATGAACACCGAAAGTCTCGGCGCGTCCGATTCGTTCCACGCACCCGACGACGTAGCGTCGTCGCAACGGCAGGCACCCGTCGGTCGTTGCCAGGAGGCCCACCCATGGAGCATTCGCTCGAGGCGGAGGGCCGGGTTCGGCTCCACCGTGCGGTGGCCGCCCGGCACCTCAGGAGCGAGTAGGCGCGTGATCGGTGCGCGCCGCCAAGGGAGTGGAAGTGACTAACCCCAGTCAGCCGGTCTCGACCGACGCCACCACCTCGTCCGTCGAGGCGCCCACCGGCGCCACGGACGAGAGCCCGACCTCCAGCAGCACGACCGGCTCGCCCCGCCGGCCGCTGCCCGAGCAGAAGACCTACGTCCTCGACACCTCCGTGCTGTTGTCGGACCCGCGGGCGATGCTCCGCTTCGCCGAGCACGAGGTGGTGCTGCCCGTCGTCGTCGTCACCGAGCTCGAGGCCAAGCGCAACCACCCGGAGCTCGGCTACTTCGCCAGGCAGGCGCTGCGACTGCTCGACGACCTGCGGATCAGCGAGGGGCGGCTCGACCGGGCGGTCGCGGTCGGCGACGTCGGCGGCTCGCTGCGCGTCGAGCTCAACCACACCGACGCCTCGTCCCTGCCCGCCGGCTTCCGGCTCGGCGACAACGACACGCGGATCCTCGCGGTGGCCCGCAACCTCGCCAACGAGGGGTGCGACGTCACGGTCGTGTCCAAGGACCTGCCGATGCGGGTCAAGGCGTCGGCGTGCGGGCTCGAGGCCCAGGAGTACCGCGCCGAGCTCGCCGTCGAGTCGGGCTGGACCGGTCTCAGTGAGCTCGAGGTGACGACGGAGGAGCTCGACCAGCTCTACGACCGCGGTCGGATCGAGAGCGCCCAGGCCGCCGAGCTGCCCTGCCACACCGGGCTCGTCCTGCTCTCGCCGCGGGGAAGCGGTCTGGGGCGGGTCGGGGCCGACAAGCAGATCCGGCTCGTCAAGGGGGACCGCGACGCCTTCGGGCTGCACGGGCGCAGCGCCGAGCAGCGGATCGCGCTCGACCTGCTGCTCGACCCCGACATCGGGATCGTCAGCCTCGGGGGCCGGGCCGGCACCGGCAAGTCCGCGCTCGCCCTCTGCGCCGGCCTCGAGTCGGTCATGGAGCGCCGGGCCCAGCGCAAGGTCATCGTCTTCCGGCCGCTCTTCGCCGTCGGGGGACAGGAGCTCGGCTACCTGCCGGGCAGCGAGCAGGAGAAGATGAACCCGTGGGGGCAGGCCGTCTTCGACACCCTCGGGGCGCTCGTGTCCACCGAGGTCGTCGAGGAGGTGATGGACCGCGGCCTGCTCGAGGTCATGCCGCTCACCCACATCCGGGGCCGCTCGCTCCACGACGCGTTCGTCATCGTCGACGAGGCGCAGTCCCTCGAACGCAACGTCCTGCTCACCGTGCTGTCCCGGATCGGCCAGAACTCCAAGGTCGTGCTCACCCACGACGTCGCCCAGCGCGACAACCTCCGGGTCGGCCGGCACGACGGGGTCGCGGCGGTCATCGAGAAGCTCAAGGGCCACCCGCTCTTCGCGCACGTGACCCTCTCGCGCAGCGAGCGCAGCCCCATCGCGGCGCTCGTCACCGACCTGCTCGAGGGTCTGGACGTCTGACCCGCCCGGCTCATCCAGGCCACAGGAGTCCCATCGGCACCACCAGCATCGCTTGGTGGTGCCGATGTCCGTTTGGTCCCCACGGGATTTGCCATCCACCGGCTCGGCTGCGACGGTTGACCCTTGAATGTCTCGGAACGGTAACGCGCGGCCCCCGTCAGCGGAGCCGGCCGGCATGACCGCGAGACAGCCTCAACCAGCCCGTTGCTCGTGCTCGGGGCACCCCGTCGGGGTGGCACGACGAGCGGGCCCTCTCCCAGCACACCGGAAGGCGTGACACTCCCTCATGGCACGGTACGAAGGCCGACACCGCACCCTGGCTCTCGAGCCGACCCCGGAGACGAGCTCAGAGACCATCCCTGGGCCCACCCCGCAGCCCACCCCGCAGCCCACGCAGGACGTGACCCCCCTCCGGGCGTCGAGCAGCCGCCTGCGTCGGGTCGGTCGCCCGCTGCTCGTCGGCACGCTCGCGGTCGGTCTGGGAGCCAGCGCCCTCGCCTATGCCGGGGCCCATGACCTCGACGGCGAGTCGGCGTCCTACGTCGTCGGGGCCGGGGTCGTCGCCCAGACCGACGAGCTCGCGCGCTCGGCCAGTGTCGACACCTCCTACCGCGAGCAGGCCTCCGTCTCTCGCAACGAGCGCCGGACCGCCCTGTCGGCCACCGGGGTCGACACCGCCACCGAGCTCGAGGCGGCCGCCAAGGCCGCCGCCGACAAGCGGGCGAAGGCGGCGAAGGCCGCCGCGGACGCGAAGGCAAAGGCTGTCGCCGCCGCCAAGGCGAAGGCGGACCGGGAGGCGGCCGCCGCGGCCGCCGTCGCCAACGCCAAGAAGGACCCCAAGGCCGCCGCGCGGGTGCTGATGGCCGACCAGGGCTGGACGAGCACGGCGCAGTACACCTGCCTCGACAACCTCTGGGTCGGCGAGAGCGACTGGCGCTGGTCGGCAGAGAACGCCAGCTCCGGCGCCTACGGCATCCCCCAGTCGCTCCCGGCCCGCAAGATGGCGCAGTTCGGCGCCGACTACCGCACCAACCCGCTGACCCAGATCAAGTGGGGCCTCTGGTACATCAAGATGTCCTACGGCAGCCCGTGCAACGCGTGGTCGACCTGGCAGTCCCGCTCGCCCCACTGGTACTGAGGCTCGAGCCGGCCCGAAGGCTCAGATCTTCCTGAGTCTCACCCGGCGCACCGCGTGGTTCTCGCCCTTGGAGAGCACGAGCGTGGCCCGTGAGCGGGTCGGCAGGATGTTCTCGACGAGGTTGGGACCGTTGATCTCGCGCCAGATCCGGTTTGCCGTCGCCACGGCCTCGTCGTCGGACAGCACGGCATACCGGTGGAAGTAGGAGTCCGGGTTGGAGAACGCGGTCTCGCGCAGCCGGAGGAATCGGTCGACGTACCACGTGCGCACGTCGTCGACCCAGGCGTCGACGTAGACGGAGAAGTCGAAGAAGTCGCTGATCGCCATGCCGGTGCCGCGCACCGGGTGCACCTGCGGGGCCTGGAGCACGTTGAGGCCCTCGACGATGAGCACGTCGGGCTGGCGCACCGCGACCCGCTCGCCCGGCACGATGTCGTAGGTGAGGTGGGAGTAGACCGGCGCGGTGACCTCGGCCCGGCCCGACTTCACCTCGGCGACGAAGCGCAGCAGCGCCCGCCGGTCGTAGGACTCGGGGAAGCCCTTACGCCGCAGCAGCCCGCGCCGCTCCAGCTCGGCGTTGGGGTAGAGGAAGCCGTCGGTGGTGATCAGCTCGACCCGCGGGGTGTCGGGCCAGCGGGCCAGCATCTCGCGCAGGATGCGGGCCGTCGTCGACTTCCCCACGGCCACCGACCCGGCCACGCCGATGACGAACGGGGTCTTCGCCGGTCGCTCGCCGAGGAAGTCGGTCGTGACCTGGTGGAGCTGCCGCGTCCCGCCGACGTAGAAGTTGAGCAGGCGCGAGAGCGGCAGGTAGACCTCCTCGACCTCCCGCAGGTCGATCCGGTCACCGAGGCCGCGCAGACGGGTGAGATCGGCGACGTCGAGGCTGAGCGGGGTGTTCTCCCTCAGCCGCGACCATGCGGCACGGTCGAGCTCGACGTAGGGCGACGGGATCGCCGTCTGGGCTCCGTTCGGTGGCTGGGACACCGCGCCATTGTGGCGGACGCGGGCCGCGAGGCGCGGGACCGGGCGGGCGACCGCGTCCCCTAGGCTGTGGCGCATGTGCGGAATCGTGGGTTATGTGGGCAGATCCGTCGACGGCAGTGCGCTGGACGTCGTGATGGAGGGTCTCGCGCGTCTCGAGTACCGCGGCTACGACTCGGCCGGCGTCGCGCTCATCGACGGTGACCACGTCGTGACCCGGAAGAAGTCGGGCAAGCTCGCCAACCTCGTCGCCGAGATCGAGGCCGACCCGATGCCCGCGTCGTCCACCGGCATCGGGCACACCCGCTGGGCCACCCACGGTGGCCCCACCGACGAGAACGCCCACCCGCACCGCGGCGGCGACGACGGCAAGCTCGCGCTCATCCACAACGGGATCATCGAGAACTTCCACGCCCTCAAGCAGGACCTCATCGCGGCCGGGACCCACTTCACGAGCGAGACCGACACCGAGGTCGTCGCGCACCTCGTCGCGCGGGCGTATGCCGCCCACGGTGACCTCACCGAGGCGATGCGCGCGGTCGTGGCCGACCTCGAGGGCGCCTTCACCCTGCTCGCCGTCCACGCCGACCAGCCCGGCGTCGTCGTCGGCGCCCGGCGCAACAGCCCGCTCGTCGTCGGCCTGGGCGAGGACGCCAACTACCTCGGCTCGGACGTCGCCGCCTTCATCGGCTACACCCGGCACGCGATGGAGCTCGACCAGGACCAGATCGTCACGATCACGCCCGACGGCGCGACCGTCATCAACTTCGACGGCAGCCCGGCCGAGGGCAAGGCCTACGAGGTGACGTGGGACGCGGCCGCGGCGGAGAAGGGCGGCTACGCCACCTTCATGGAGAAGGAGATCCACGACCAGCCGCACGCGGTCGGGGACACGCTGCTGGGCCGCACCGACGCCTCCGGCCGCCTCGTCCTCGACGAGCTGCGGATCTCCGAGGAGCAGCTGCGCGCCGTCGACCGGATCACGATCGTCGCCTGCGGCACCGCGGCCTACGCGGGCATGACCGCGAAGTACGCCATCGAGCACTGGACCCGGATCCCCGTCGAGGTCGCCCTCGCCCACGAGTTCCGCTACTGCGACCCGATCGTCAACGAGCGCACGCTCGTGGTGTCGATCAGCCAGTCGGGCGAGACGATGGACACGCTGATGGCCGTCAAGCACGCCCGGCTCCTCGGCGCCCTGACGATCTCCGTCTGCAACACCCACGGCTCGACGATCCCGCGCGAGTCCGACGCCGTGCTCTACACGCACGCCGGACCCGAGATCGCCGTCGCCTCGACGAAGGCCTTCCTCGCCCAGATCACCGCCTGCTACGTCCTGGGCCTCTACCTCGCCCAGCTGCGCGGCGGCACCTACGCCGACGACGCGGCCGCGGTGATGAAGGAGCTCGGCGGGGTGCCGGACAAGATCGAGACCCTGCTCGGGCAGATGGACCGGGTCAAGGAGATCGCCGGCTTCATGGCCGACACCCGCTCGGTGCTCTTCCTCGGCCGCCACGTCGGCTACCCGGTCGCGATGGAGGGTGCGCTCAAGCTCAAGGAGCTCGCCTACATCCACGCCGAGGGCTTCGCGGCCGGCGAGCTCAAGCACGGTCCGATCGCCCTCATCGAGCCCGGCCAGCCGGTCTTCGTCGTCGTGCCCTCGCCGTCGAGCGAGCACGGCCTGCACGGCAAGGTCGTCAGCAACATCCAGGAGATCCGGGCCCGAGGGGCGCGAACCCTCGTCATCGCCGAGGAGGGTGACGAGGCCGTCGTGCCCTTCGCCGACGAGGTGATCCGCGTGCCCGCGACCTCGCCGCTGCTCGCGCCGCTGCTCACCGTCGTGCCGCTACAGGTCTTCGCCCTGTGGCTCTCGACGGCCAAGGGCCTCGACGTCGACCAGCCGCGCAACCTCGCCAAGTCGGTCACGGTCGAGTGACCACCGTGCCGCCCGCAAGCAGGGTCCGACCGTGATCATCGGGGTCGGCATCGACGTCGTCGACATCGCCCGCTTCGGGCAGACCATCGAGCGGACCCCGGCCCTGCTCGAGCGGCTCTTCACTGCGGAGGAACGCACCCTCGGGATCGCGTCGCTCGCGGCACGGTTCGCGGCCAAGGAGGCGCTCGCGAAGTCGCTCGGGGCTCCGGGCGGGATGCACTGGACCGACGCCCGCGTCGTCACCAACGACGACGGCCGGCCCTTCCTCGAGGTGGAGGGCACCGTCGCGTCCCGGGCGACCGTCCTCGGGGTCGACTGCTTCCACGTCTCCCTGTCCCACGACGCGGGCATCGCGTCGGCTGTCGTCATCGCGGAGGGCTGATGATTCGCGCACTGTCCGTCGACCGGGTCCGAGCGGCCGAGGAGGCCGCGATGGCGGGGCTCCCCGAGGGCGAGCTGATGGAGCGGGCGGCCGAGGGGCTGGCCGACGTGGCCGCCGCCCGGCTCGCCGAGCGCGACGGGCGCACGGTCGTCGCGCTCGTCGGCGCGGGCAACAACGGCGGTGACACCCTGTATGCCGCTGGGCTGCTGTCCGACGCCGGGTTCGCCTGTGTCGCGGTGCTCCTCGCCTCCGACGGGCGATCCGGATCGCACGAGGCCGGTCTCGCTGCGGCTGAGGAGGCCGGGGTGTCGGTCGTCGTCGCCGCCGATGACCCACGGGCTGCGGCGGCCCTCGTCGCCGAGGGCGACCTCGTGCTCGACGGCATCGTCGGGATCGGCGGCCGGGCCGGTCTGCGACCCGACGCCGCCCGGCTCGTCGACGCGATCGACGACGATGCCTGGGTGGTCGCCGTCGACCTCGCGAGCGGTCTCGACCCCGCGGGTGAGGCCGCCGACGACGAGTCGGTCTGGGCCGACGAGACCGTCACCTTCGCCACCCCGAAGCCGGCGCACCTGCTCCCGGCGGGGGAGGGGGCGACCGGGCGGCTCACCGTCGTCGACATCGGCCTCGAGA
Organism: Terracoccus sp.; assembly: GCA_039928615.1. GTDB lineage: Bacteria > Actinomycetota > Actinomycetes > Actinomycetales > Dermatophilaceae > JBDSSS01. The sequence continues at coordinate 7,194 of JBDSSS010000116.1, read as the reverse complement.
CCGGGGACGTGCCGGCCGCGGTCGAGCGCCTCACCTGGGACGACGTCCGGCTCCTCTGGCCGGTCCCCGGCCCGTCCGACGACAAGTACTCCCGCGGCGTCCTCGGGGTCGTCGCCGGTGGCGAGAGCTACGCCGGCGCCGCCCTGCTCAGCGTCACGGCAGCGGTCGAGGCGGGCGCGGGCATGGTCCGCTACGTCGGCACCCCGACCCCGGCCGGCCTCGTCCGCGCCGCCGTGCCGGAGGCCGTCCACGGCGCCGGCCGGGTCCAGGCCTGGCTCGTCGGGCCGGGCCTCGACGTCAACGCCCACGACGACGGTGCTGCCGACCAGCTCGCCGTCGCGCGCGACGCCGTCGCCTCGGACCTGCCCCTCGTCCTCGACGCGGGCGGCCTCGACCTGCTCGACCCCGCGTCCGGCCCGCGCTCGGCGCCCACCCTGCTCACCCCGCACGCCGGCGAGCTCGCGCGCCTGCTGACCCGCTTCGAGGAGGCGGACGTGACCCGCCAGGAGGTGGAGGGCGACCCGCTCGGTCACGCCCGTCGGCTCGCCACCCGCACCGGGGCGACCGTGCTGGTCAAGGGCTCGACCACGCTCGTCGTCGACCCCGACGGGGACGGTCCCGTCCGCAGCCAGGCAGATGCACCCGCCTGGCTCGCCACAGCCGGAGCCGGTGACGTGCTCGCCGGCCTCGTCGGGACCCTGCTCGCCTCGGGCCTGACCCCCCTCGACGCCGGCTCCCTCGGCGCGCTCGTCCACGGCGTGACGGCGGACCGGGTGTCCGGCGGCGGCCCGCTGCGGGCCCTCGCGGTGGCCCACGGCATCCGTCCGACGGTTCGCGACCTGCTCGCCCGCCGATGACCCCGATGACCCAGCCCGACCCGACCGGTTCGAGCACGGACCTCGAGGCCGCGACCCGAGGCCTCGCCGCCTGGGTCGAGGTCGACCTCACCGCCCTCGAGCACAACGTCCGGACACTGCGGGCCCGCGCGCCCGACTCCCGACTGATGGCCGTGGTCAAGGCGGACGGCTACGGCCATGGGCTCGTCCCCGCGGCGCGCGCCGCGGTGCGGGCCGGCGCTGACTGGCTCGGGGTCGCCCAGATGGGCGAGGCCCTCGCCCTGCGCGCCGCCGGTGTCACCGGTCCCGTCCTCACGTGGCTCAGCGTCCCCGGCACCGACTTCGCGGCCGCCCTCACCCTCGACATCGATGTGTCGGCCTCGGCGCCGTGGGTGCTCGACGAGATCGCCGCCGCCGCCCGGGCGACGGGTCGGACGGCACGGGTCCACCTCAAGGTCGACACCGGGCTCGGCCGGGGCGGGGCGTTCGGGCCCGACTGGCTCACGCTCGTGCGCCACGCGCGGCCCCTCGAGGCCGAGGGCGCCCTGCGCGTCGTCGGGATCTGGACGCACTTCGCGCACGCCGACGCCCCCGAGCACCCGACCGTGCTCGCCCAGCAGGCCCGCTTCTTCGAGGCCGTCGCCGAGGCGGAGCGCGAGGGCTGCCGCCCGGAGGTGCGCCACCTCGCCAACTCCGCGGCGACGCTCGTGCACCCGACGGCGCACGCCGACATGGTGCGGCCGGGCATCGCCCTCTACGGGCTGACCCCCGTGCCACAGGTCGACGACGACTTCGGGCTCCGACCGGTGATGACGCTGCGCAGCAGGCTCGCGCTCGTCAAGCGGCTCCCCGCCGGGCAGGGGGTGAGCTACGGCCACGCCTACGTCCCCACCGCCGACACCGTGGTGGGACTCGTCCCGGCTGGGTATGCCGACGGGGTGCCCCGCAACGCGACCAACCTCGGACCCGTGACCGTCGGCGGCCGCCGCACCGTCGTCGCCGGACGGGTCTGCATGGACCAGTTCGTCATCGACCTCGGTCCCGGCTCCACGGCTGCGGCCGGCGACGTCGTCACCCTCTTCGGCGGCGCTCCCGGTGAGCCGACGGCCCAGGACTGGGCCGAGGCGACCGGCACCATCAGCTACGAGATCGTCACCCGGGTCGGGGCGCGGGTCCCGCGCCTGCTGCTCGGTGGGACGGGAGAGAACGGATGAGCCCTCGACGCAACCCCATCATCGGGATCGCCGCCGGCGTGGCGGGAGTGGCCGCGGGGGTGGCGGCCGGTGTCGTCGCCGACCGCGCCGGCAAGCACCGGTCCGCCATGGCTGCCCTCGAGACCCCGGAGCTGCTCGCCATCACCCCCGACGAGGAGCACGTCGTGCTCACCGACGACGGGGTGCCGCTGCACGCCGAGGTCGACCTGCCCGACCCGTCCGACGCGCGCGAGGCGGCCGAGGGCACGACGTCCGGGGACCGCGCCGCGAACCTGCCCACCATCGTGCTCACCCACGGCTACTGCCTCAGCCTGCGCTGCTGGGTCTACCAGCGTCGGGCGCTCAAGGCAGCAGGGTTCCGCGTCGTCAGCTGGGACCAGCGCGGTCACGGCCGCTCCGGCCGCGGCGACGCCGAGAGCTACGTCATCGACCGGCTGGGTGCCGACCTCGGCGCCGTCATCGCGCAGCTGGCCCCCGAGGGAGACCTCGTCCTCGTCGGGCACTCGATGGGGGGCATGACGATCATGGCCCTCGGCGAGCAGGACCCCGACCTCATCCGCGACCGGGTGATCGGCGTCGCCTTCGTCGGCACGAGCCCCGGCGGGCTCAGCCTCGCCAACGGCGGCCGGGTGGCCACCTTCGGCCGCAACCTGCTCGAGCGGGTCGGCCCCACGGTGCTCGGGCCGCTCGGTGCCCAGCCCGACCTCTTCCTCCGGATCCGTCGCGCGGGGCGCGGTCTCGAGGACTTCCTCGTCGAGCAGAACTCCTTCGGCTCCCACGTCCCCCGATCGATCGTGCGCTACACGGCCGACATCCTGCTCGGCACGCCGCTCGACACCGTCAACGACTACCTCGAGGCCTTCGACGGCTTCGACAAGCGGCCGGCGCTCGCGGAGTTCACCCGGACGATGGTCCTCGTCTTCAACGGCAAGCAGGACATCCTCACCCCGCCGGCCCACAGTGAGCTGATCGTCGAGGCGATCCCGGGGGCGGAGCACATCATCGTCAACGACGCCGGCCACGTCATCATGCTCGAGCACCCCGACCTGCTCAACGCCCACCTCGTCGAGCTCGCCGACCAGGCGGCCCGCGCCAAGGCCGAGCACGTCGACGTCTCCCAGCAGCCGCGGGTGCGCCGCATCGTCACCGACGTCGCGAAGGGCCGCCGGATGCGACGCCTCGAGCGCGAGGCCGACGCGATCGTCCGGTCGGGCCGCAAGGAGAAGCAGCCCCGTGGAGCGTGAGCTCCGCCTTCCGGACGTCGAGGCCACCCAGGGTTTCGGGACCCGCCTCGGGCAGGTCCTGCGCGCCGGTGACGTCCTCGTGCTCACCGGTGACCTCGGGGCGGGCAAGACGACGCTGACCCAGGGGATCGCCGAGGGGCTCGGGGTGCGTGGCCCGATCACCTCCCCGACCTTCGTCATCGCCCGGGTCCACCCGTCGCTCGTCGGGGGGCCGGCGCTCGTCCACGTCGACGCCTACCGGCTCGGCAGCACCCTCGAGCTCGACGACCTCGACCTCGACGCCGACCTCGAGGCGAGCGTGACAATCATCGAGTGGGGTGCCGGGCTCGCCGAGCAGCTGAGCCCCGTGCGGCTCGAGATCACCCTGACCGGACACGAGGAGCGCACGGCACGGCTCGTCGGTGTGGGGCCGCGGTGGGACGAGGTCGTCGCCGCCGGCGGGATAGCCTGACCGTCGTGCTCCTGCTCGCGATCGACACCTCGACCTCCGCGATCACCGTCGCGCTGCACGACGGGGCGACGGTGCTGGCCGAGGCAACCACCCTCGATGCCCGCGCGCACGCCGAGCACCTCGCGCCGCAGGTCGTCGAGGTGCTCGCCCACGTCGGCGCCGCTCCGGGCGAGGTCACCGAGGTCGTCGTGGGCGTCGGTCCCGGGCCTTTCACCGGCCTGCGTGTCGGGATCGTCACCGGCCGCACCTTCGCCTTCGCCCTTGGGATCCCCGTCCACGGGCTCTGCAGCCTCGACGCGCTCGCGCACGAGGCGTGGCAGGGCGGTCGCCGCGGTGGCCTGCTCGTCGCCACCGATGCCCGCCGCAAGGAGGTGTATGCCGCTCGCTACGTCGTGGACGGCACCGGCGCAACGCGCGTCGGGCCTCCCGAGGTGAGCCGGGCGGCGGACCTGCCCGAGGACGTGCGCGCCCTGCCGACGGTCGGGCGGGGCTCCACGCTCTACCCGGACGCCCTGACCGGGGGTCCCGCCAGGCTGCTCGACGTCTCGGCCGGCGCGCTCGCGGACCTCGCGGTCCGGCGGCTGGCGATGGGCGGCGAGGCGGGCTTCGACGGGCTCGAGCCGCTCTACCTGCGCCGGCCCGACGCGGCCCCGGCCCCGCCCAGCCGCAAGTCGACCCTGGGATGACGGCGACCGTGCAGCTGCGCGACCTCGAGTGGACCGACCTGGAGGCCGTCTCCGAGATCGAGCGTGCCCTCTTCCCCGACGACTGCTGGTCGATCGGGACGTGGTGGTCCGAGCTGGCCGGCCGCCCGAGGCGCGACTACGTCGTCGCGGTCGACACCGGCATACCGGAGGCGGACCTCCTCGGCTACGCGGGCCTCGACCACGGTGGTGACACCGCCGACGTCATGACGATCGCGACCGCACCGGCTGCCCAGCGACGCGGGATCGGTCGGTTGCTCCTCGACGAGCTGCTTCGCCGGGCCGCTGCCCGGGGCGCGGCGGCCCTGCTGCTCGAGGTCCGCGCCGACAACACCTCGGCGCGGGCGCTCTACGACCGCAACGACTTCGAGGTGATCGCCACGAGGCGGCGCTACTACCAGCCCGGAGACGTCGACGCCCTCGTGATGCGACGACACCTCCGACCCGACGACCTGACGGGGGAGACCCGATGACGACGACCCGCGCCGACGAGCCCCTCGTCCTCGGCATCGAGACCTCCTGCGACGAGACGGGGGTCGGCATCGTCCGGGGTCAGACGCTGCTGGTCGATGCCGTCGCGAGCAGCGTCGAGGAGCATGCACGCTTCGGCGGGGTCGTCCCGGAGGTGGCCAGCCGGGCACACCTCGAGGCGATGGTGCCCACCATCGAGCGCGCCTGCCGCGAGGCGGGGGTGGCGCTGCGCGACCTCGACGCGATCGCGGTGACGTCGGGGCCCGGGCTCGCCGGAGCGCTGCTCGTCGGTGTGGCTGCGGCCAAGTCGCTCGCCGTCGCGCTCGGCAAGCCGATCTACGGCGTCAACCACCTCGCGTCCCACGTCGCCGTCGACATCGTCGAGCACGGCCCGCTGCCCGAGCCGACGATGGCGATGCTCGTCTCCGGTGGGCACTCCTCGCTCCTGCTCGTCCCCGACGTGACCCACGACGTGCGGTCGCTCGGCGCGACGATGGACGACGCCGCCGGGGAGGCCTTCGACAAGGTGGCCCGCGTGCTCGGGCTGCCCTTCCCGGGTGGGCCCCACATCGACCGGGTCGCCCGGGAGGGCAACCGGATCGCGATCGACTTCCCCCGAGGTCTGACCGGAGGCCGCGACATGGAGCGGCACCGCTTCGACTTCTCCTTCTCCGGGCTCAAGACCGCCGTGGCCCGGTGGGTCGAGACACAGCAGCGGGCCGGCATCGACGTGCCGGTGGCCGACGTCGCGGCGAGCTTCCAGGAGGCGGTCGTCGACGTGCTCACCCGCAAGGCCCTGCTCGCCTGCAAGGAGCACGACGTCGACCACCTGCTCATCGGGGGAGGCGTGGCCGCCAACTCGCGGCTGCGCGCGCTCGCCCAGGAGCGGTGCGACAAGGCGGGCATCGTGCTGCGGGTGCCGAGCCCGGGCCTGTGCACCGACAACGGCGCCATGGTTGCGGCGCTCGGTGCGCAGATGGTGAGCAAGGGGCGGACGCCGAGCGACCTCGGCCTGCCCACCGACTCGTCGATGCCGGTCACGCTCGTCCAGGCCTGAGCCGGGTCACGAGCAGCGGGCCAGCTCCATCCGCAGCTTGAGGTCGACGACGCGGGTCGCCGACGCCGTGAGGAGGCTGGCGAAGGCGGGATCCGCGGCCGCGGCCCTCGTCAGGGCACGGTGCATCGTCGGCACGTCCCCGGGCCGGGCGGTGAGCACGACGTCACCGCCCGCCTCGATGAAGCGCGTGGCGCGGTCGGCCACCGGCACGGCCGCGACCGCCCTGGCAGCGCCCACGTCATCGGTGATGACGACCCCGTCGTAGCCCATCGACTCGCGGAGCAGCCCGGTGACGATCGTGCGGGAGAAGACGGCGTTGGTGCCCGGGTCGAGCTTCGGATAGATCGCGGACCCGACCATGACGAGGTCGGTCCCGTCGTCGACACCTCGCTGGAAGGGCGTCAGGAAGGGGTCGGTCGTCGTCGTGGTGTCGTCGGTGATGCCCGTGGCGGTGAGGTCGGTGTTGCCCCGGATCCGGCCGAGGCCGGGGAAGTGCTTGACCGTGCTGGCGATCCCCCCGGCACGCATCCCCGCGGCGAAGGCCGCCGACATCGTCGCCACCCGAGCGGGGTCGCTGGAGTACTGCCGGTCGAACTTCCCGATGGGGGCGTTGGCCCGCCCGATGCTGGTGGGGACCGTGTCGGCGACCGGTGCGAGGTTGACGTTGATGCCAGCGGCCCCGAGCTGCTTCGCCCACGTCGTGGCCGACCGGGTGAGAGCGGCCGGGGTGAGCCGGCCCTGCGTGCGGGCCGACGGGATCCGGCTGAACCCCGCCCCCTTGAGCTGTTGGACGGCGCCACCCTCCTGGTCGGCGGCGAGGAGCAGCCCGAGACCGGCCGTGTCGTCCTCGGAGGCGAGGGACTCGAGGTGGTCGGTCGTCGCACGGACGGCCGCGACACCCTCGCCCCAGCCGCCGAGGAGGATCACGCCGCCGAGGTGACGCTCGGCGACGAGGTCGTCGAGGCTCGACCGCCGCGCGTTCGCGTCGAGGCCGACCATGAGCAGCTGGCCGGCCTGCTCGGCGGGGGTCATCGCCGCGACGACCGCGGGGGCGCACGAGCCGGTCCCTCCGGTCGGCGGGGTCGACGTGGCGGGGGTCGTCGTCGTGGTGTCGTCGGTGATGCCCGTGGCGGTAAGGTCGGTGTTGCCCCGGATCCGGCCGAGGCCGGGGAAGTGCTTGACCGTGCTGGCGATCCCCCCGGCACGCATCCCCGCGG
>JBDSSS010000115.1:0-5471 GCA_039928615.1 Terracoccus sp. | reverse complement strand
GGGCCTCACGACGGTCGTCTCCGGGCAGACCCTCCTCCGCGCCCGGCTGCAGCCGTGGGGCTTCCTCGCGCTCGCCGTGGTCGCGACCGTCGGTGCACAGCTCGCTGGCGTGCTGGCGGCGAGCGTCGACCCGAGCGCAGGCACCTACCTCACGGCGTATGCCGTCGTCGTCCTCGTGGCGGCTGCGCTGGCCCTCGTTCTCGGCCGCCCGCTGCGACCGACCGCCGAGCGCGAGCGGGTCCGCGCCGGGGTGCGTCTCGCGGCGCCCCTGCTGCCGCAGGCAGCGGCGATGCTCGGGCTGCTCTCGGGCGACGTGCTGCTCACCCGCTGGCTGCTCGGGTCGGTGGCGGCGGGGGAGTACCAGGTGGCGCTCCAGATCGGCAACATCCCGTTCGTCCTCGCGGTGGCGCTCTTCAACGCCTGGGGACCCCTCGTGCTCTCGCGCCCGCTGGCCGACCGCTGGTCGTGGACCGCGGCGACCGGCGCGGGTCTCGTCGGCGTGGTCGTCGTCGGCGCCGGCCTCGTCACCGCGGCGTCCCCCCTCGTCGCTGCGGTGCTCACCGGCGACGGCTTCGACGTGGCGGCCATCGCCTCGGCGGCGTCGCTGCTGTGCCTCGTCTCCGTCGTCTACATGGTCTACCAGGGGTCCTCGCTCGCCGTCCTCGACGCGGAACGCACGGGCCGGCTCGCGGTCAACGCGCTCGTCGCGGTGGTCGTGCTCGTCGGGCTCGCCGTCCTGCTGTCGGGCGCCGGGCTGATCGGGATCGCCGTCGCCAAGGTCGTCGCCTACGCCACGCTCACCCTGCTCACCGTCGTCTCCGGCAATCGGCACCTGCGCTGGCCCCGGCAGGCGTGGGTCGCCGTGGGCGTCGGGGCGGGCGCCGCCGTCGCGGCCAGCATCACCACGGGGTATGCCGTCCACCTCGTGGTCCTCGCCGTGATGGTCGTCGGTGGCGCGGTCGTCGCGCCGAGGGTGGTGCGCGCGCTCCGCGGCTAGGATGACGAGGCCCGATCCCGACCGGTCCGACGAAGCGAAGGAGTGTCGTCCGTGGTCACGCCGCTCGTCCACATGGGGCTGGGCTATGACGACCTGCTCGTCCCCGCCCTCGTCCACGCCGGCTTCGAGACGAAGGACCTGATCCTCGTCGTCCGCACCGACGCCAACCTCGCCTGGGTCCGGCGCCACGCCCCCCGCGCGACGGTCGTCCGGCTGCCGTATGCCGCTGCCCGCCGGGCCAACGCCGTCAGCGGGCTCGCGCCCCACGCGGCTCTCAAGCGGGCCTGCGCGGGTGTCGGTCTCGACGTGCTCGACCTGCTCGTCTCGGAGCGAGCCCTGCGCCGCAACCGCGTCGACACGGCGATGAACTTCCTCAACCTGGCGGCCGAGGAGATTGAGGCCGCCGTCGAGGGTCGCGGACCGATCCTCGCGCTCGTCGAGTTCACCGTGACCTCCGAGCTGCTGACGGCCGGGCTCGTCACGCACCACGGCGGCCTCGCCACCTGGCCGCGCGGCATCCGGCTGCCGTCGGACCGCTTCGGCCTGATCGGCACGCCGAAGGGCATCACGCTCTGGGAGCGCCCCGGCGAGGACCCGTCCGCCACCGCGGCCGGGGAGGCCTTCATCGAGGGCTGGCGCGCCGAGCACGGGCGGCCGATGGGCTACGCCCGCAACCTCAAGGTCGAGTCCGGCCAGGAGATCTGGCGGCTCGCGAGCGACCGGGTCAAGGAGTTCGCCGTCGACCGCGGCGCCAACCTCCAGCTGCCGCGACCGAGCGACTACGCGCGGCTGCCCTGGCTCAACCCCGTCAAGGCCCGGCTCAACCTGCGTGAGTACTCCAGCCGTCGCTGGGACCCCGTGCCGGAGAAGTTCGTCTTCCTCCCGCTCCAGGTGCAGCCCGAGTCCAGCGCCGACGTCATGGGCCAGGAGTGGCGCGACCAGGCCTACACCGCGAAGGTGCTCGCCGACGCCCTCGCGCCGCTCGGCATCGGTGTCGCGGTCAAGGAGCACGCCCACTTCATGTGGCGTCGCGACCCCGACTACTGGCCCCCGTTCGACGCCCACCCCGGCATCGCCGCGATCGACCCCTTCGCCGACTCGAGGGAGCTGATGAAGGAGGCCGTCTTCACCGTGACGGCGACCGGCACGGTCGGCCTCGAGGCCGGTCTGCTCGGCCTGCCCGTCGTGTCCGGCGCTCCGATGCCGTGGTCGGGACTGGGCAACGTCGCCAACCTCGCGACACCCGACGACCTCACCGACTTCGTCGCCCGCCGAGGCTGGGAGTCCTTGCACGAGAGCCGCGCCCGCATCGACGAGTGGTTCGTCAACGACTATGTCCGCAACTCGTGGGAGGGTCTCGTCCTCGACCCGCCCCGCGTGCCCGCCGTCCTCGAGCCCGCCAACATCCGCAAGGTCGGCGGCGCCCTCGCCGAGGCCGCGGCGTCGCTGCGTTCGCCGGTCGCCGACGACCTGCCCGCGGACGCCTGAGGTGGCTGCGCGCGGACCCGGCTGGGTCGTCTTCGGTGCCGGCGGTCACGCGCGCGCCGTCGTCGACGTCATCGAGCGCTCCGGAGGCCGGGTGGTGGCCGTCTCCGGACTGGCGGCGCCGGGCGCCTGGCACGTCGAGTGCCTCGAGGACGACCTCCAGGCCCTCGAGCGGGTCCACGCCGACAGCCTCCGGGCCGTCGTCGCCATCGGCGCCAACCCGGCCCGGCTCAACCTCGTCCGGGCGATCGCCGCGGACGGCGGTCGGGTCCCGTCCGTCATCGCCGTGACCGCCACGGTCTCCCTGCGCAGCAGGCTCGGCGAGGGCACCGTCGTGCTCGAGCACGCCCACGTCGGCCCGGCCACCACCGTCGGGGCCGGGGTCATCGTCAACACCGGCGCCATCGTCGAGCACGACTGCGCGGTGGGGGACGGCAGCCACGTCGCGCCCGGCGCGTGCCTCCTCGGCGGGGTGACCATCGGCTCCAGGACCGTCGTCGGGAGCGGCGCCCGGATCCTGCCCGGCGTCGTCATCGGTGCCGGCGTGACGGTCGGGGCCGGGGCTGTCGTCACCACGGACGTTCCCGACGGCCGGACCGTTGTCGGCGTGCCCGCCCGAGCCCGCACCGCTGAACGCACCACCACGTCGACGACCCAGCACACCACCCAGCACACCGTCCAGCCCCGAGGAGCCTCCCGATGACCGCTGCGCTGGGCCAGAGCGAGGTCGCCGCCGTCCGGATCGGCGAGGCCCTCGTCCCCGACGGCGACGCGGTGCACGTCATCGCCGAAGTCGGGGTCAACCACAACGGTGACGTCGACCTCGCCCACCGGCTCATCGACGTCGCCGTCGCCTCCGGCGCGGACTCCGTGAAGTTCCAGACCTTCTCGCCCGACAAGCTCGTCTCGTCGACTGCGGCAACGACGCCCTACCAGCGTGACCGGGGCGGCAGCAGCGACCAGCGCAGCCTGCTCGAGGCGCTCACCCTCCCCGAGACGGCGTGGGCCGAGCTGCGCGACCACGCCCACGACCGAGGCATCGCCTTCCTCTCGACGCCCTTCGACACCGACAGCGCCGAGATGCTCGTCGCGCTCGGACTCACGGCGCTCAAGGTGAGCTCGGGCGAGCTGACCAACCTGCCCTACCTCCGAGCCCTCGCCTCCCTCGGCGTGACCCTCCTCGTCTCGACGGGGATGGGCACCGAGGACGAGGTGGCCCGGGCCGTCGAGGCCTGCGAGGGCGCTCCCGGCCTCGTCCTCTTCCACTGCGTCTCGGCGTATCCCGCCCCCGTCGACGAGTGCAACCTGCGCGTCATCCCCCGCCTCGCCGAGCGGCACGGGGTGCCGGTGGGGTGGTCGGACCACACGCCCGGCCTGACGACGGCCCTCGGGGCGGTGGCGCTCGGTGCGCCGGTCCTCGAGAAGCACTTCACGACCGACCGCACCCTCCCCGGCCCGGACCACACCGCCAGCCTCGAGCCGGACGAGCTCACCGACTACGTCCGCGAGACCAAGGCCCTGGCCCGCGCCCTCGGTGACGGGCGCAAGCGCCGGATGCCCTCCGAGGAGGAGAACGCCGGGCTCGTGCGCCGGTCGTGGCACGCCGCGCGCGACCTCACCGCCGGAGCCGCCGTCACCCGCGAGGACCTGTCGCTGCTCCGACCGGAGGGGGGCATCAGCCCCGCCGTCGAGGTGACCGGCCGCCGGCTCGCGCGTGACGTCGCCCGGGGGGAGCCCCTCACCGCCGCCGACCTCGATGACTGAGCCGGACCGGGTCGCCGGGCCGGTCTCCGTCGCCGTCTTCGTCGGGACGCGGGCCGACCTCGGCCCGCTGTCGCCGGTGCTCGAGGTCCTCGCCGCGGCCGACGGCGTTGCGCTGCACGTGCTCACCGGTGTGACGTATGCCGCTGACGACCTCGCGCGCGCCCTGCCCGCGACGCTGTCGCCGGAGCACTGGCGGGACCGGGTCGTCGCCGTCGCGCCGCCGATGTCACGGCTCTCGCCCGCCGACCAGGTGGCACAAGGGGCGCAGATCAGCCGGGGCACGGCGGAGGCGCTCCAGCGGCTCGCCGTCGACGTCCTGCTCGTGCTCGGTGACCGGTGGGAGCTGCTCTGGGTCGTGCCCCCGGCCGTGGTCCTCGGCATCCCCGTCGTCCACCTGCACGGCGGTGAGGTCACCGAGGGGGCGCTCGACGAGCGGGTGCGGCACGCGGTGACCAAACTCGCCGACGTCCACTGCGTTGCCTCGGCCGACGCCGCGGCCCGCCTCGCCCAGCTCGGCGAGCCCGCGGAGCGGATCCACGTGACGGGTGCCCCGGGCCTGGACCGGCTGGCCGGGGCGGTGCCCCTGCCCGACGAGGAGGTCGCCGCGCTGCTCGGTGTCGACGCCGTCCGGCGACCTCTCGCGATCCTCACCTACCACCCGCCCACCGCGCGGCGGGCGAGTCCCGTCGGGCGCTGGGCCGCCGAGGCCGCGAGCGCCACCCTCGAGCTCGGCGGCACGGTCATCGCCACCCACCCCGGGATGGACGACGGCCGCGAGGCGATCCTCGCCGCCCTGCTCGACCTCGCGGAGCGCGAGCCGCGACTGGTGATCGTCGAGGCGCTGGGCCGCGACTACCCGAGGGTGCTCGCGGCTGCCGACGTCGTCGTCGGCAACTCGAGCTCGGGGATCATCGAGGCGGCGAGCGTCCACGTCGGCGTGGTGGACGTCGGGGAGCGCCAACGGGGTCGGCTCAGCGGCGTGAACGTCGTGCACGTCGCCGAGGGTCGGGCCGCCGTGCGCGACGGGTTGCGTGCCGTCCTGTCGGACGAGGGGCGGGCGCGCTCCGCAGCGGTGGTCAACCCCTACGGGGCCGGTCAGGCCAGCGACCGGATCCTCGCTATCGTTCGGGGAGCGGTCGGTGCCGCGCGGGTCAAACCGTTCGTGGACGCCGGCGCGCCGGGACAGGGGCCGAGGCCGGGCCCGATGACCCGACCCGACGGGACG
>JBDSSS010000114.1:0-3230 GCA_039928615.1 Terracoccus sp. | reverse complement strand
GGGACGCGCTACACCGTCGCCGGCGAGGTGCCCGTCGCCCAGGGCAGCCACCACCCGTCGATCTCCCCCTACGGCCTCTTCACCTGCGCCGACGGCATCGTCCAGATCGCCTGCGGCAGCGAGGGGCTCTGGCAGCGGCTGGCCACCGCCTTCGACATCGACCCCGCCGCACCCGGCATGGCGACCAACCGCGAGCGCGTCGCGAACCGGGAGCAGGTCGTCGCCACCCTCAACGCGGCCTTCGCCCCCCACCCCCTCACCGAGCTGCTCGCCACCCTCGCGCGCGTCGGGGTCCCCGCCGGTGAGGTGCGCACCCTCGACCGGGTCTACGACTGGGAGCAGACCCGCTCCCAGGGCCTCGTCATCGACGTCGACCACCCCGTCCTCGGTGACATCGAGATCCCGGGACCGCCGATCCGCTTCGACGACAACGCCTTCGCCGGAGGGCGTGAGCGGCACCTCCACCCGCCGATGCTCGGTGAGCACAACGATGCGGTGCGGGCCTGGCTCGATGACCTCGATGACCTCGAAGACCTCGATGGGGACGGGGCCTCCGGCGATGTCTGAGCCGGCGACTGCGAAGCCCGTGCGCCTCGCCGCCCGCGAGCTGCTCGACACCGTGCTCGACGAAGGCACCTGGCGCGGCTGGGACGAGCCCGCGCACGCGCCGGCTGACGCGTCCCCCGCGTATGCCGCGGAGCTGGCCGCCGCGCGAGAGCGGAGCGGGTGCGACGAGTCGATCATCACCGGCGAGGGTCGCATCCGCGGCCGCCGGGTCGCCATCATCGCCGGCGAGTTCCGCTTCCTCGCGGGGTCGATCGGCGCGGGGGCCGCCGAGCGGATCGTGCTCGCCTTCGAGCGAGCCGTCCGCGAGGAGCTCCCCGTCTTCGCCGCACCGAGCTCCGGCGGGACGCGGATGCAGGAGGGCACCCCCGCCTTCGTCGGCATGGTCGCGATCAGCGCCGCCTGCGCGCAGCTCAAGGCTGCGGGCCTGCCCTACCTCGTCTACCTGCGCCACCCCACGACCGGTGGCGTCTTCGCGTCGTGGGGATCGCTCGGCCAGGTCACGGTGGCCGAGCCGGGGGCGATGATCGGCTTCCTCGGCGCCCGGGTCTACGAGGCGCTCTACGGGACCCCCTTCCCCGAGGGCGTGCAGACGGCCGAGAACCTCTTCGAGCACGGCCTCATCGACGCGATCCTGCCCGTCGAGGCGTTGGCCGAGACCGCCGACCGTGCACTCAACGTGCTGATGGGTCCGCGTGAGGACCTGCCCGACGTGCCCGAGCTCGTCCGCGAGGCGTTGCCGGACCTGCCCGCCTGGGACTCGATCGTCCGGTCCCGCCGCGACGACCGGCCCGGCGTGCGGGCGCTGCTGCGGCACGGGGCCACCGACGTGCTGCCCCTGCACGGCACCGGTCAGGGCGAGTACGACCCCGGCATGCTGATGGCCCTCGCCCGGTTCGGTGGGGCACCGTGCATCGTCCTCGGCCAGGACCGGCGGGGGCAGACCCTCGACGAGCCCTTGTCCCCCAAGGGACTTCGGGTCGCGCGCCGAGGGATGGCCCTGGCCCGCGAGCTCGGGCTGCCCCTCGTCAGCGTCATCGACACTGCGGGCGCGGCCCTGTCCAAGGAGGCCGAGGAGGGCGGCCTCGCGGGTGAGATCGCCCGCTGCCTCGCCGAGCTCGTCACCCTCGAGGCACCGACCCTGTGCGTCCTGCTCGGACAGGGCACCGGCGGCGGCGCCCTCGCCGTGATGCCCGCCGACCGGGTCATCTGCGCCCAGCACTCGTGGCTCTCACCCCTGCCTCCGGAGGGTGCCTCCGCGATCCTCCACCGCGACACGGCCCACGCCCCCGAGCTCGCGGCGAGCCAGCGGGTGCGTTCGCTCGACCTACTCGCCGACGGCATCGTCGACCGGATCGTCGCCGAGCACCCCGACGCCGCCGACGAGCCGGAGGACTTCTGCCGGCGGATGAGCCAGACCATCCAGCACGACCTGGCCGTGCTCGCCCGGCAGCAGCCGGCCGACCGGATCGCGGCCCGGCTGGACCGCTACCGCCGGCTCGCCGGCCTCGGTGCGCGGGCACGGGACTGACGAACCCCAGGGCGAGCACCAAGGCGACACAGCGGCATACATCTGCCAATGCGGGAGCCGCCCTTGGGCAGGAGGTGCCAACGCGCACACCCCGACCCGGTCCCTAGGCTCACGCCAACGACTAGAGGAGGTGTGCATGAGGGTTCTCGTCGCGCTCGGCGGCAACGCCATGACCGGCCCGGACGGCAGCGCCTGGCCAGCAGAGCAGCGCACGGCGATCGCGCGCGCCATGGAGCACGTCGCCGACCTCGTCGCCGACGGCCACGAGGTCGTGCTCACCCACGGCAACGGGCCCCAGGTCGGCAATCTCCTCGTCAAGAACGAGCTCGCCGCCCACGTCGTGCCGCCGGTGCCGCTCGACTGGTGCGGCGCCCAGACGCAGGGGACGATCGGCTTCACGATGCTCGACTCGCTCGAGGCCGCGCTCGCCGCGCGGGGCCTCGACCGGCCGGTTGCCGCCCTCATCACCCGCACCCTCGTCGACGCCGACGACCCCGGCTTCACCCACCCGACGAAGCCGATCGGCCGCTTCCTCCCCCGCGAGCAGGCCCAGGCCCTCGTCGACCACGGCGAGCGCTGGGAGGACCGCGGCGAGAAGGGCTGGCGCCGCGTCGTCGCCTCCCCCGAGCCGCTCGAGGTCCTCGAGACCCCCACCCTGATGACCCTGCTCGGCGCCGGCTACATCGTCGTCGCGGCCGGTGGCGGCGGCATCCCCGTCGTGCGCGGCGAGGGCGGCACGGCACGCGGCGTCGAGGCCGTCATCGACAAGGACCTCACGGCCGCCCTGCTCGCCCGCGCCGTCGGGGCCGACGTGCTCGTCATCGCGACCGACGTCGCGCACGCCGTCGCGGGCTGGGGCACTCCCGACGCCCACGACATCGGCCGCGTCACCCTTGCCGAGATGGAGGCGTATGCCGCCGCCGGGCACTTCGCGTCGGGCTCGATGGGCCCCAAGGTCGAGGCCGCGCTGCGCTTCGTCCGGTCCGGCGGGACCCGCTCGATCATCACGGCCCTCGACCAGCTCGCCCCGGCCATCGACGGCAACGTCGGGACCGTCATCGAAAACCCAGAAAGAGAAAGGTGATTCACGTGCCCGAAGCCATTGAGGTGCGCAAGGTCCCGATCCACTCGGTCG
>JBDSSS010000113.1:0-7180 GCA_039928615.1 Terracoccus sp. | reverse complement strand
GCTGCTCGCACCATGCCCAGTAGGCCTCCGTCTCGAAGTACTCGTCGGCGACGGCGAGGAAAGCGTCGAGCTTCTCCTCGTCGGTGAGGTCCTCGCGGTCGGCGATGTCGAAGTAGCGCCGCATCTCGAGGTCGACCTTGCCCTTGCGCCCGGTGACCAGGCAGTAGGCCGACCAGCGCACGAGCGCCTTGATGGCCCAGGGGAAGTAGTAGTGCAGCGAGGTGACCGCGACGTCGGGGCAGGCGTTCGCGTAGTCGATCGGATAGACGTCGTCACCCGAGACGAGCATCTCGCAGGAGTTGAACTCCCAGCCAAACATGGCGTTGACGACCCGGCTGATCGCCGCGGTCTGCTTGCCGGCCGAAGGTGACAGGAAGTCGTAGGACACGGCATACCGCCCGTGCATCGGCTGCTCGGGGCGGAAGTCCATCACCATCGTCTCGGGCCCGATCGAGAGGGCCCGGGCGAACTTCTCGTAGTCGACGGTCGTCTGCAGGTGCATGAGCATCTCGCCGGACTCGTCGTAGGCCTTGATCAGGTCGGCCTCGTCGTTGATCCGGGAGACCCCGCGCCAGCCGCCGCCGTCGAACGGCTTCATGTAGAGCGGGTAGCCGAGCGTGTTGGCGATCGTCTTCAGGTCGAAGGCGCGGTTGTACTTCGCCGACGTGTAGGCCCAGCGCACGTTGTCGACAGGGTTCTTGTAGGGCACCAGCCACGTGTCGGGCACCTTGAGGCCGAGGCGCATCAGCGCGCAGTAGGCGCTGTGCTTCTCCATCGCCTGGAAGGTGAAGGGGCTGTTGAGCAGATAGGTGTCATTCATCAGCGCGGCCTTCTTGAGCCACTCGCGCGGGTGGTAGTACCAGTAGGCCAGGCGGTCGATGACGAGATCGGTGCGCACCGGCTGGCGCAGGTCGAAGGGCTCGATCGTCAGCCGCTCGCAGGTCAGCTCGTGGACCGTGCCGTCCTCGGCCGTGATCGGACCCACCTTCGCCAGCAGCGCCTCGAAGGCCTGCGGCCAGTCCTCCTCGGCCCCCAGCAGCAGCCCGACCAGGTGCGTCTTCGTCTCGGTCATCTCCGCGGTCTCCCGTCTCGTGCCTGTCCCGACGGTGCCGATCCTTTCAGGTGTCGCCGCGCCTGTCGCTGTGTCGCGCCATCCGTCCGCGCTGTGGTCGTCTGGGCGGGCGGTTCGTCAGCGCGCGAGCACCTGGAGCAGGTGCGGGTCGAAGCCCGACTGCCACGAGCGCCAGTCGTGCCCGCCGCGCAGCTGCGCGAAGTGCGTCTCGTGCCCGAGCCGGTCGAGGGTCTGGGCCATCTGCCGGTTGTTGGTGAGGTTGCCCTCCGCGTCGCCGCAGGTGATGACGATCTGGGCGTCGGTGCGGGCCCGCCTCGCCCGTCGCACGCTGCTGACGAAGTCGGTGACGCGGTCCCAGTGCTCGAAGGACTCCTCGTCGTCGACCCGCTTGCGGAAGTAGGACCCCGACTGGAGGAACAGCCCGCCGAAGGTGCCCGGGTGCAGCCACTCCGCCTGGAGCGACGCGAGCCCGCCGAGGCTCGCTCCCATGACGGTCGGCTTCCCCGCCGTCTCGTATGCCGCTCGCACCGTCGGGAGGACCTGCTGGGTCAGTGCCTCCGCCCAGCGAGGGTTCGCGGCATACCGCTCGTTGCGCGGCCCGGGCTCGAGCAGGGCGACCCGGTGGGGGCGCATCCGGCCGTCCGCCGTCCACTCGCGCAGCGACCGGAACAGGTGCGCCCGGCGGGAGTACTCCGGGCCGTCGTGGACGACGAGCAGCGGCAGCGGCTCGGTGCGCCGGGTGTGCGTGGGGGACACGACGGCGAGGTCGACCGCCCCCACCTGCGGCGTCTCGATCTGCATCTTGGAGCGGCCCACCCGCCCAGCCTAGGACGGCGAGCGAGCTCAGCGGGTCTCGGGCGAGACGATCCGCACGACGTCGGGCTCGAGGCCGTGCCGCACGCCCCAGAGGACGGCCTGACTGCGGCTCGTCACCCCCATCTTCTGGTAGGCGGAGCGGATGTAGGACTTCACCGAGTTGATCGACAGAAAGGCCCGGTCGGCGACCTGCTGGTTGGACAGGCCCTGGGTGATGAGGGCGACGACCTCGGCCTCGCGCGGGGTCAGGCCCTCCGCGCGGCCGGGCCAGTCCCCCGCCATCACCTCGGGCTCGCCGGGCGCCATCGCGGCCGTCACCGGCTCGCCGCGGTGCACCTGCTCGAGCGACTCGACGAGGAGGGCGGCCGGCATGCCCTTGCTGAGGTAGGCGGCGGCGCCACGGTCGCGCGCTGCGCGCAGGAGCTCCGGCTGGACGTTCCAGCTGTAGACGACGAGCTTGGCCGCCTTGCCACCGGAGAGCAGCTCGGTGAAGTCGGCCCGGTCGGCCTGGTCCTGGGCGAAGGTGTCGTAGAGCGCGATGTCGACCGGCTGCGAGATCGGGACGTGCGCGTCGAGCTCCACGAGGTCGATCCGGTCGGTGTAGGAGTCGAACATCCGCGCGAGGCCGCGCACGACGATCTCGTAGTCGTCGACGAGCGCCACCCGCACAGGGCGCTCTGGTCCGGACTCCGAGCTCGGCATCCGCCCAACCTAGCGCCCGGCGCGCTGAAGGGCAGGGCGGGCGCGGGCGTCACCCCTAAGGGGGTGCGCGTGGCGAGCGCCGGGCACCTACGCTCCAGACATGCCTGTGCCCCGTCCCGTGCTGCTCGACCCGCCACCCGCGGCCGCGTCGGTCGGTGACCTCCAGGCCCTCGCGGACGCGACGAGCCGCGCCCGCGGCGACCTGCCAGCTGCGCTGGCCCTCGCCACAGAGCACGCCGACGCCTTCCCGCTCCCCGGATCGGGCGAGACCCGGAGGCTCTGGGAGTCCCTCGCCACCGTCGCCTCCGTCGACCTCACTGTCGCCCGCACCCTCGAGCCGCACCTCGACGCCGAGGCCGTGCTCACCCAGGCCGGTCTCGCCGACCTGTGGTCGTCGGGCACGTGGGGCGTCTATGCCGCCGAAGGACCCGGCCCCCGGCTCGAGGCCCGCGACGAGCAGGGCCGCACGCGCCTCGACGGGCGCAAGCCGTGGTGCTCGCTCGCCGGGTCGCTCAGCCACGCCCTCGTCACCGCCTGGTGCGGTCCGACGACGCGGGGCCTGTATGCCGTGGAGCTGGGTGACCCGGGCGTCGTGGTCTGGGACGCACCCTGGGTCGCCCGCGGCCTCACCGACGTGCCGAGCGGCCCGCTCTCCTTCAGCGGCGTCGAGGCCACGCCCGTCGGCGGGCCCGGCTGGTATCTCGACCGCCCCGGCTTCGCCTGGGGCGGCATCGGGGTCGCCGCGATCTGGCTCGGTGGGACGGTCGGAGTCGCCCGCCGCCTCCTCGCCCAGGCCGCGGAGCGCGAGCTCGACCAGATCGGCCAGATGCACCTCGGGGCGGTCGATGCCGCGATCGTCACCGCGCGCACGGTCCTGCGCGACGCCGCGGCCCAGGTCGACGCCGGGCTCGCCGAGGGGCCGGCCGGGGTGGTCCTCGCGTTGCGCTGCCGCCAGGTCGTCGCCGCCGCGGCCGAGCGTGTCCTCGAGCGGGTCGACCACGCCCTCGGCCCGGCGCCGCTGGCCCTCGAGCGGGAGCACGCGGCCCGCGTCGCTGACCTGCGCCTCTACCTGCGCCAGGAGCACGCCGAGCGTGACCAGGCCGCCCTCGGTCGGGCCGTGCTCGCCCCCGGCTCGGCGACTCCGCCGTGGTGAGGCTGCCGTGACCGGTCCCGCACCTGCCTTCACCCACCACGACCGTGGCACCGCCGAGTCCCGGTGGGCCGGAGCCGGTCAGTGGTCGGCGGTCGAGCCCCTCACCGACCTCACGGCGCCCGGGCTGTCCCGGGTCGTCGTCGTGGCGGCCCACCCCGACGACGAGACCCTCGGCGCCGGCGGCCTGATCCGGGTCGCCGCCGACCGTGGTCTCGACGTCCACCTCGTGCTACTCACCGCCGGCGAGGCCTCGCACCCCGACTCGCCCACCCACACCCCCGACCGGCTCGCCGACCTGCGCGTCGAGGAGAGCCGACAGGCGCTCGCGGCCCTCGCTCCGGTGGCCCGCCTCACGGTCGTCGGCATCGCCGACGGCGGTGTCGAGCAGGCCCACGCCACCGCCCTCGAGGCCGTCGTCGACGCGATCGGCGAGCACGGCGGCGCCACCCTCGTCGTCGCCCCGTGGCGGCGCGACGGCCACACCGACCACGAGGCGGCCGGACACATCGCGGCCCTCGCCGCCACCCGGACGGACGCCACCCTCGTCGAGTACCCGATCTGGCTGTGGCACTGGGGCACCGAGGACGACGCCCCGTGGAGCCGGATGCGCCGGCTCGACCTCGCGCCGGACGTGGCCCACGCCAAGCGGGCGGCCCTCGACCTGCACGCGACCCAGGTGCAGCCCCTGTCTGACCGGCCGGGCGACGAGGTGCTGCTCGACACCGGGGTGGTCGACCACTTCCGCCGCGACTGGGAGGTCTTCCTCACCGCGGAGGACGGGCCCCTCGATGACGCCTTCGAGCGGCTGCACCAGGCCGAGCCGGACCCCTGGGGCGTGCGGACCCGGTGGTACGAGCAGCGCAAGCGCGCCGTCACCCTGGCCGCCCTCCCCCGCCAGCGGTTCCGCCGGGTCCTCGAGGTCGGCTGCTCGGTCGGGCAGCTCGCGACCGACCTCGCCGAGCGGTGCGACGAGCTCGTCGCCCTCGACCGGAGCGCGGCGGCCGTGGCTCGCTGCGCGGAGTCGCTGGCCCACCTCCCGCACGCCCGCGCCGAGCAGGCCACGGTGCCGGCGCAGTGGCCGGTGGGCGAGTTCGACCTCGTCGTCGTCTCCGAGGTCGGCTACTTCCTCAGCCCGCGCGAGCTCGCAGGTCTCGTCGGCCGGGTCCGCGACTGCCTCGCCCCCGACGGGGTGCTGCTCCTGTGCCACTGGCGCCACCCGATCTCGGGCTGGCCGCTCGGAGGCGACCGCGTCCACGAGCTCGTGGGGCGGCAGGTCGACCGGCCGATCCTCGTCCAGCACGTCGAGGCCGACTTCCGGCTCGACGTGTGGGGACGCGACCCCGCCGACGGGGCATGAAGAGACCATGCAACCCAGCCACATCGCGCCGGTGACCGAGCTGGCCGTCGTCGTCCCCGCCCGGGACGAGGCGGCGCTGCTGCCGGCCTGCCTCGACGCACTCGAGGTCGCGCTCGGCTGCCTCCGGCACGAGCGGCCGGAGGTGCGGGCCACGACGACCGTCGTGCTCGACCGCTGCACCGACGCCTCGGCCCGGGTCGTCGCCGAGCGGCCGTGGGTGGACGTCGTCGAGATCGACGCAGGCTGCGTCGGGGTGGCCCGGGCGGTCGGAATCAGCGCGGCGACCCGCCTTCACGAGGGCCACCCCCCGACCGACCCCCGCCGCGTCTGGGTCGCGAGCACCGACGCCGACAGCGTCGTGCCGTCGCACTGGCTCACCCGTCAGCTGGGATTCGCCGACGAGGGCGTCGACGCCGTGGTCGGCACGGTCGACCCCGACGAGCACGACCTCGGCACCACCCTCCTGTCCCGGTGGCGCTCGCAGCACCCCGCGGTCGAGGACCACCCGCACGTCCACGGCGCCAACCTCGGGGTCCGGCTCTCCGCCTACCTGGCCGTCGGCGGGTTCCCCCCGGTCCGGGTCCACGAGGACGCCCTCCTCGTCGACGCACTGCGCCGCGCGGGCCATCCGACGCAGGCGACCCACCACCTGCCGGTGCGCACCTCGGGCCGAGTGCACGGACGGACACCGGCCGGCTTCGCGGCATACCTGCGCGGTCTGGCCGCCGACCTGTCACCGGGCACGCCCACCGCCGTGCCCGACGCCTGACCCGCGATCGGGCCGCCTCCCACCCTTTCGGGTGGTGGGCCCACCCCTGCTTTTCGGGTATGTCATCGGGGTTGCGACCCCGGGTCGCCCAGCAACCACCAGACGGAAGGAGCGCGGGTTGAGCCAGACCCCACGCCGCACGGAGTCGAGCGACGCCCTGCGCATCGCCCTCGTCGGTCCCTACCGCTTCCCGATCTCCGAGCCGTATGCCGGTGGGCTCGAGTCCCATGTCAGCCAGCTCGCCGCACGCCTGCGGGCCGAGGGCCACCGGGTCACCCTCTTCGCCCGCGCCGGCAGCGACGGCGTCGAGCCGGGGGACGAGCTCGGCGGCACGCTGCCGCACTGGGAGCCGACCGACGCCGCCCGCGCGGACGTGTCGATGCCCCCCGCCGCCGCCATGCTCGAGCACCACGCCTACCAGCAGCTGATGCTGCGGCTCATCCACGGCGAGGCCCGCCGCCGCTTCGACCTCGTGCACCTCCACGCGGTGCACCACCTGCCCGTCGCCCTCGCGCCGTCGGTGCCCGTCCCCGTGCTCGCGACGCTGCACATCCCCCCGACAGCCTGGCTCGAGTCGACCCTCGCCGTGACCCGGGGCGACGGCGCCAGCTTCACCGCTGTCAGCGAGCACGTCGCCCGCGCGTGGACGGTGCTCCCGCAGCGTCCCGAGGTCGTGCTCAACGGCGTCGACACCGACGTCTGGCGACCTGGCCCCGGCGGCGACGCCCTCGTCTGGTCCGGCCGCCTCGTGCCGGAGAAGGCGCCGCACCTCGCGATCCGCGCCGCCCGCCGCGCCGGACGGTCCATCGTGCTCGCCGGTCCGCTGCTCGACCACGACTACGTCGCTCGCGAGGTGACCCCCCTGCTCGGGGACGACGTGCGGTATGCCGGTCACCTGGGTCAGCGCGAGCTCGCCGACCTCGTCGGGCGGTCGGGCGCCGCGCTCATCACGCCCGTGTGGGAGGAGCCCTTCGGCCTCACCGTCGCCGAGGCGATGGCCTGCGGCACCCCCGTCGTCGCCTTCGACCGCGGCGGTGTCTCCGAGGTGGTCGGTGCCGGCGGGTCCGGAGTGCTCGTGCCGGCCGACGACGTCGAGGCGATGGCCGCGGCGATCCCCGTCGCCCTCGGCCTCGACCGGCTCGCCGTGCGCCACGACGCGGTGACCCGCCTCTCGCACGACCGGATGGTCCGCGAGTACGTCGGGCACTACCGCCGGCTGGTCGGCTCTCGGGCCGTGACGGCCCCGGTCGCGGAGGTGGCCCGCCCCAAAGAGGTGCACGAGCTGCGCGACGAGACTCCGGTCGTGCCGGA
>JBDSSS010000112.1:0-27949 GCA_039928615.1 Terracoccus sp. | reverse complement strand
GATCTGCTCGCCCGTGAGCATGTCCATGGTCGGGGACCCTACCCGCGACAGCAGGAGAGGCGCGGCAGAACCGGCCCCGGTCGTGAAGTCCTGCGTCACCAGCCCGGCGACGTGGATGGCGTTGCTGGCTCTGGGTGCTGCCCGGCCCCAGCGATCGCCTCGCGACGGACCTCGGGTTCTTCGGACCCGAGGTCGCCGAGGTCTACCGGCACTCCGGCGGTCAGTGGCCGCTGCGAGACCGGCTGTGGCATGAGTTCGCGGTGGGCAACGCTGACCTGCTCGTGGAGAAGTCAGCCACCAGCGCCTTCTTCCCTGGCCGTTCCCCCCTTCCTGCCCTCCTGGCTGAACGAGGCATGACACCGTCCTCATCACCGGGGCGGTCACCAAGGTGCGATGCGAGTCCTCGGCTCGCGATGCGAGCGCTCTGAGCTACCGCGTCATCATCGTGGCCGACGCCACTGCGGCGCGCAGCGACCAGGAACACCAACGCCATCGGTCCGATCGACGATGCTGATCTGTAGCTCTGTCATCGGCACGGCCGCATCCTCTTCGGCGCATCGCCCTCTCGTTGCCCCGCTGGATCGGTCTGGCACGCGCCACGGGCGCCACATCCGTCATGGCGACAACGATGACCCCGGGAGCGTCCGTTCACGTGCGAGAGCGTCGGCGTGTTGTCTCGGTGAGGACGCCGGAAAAGCCGAGGCGCTCGGGGGCGCAACCGACGTACCGTTCGTCACGCATGCGCCTCGCACCGAACGCGGAAGGAGGGCAGACCGACTACTGAGGAGTCGACGATGCTGCAGATCACGCAACGCTTCATGAGCTGGGCGAGCATCCTGGAGGATGCCACCCGTGAGCAGGTGCGGCGCACGAGCGAGATGCCTTTCATCTACCCGCACGTCGCGCTGATGCCCGACGCGCACCTGGGCAAGGGGTGCGCCGTGGGCGCCGTCCTTCCGACGCTCGGGGCGATCATGCCTGCCGCGGTCGGCGTCGACATCGGGTGCGGAATGATCGCCGTGCGCACCCAGTACACCGCCGCCGACCTGCCCTCCGACCGAAAGCCGTTGAGACAGTCCATCGAGGCGGACGTGCCGTTGTCAGCCGGCAGGTACAACGTGGACGCGACCCGTGGTCACACGGTGGAGCGGATCGCACGGCTCACCGAGCTCGCCGAGTCCCGCCGTTTCGACCCGGCCCAGTACGCCGAGAACTGGCCGCTGCAGCTGGGCACGCTGGGCTCTGGCAACCACTTCATCGAGGTCAGCCTGGATGAGGACGACCGGGTCTGGCTGTTCCTGCACTCGGGATCTCGTGGCGTCGGCAACAAGATCGCGATGAAGCACATCAAGGTCGCGCAAGAGCAGTGCGCTGCCCGCTACATCGCTCTGTCGGATCCCGACCTGGCCTACCTCGTCGAGGGCGACGAGGAGTTCTCGTCCTACATCAGCGAGCTGGGGTGGGCGCAGACGTTCGCGCTGCTGAACCGCGAGGAGATGATGGATCGCGTCGTCGCGTGCTTCGAGGCCTGGGCCGGCTCCGCGGTGCAGGAGTCGGAGCGGATCAACTGCCACCACAACTACACGACCAAGGAGAGGCACTTCGGCAAGGACGTGTGGCTCTCCCGAAAGGGCGCCATCGACGCGAGCACCGGAACCCCGGGCCTGATCCCTGGAAGCATGGGCACCCGGTCGTACGTCGTGGTCGGCAAGGGCAACCGCATGGCACTGAACTCGTCGCCACACGGTGCTGGTCGCGAGTACGGTCGGCGGCACGCCCAGCGGACCTTCACCTACGAGCAGCTCGTCGACTCCATGGATGGCATCGAGTGGTCCGGGTCGCGCGCGTTCGTCGACGAGATCCCCGGCGCGTACAAGGACATCGACGTGGTGATGCGGGACGCGGCGGATCTCGTCGAGGTGCGGCACACGCTGCGCCAGATCGTCAACGTCAAGGGTGACTGACCAACCGCGACGAAAGCGTTCCTCCTCAACCCCGACGTGAGGGGGACGCCTTCGTCGCCGCAGCCGCTGAGGTGACGGGAGCCGTGACGGGCGGCCGTCATGAGCGGGACCGGGCCCATCACGGCGGATCCGGAGAGCACCGCAGCGACGAGCTGGCGGGAACTCGATCGGGAACGACCACGTCGAGAAACGCCGCGACCGAGAGAGACTGCGCGACGGTGATCGCGAGCACGACGAGCCAGCCGACCGTGAGCCGCACGGCCTCCCCAGCACCTGCGGCGTCGACGGTCTTGAGCGAGACGAACATCCCGACGAGGCCGACGGACGACGCGCGGCTCACCCTTGGGCAATCGCGAACACGCTCACGCTCGAGTGGACCGCGCGGCGGGTTGGCGCACGTGAAGGAGCCGGGTAAGAACGTGTCATGCCCGATCCGGTGACCACGCCCGCAGCCCCGGCCGGTGCGGCCGGCTACGACGCCTTCGCGAGGGCCTACTCGGCTCGCAACGAGAAGAGCCTCTTCAATGCGTACTACGAACGTCCCGAGATGATCCGTCTCGCCGGCGACGTCGCAGGGCTGGAGGTGCTCGACGCCGGATGCGGCTCCGGTCCGCTCGCGGACGCGCTACGTCGCCAGGGCGCCGTCGTGTCGGCATTCGACCTGAGCCCGGTCATGGTCGAGCTGGCGCGCGAGCGGCTGGGCGAGGACGCGGACGTGAGAGTCGCGGACCTCGGTGCGCCGCTGCCCTATCCCGACGGCAGGTTCGACCTCGTCGTCGCGTCGCTGTCGCTGCACTACGTGAAGGACTGGGCGGCGGCGCTGTCGGAGGTGCGTCGGGTGCTCAAGCCCGGTGGTCGGCTCACCGTCTCGATCATCCACCCCATGGTGTACGCGATCGTCTATCCCGAGGCCGACTACTTCGCCCTCACCGAGTATTCCGAGGACTACGACTACGGCGACGAGACCATCTGGATGACCTACTGGCACCGCCCGCTCCAGGACGTCCTCACCGCGTTCACCGGCGCTGGCTTCCGCATCACGTCGGTCACCGAGCCGCCGCCCGCGGCAGACACTCCACCCGAGCTGCTGCCCACGACGGACGGCCGCTCCTTCATCTGCTTCCTGTTCCTCGAGCTCGTCGCGCCCTGACGAGCGGCGGCTGGTCCCCGGCCCGGTCGCGTCGTCAGCGCGGCGTCACCGTCACGGCGCGATAGGCAAAGCCGTCCTGTCCCGGCTCCTCCCACTCGAGGTCGACGTGCTGGCCCACGGTGAGCGCCCGGTAGCCGGCCACCTGGACGTTCGAGAAGTGCACCCAGCACCCGCCCGGGGTCTGAGGGCAGTCCACCACACCCCACCCGTCGTCGGCATGCCACACCCGGACCACGGCCACCGTCACCATGGTCGCGACGGTACTCCCGCCGGTGGCCGGTCAGCCCAGCCTCGTGAGCACCCCGGTCTGGGCGAGCAGTGCGAAGCGGTCGGGCACGCCCCAGTGCTCGACGATCCGGCCGTCGACGACCCGCGCCTGGTCGAAGACCGTGATCTCGACCGGCCGACCGGAGGGCGCGCCGAAGAAGGGGCCGGTGTTCGTCCCGGTGCCGCGCACCCGGACCCACACGCGGTCCCCGTCGACGACGGAGTCCTCGATGGTGAAGCTCATGTCCGGCATCGCGCCGTGCACGTCCCGGATGGCGGCCTTGACGTGCGCGATGGCGTCAGCGCCCGATCCAGCGAGGCCGAACTGGTGCTCCACGAGATCCGGCGAGCACAGCTCGTCGACGATCGCGTCGTTGCCGATGGCGAAACCCTCGTCGAACATGCGGTGCATGACGAGGAGGGACGGGTGGGTGTCCTGCATGGTGAGCTCCTCGACTCCGCGTGGCCGCGGCACTAATTGGTTCTAGTAGCGATAGAATCAATGTGTGCCTGATGATCCGGTGCTGTCAAGAGGCAGTCGCTCCTACCGCTCGCCGCTGCGCGCCGAACGCACTCTCCTGACGCGGCGTCGCGTGGTCGAGGCCGCCGTGACGCACTTCCTCGAGACCGGGTATGCCGGGACGCCCCTCACCGTGGTCGCCGCCACGGCCGGGGTCTCGGTCGACACCGTCTACAAGACCTTCGGGTCCAAGATCGGCCTGCTGAAGGCGGTCCTCGACGTCACGATCGGCGGCGACGACACCCCGGTCGAGCTCCTCGACCGCCCGGGCCCCCAGGCGCTGCGCGAGCAGACCGACCAGCACGAGCAGATCCGGCTGCTGGCAGCCGGGGTCAGCGAGCAGCTCGAGCGGATCCGACCCCTCGACGACATCCTGCGCAGCGCGTCGGCGGTCGATCCCCAGGCGGCCGCGCTCCGCGACGACATCCAGGTGCGTCAGCGGCGGCACGCGATGCGCACGATCGTGGGCTGGATCGCTGCTCGCGGCCCCCTGCGCGACGGCCTCTCGGTCGACGACGCGGCGCACGTGGTCTGGACCCTGACCTCACCCGAGGTGCACCTGCTCATGTGCGACACGGGCGACTGGTCCCGCCGGGCCTACCGGGACTGGCTCGAGCGGGCCCTGGCCGACGGCATCCTCGGCAGGCCCTGACGCGTCCGCCGCTGGTCCGTCTCGCGCGACGGGCTCATCCGTCGTTGCGCTGGTGGGACGACAGGCGGGCGGCGAGGAACGGCGCGGTGGCGCTGCCCTCGGCCATGGCGACCTCCTCCGGGGTCCCCGTGGCGACGACGCGACCGCCCTCGTCCCCGCCGCCCGGGCCCAGGTCGATGACCCAGTCGGCGCTCGCGATCGTGTCGAGGTCGTGCTCGACGAGCACCACGGTGTTGCCGGCGTCGACGAGCCGGTGCAGCTGGCGGAGCAGGAGCGCGATGTCGGCGGGGTGCAGCCCGGCGGTCGGCTCGTCGAGCAAGTAGAGCGCGTGGCCGCGGCGGGCCCGCTGCAGCTCGGTGGCCAGCTTGATCCGCTGGGCCTCCCCGCCGCTCAGCTCGGTGGCGGGCTGGCCCAGCCGCAGGTAGCCCAGGCCGACTTCGCGCAGGGTGCTGAGGCTGCGCGCGGCGGCGGGCACGTCGGCGAGGAAGTCGGCGGCCTCGTCGACGGAGAGGGCCAGCACGTCAGCGACGCTCTTGCCGTGGTAGTCGATCTCGAGCGTCTCGGCGTTGTAGCGCGCACCGTGACAGGTCGGGCAGGGGGCGTAGGTGCCGGGCAGGAAGAGCAGCTCGACGGTGACGAAGCCCTCGCCCTGGCAGGTCTCGCAGCGCCCCTCGGCAACGTTGAAGGAGAACCGACCGGCGCCGTATCCGCGCTCGCGCGCCTCGGGTGTCGCGGCATACAGCTTGCGCACCGCGTCGAAGAGCCCCGTGTAGGTGGCGAGGTTGGAGCGGGGGGTGCGACCGATCGGTCGCTGGTCGACGCGCACGAGCCGGTCGAAGGACTCGAGGCCCGTGGCGTCGTCGACGTCGATCTCGAGCTCGCTGTCCTCCGCGTCGTCGGGTGCCTGCCCGAGGTGGCGGCGCACGAGCTCGGCGAGCACCTGGGTGACGAGCGTCGACTTGCCCGAGCCCGAGACCCCCGTCACCGCCGTGAGCACGCAGAGCGGGATCTCGACCGAGAGGTCGTCAAGGTTGTGGCGGCTGACCCCGCGCAGGTGCAGCCACCCCGAGGCGGTGCGGTCATGGTGCTGCGGCCGCTCGGCGCGACCGAAGAGGTGCTGCCCGGTGATGGACTCCGCGACGTCCTCGAGTCCCGCGACGGGACCGGAGTAGACGACCCGCCCACCGCCCTCCCCGGCGCCGGGGCCGATGTCGACGACCCAGTCGGCCCGCCGCACGATGTCGAGGTCGTGCTCGACCACGAAGAGCGAGTTGCCAGCATGCTTGAGGGCGTCGAGCACGTCGATCAGCGGCTCCGCATCGGCCGGGTGCAGGCCTGCGGAGGGCTCGTCGAGCACGTAGACGACCCCGAAGAGCCCTGAGCGCAGCTGGGTCGCGACCCTCAGCCGCTGCGCCTCACCCGGCGAGAGAGTCGTCGAGCTGCGACCGAGCGACAGGTAGCCCAGACCGAGGTCGAGCAGCACGGTGACCCGCGCCACGAGGTCAGCGCAGAGGCGCACCGCCACCTCGGTCGCCTCGCCGGAGGCGGCCGAGGACGTCGCTGCCCCTGCCTGCGTGAGCTCGGCCACCGGTCGGAGCAGCGCGACGAAGTCGGTGAAGGAGAGCTCGTTGGTCTGCGCGATGCTCAGCCCGCGGAAGGTGACCGCCAACGACGCCGGCTGCAGGCCGGTGCCCCCGCAGACCGGGCACACCGTGGTGCGGATGAAGCGCATTGCCTTGTCGCGCATCATCTGGCTCTTGGTGTCGGCCAGGATGTGACGCACGTGCTTGCGGGCACTCCAGAAGGTGCCGTGGTAGTCGCGACCGGTGGAGTCGTCCGGCTCGCCCCGCCGGTCGACGAGCACCCGCGGCTGCTCGTCGGTGTAGAGCAGCCAGTCGCGGTCCCTCTGAGAGAGCTCGCGCCACGGTGCCTCGACGTCGATGCCGACGGCCTTCGTCACCCGCAGCAGGTTCTTGCCCTGCCAGGCGCCCGGCCACGCCGCGATCGCACCCTCGCGGATGCTGAGCGACGGGTCCGGGACGAGCAGGTCCTCGGCCACGTCGTGCGCCTCGCCCAACCCGTGACACGTGGGGCACGCTCCGGCCGCGGTGTTCGGCGAGAACGCCTCCGCCCCCAGACGCGACGCGCCATCGGGGTAGGTGCCGGCGCGCGAGTAGAGCATCCGCACGAGGTTCGACAGCGTCGTCAGCGTGCCGACGCTCGACCGGGAGCTCGGGGCGCCCCGGCGCTGCTGCAGCGCGACGGCCGGCGGGAGACCGGTGATCTCCTGAACGTGCGGGGCCCCGACCTGCTGGAGCAGCCGGCGGGCGTAGGGCGCCACCGACTCGAAGTAGCGACGCTGGGCCTCCGCGTAGAGCGTGCCGAAGGCGAGCGAGGACTTGCCGGAGCCGGAGACACCGGTGAAGGCGACCATCGCGTCACGGGGAAGGTCGACGTCGATGTTCTTGAGGTTGTGCTCGCTGGCTCCGCGGACGTGGACGAAGTGGTCGGTCGGGTCGTGGGGCACGTCCCCTTGTCTAGCCGCTGACCGGCTGCCGTGCCCAATCGGCGCCACGTCCCGTCCCTCAGCCGGGGAGCAGTGCCGTGACCCGGTCGGCGGGCAGCAGGTCGTGCCGCAGGGCAGAGCGGGTGAAGGATCCGGTGCCGTGTGACACCGAGCGCAGGTCGATGGGGTAGCGCGAGAGCTCCGACGCGGGCACCTCCGACCGGATCAGCGTCCACCCCTGGTCGTCACCCGGCTCGGTGCCCACGACGTGACCGCGCCGGCCCCGGAGGTCGGCCATGACCGCGCCGAGGTAGTCGTCGGCGACGGTCACCTCCACCGCGTCGACCGGTTCGAGCAGGGCGACGGTCGAGACGTTGGCGGCCTCGCGCAGGGCGAGGCCGGCCGCCGACTGGAAGGCGAGGTCGGAGGAGTCGACGGAGTGGGCCTTGCCGTCGGTGAGGGTGACCCGCACGTCGACGACGGGGTGGTCGGTGAGCAGGCCCCTCTCGAGCTGGGCCCGCACCCCCTTCTCGACCGAGGGGACGAACTGGCGGGGGACGGACCCTCCCGAGACCCGGTCGACGAACTCGACCCCGGCGCCCCGGGGGAGCGGCTCGATCTCGAGGGTGCAGACGGCATACTGCCCGTGCCCGCCCGACTGCTTGACGTGCCGCCCCTGCGACGTGCAACGACGGACGAACGTCTCCCGCAGGGCGGTCCGGTAGGGCTCGGAGGTCACGGTCACCCCCCACCGATCGGCGAGCTGGCCGATCACCGCGTCGACGTGCGCCTGACCCATCGTCCACAGCACGACCTGGCCGGTCTCGGCGCTCACCTCCATCCGCAGGGTCACGTCCTCGGCGACGAGCCGCTGGAGGGCGACCCCCAGCTTGTCCTCGTCGGAGGGGGTGGCCGCCACGACGGCGACGGGCAGCTGCGGCTCCGGCAGCAGCCAGGGGGCGACGACGGCGGGACGCTCGAGCGAGGAGAGGGTGTCGGAGGTCTCGGCGTGGGCGAGCTTGGACACGAGCGCCAGCTCACCGGCGATGGCCGTACCGCGAGCGCGATGGCTCTCGCCGAAGGGGGCCGACAGCGGTCCGATGCGCTCGTCGTCGTCGTGCGACGGGTGGCCGGGCACGTCGTGCCCGACGAAGTCACCGAGGTGGCCCGAGACGTGGACCGTCTCGTCGACCCGCAGGGTGCCGGAGAAGACGCGGACGAGCGAGAGGCGCCCGACGTAGGGGTCGCTCGTCGTCTGCACCACCTCCGCGACGAGCGGCGCGGACGGGTCGCACGCGACGCCCTTCACCGGCGCGCCGGCGGGCGAGGTCACCATCGGGAGCGGGTGCACCGTCGGGCTGGGGAAGGCCTGCTCGACGAGCGCGAGGAGCTCCTCGACGCCCACGCCGTTCGGCGGCGAGACGGGCAGGATCGGGAAGAACGTCCCCCGCTCCACGGCCGCGCGCAGGTCGGCCATCAGGGTCGCCACCTCGAGCTCCTCACCCGCCAGGTAGCGCTCGAGCAGGTCGTCGTCCTCGGACTCCTCGATGACCGACTCGACGAGGGCGGTGCGGGCATCCGGTGGGGCGGCGTCGCCTCCCGTGAGCAGACCGACGACCCCGGTGACCTCCCCGTCGACGACCACCGGCCAGTGCGTGGCGCGGGCGTCGCCGAAGGCGCGGCGCACCGCCTCGACCGTGGTGGCGAAGTCGGCCCGCGGCTGGTCGAGGTGGGTGACGACGACGGCCCGGGGCATCCTGACCGCGGCGCACTCCCGCCAGAGCAGCGACACGGGACGGTCGATCTCGTCGGCCCCCGACACGACGAACAGGGCCGCGTCGGCGGCCCGCAGTCCCGCCCGCAGCTCGCCGACGAAGTCCGGGAACCCCGGGGTGTCGAGCAGGTTGAGGGTGGTCCCGTCCGTCTCGAAGGAGGCCACGGTCAGGGCGGCGGTGCGCTCGTGGTCGGAGCCCCGCGGGTGGTGGCCCGGCACCCGGGCGGTGAGGACCGCCTCGTAGAGGGCGGTCTTGCCGGCCCCGCCCGGTCCGACGAGCACGACGTTGCGGATGTCGTCCGGTGATCTCGGATGCGGGGCGGAGGGGAGGTCTGAGCGGTGCGGCGACTTTGCCATGGCGCCCACCCTTCTCCCTTCCCTCCGCCGTCACAAGGTCCCGCGGTGCGCCGTGCGACACAACGCGTTGGCGCGCTGTCGGCTGCGAGTGGTTGGCTGACCCCCATGGACCTCGGCGCCTACCGGCCGGTGCTCGCCAACCGCGAGACGCGTGACGCGCTGCTGCTCGGGTTCCTCATCCGGGTGCCGATGTGGGCCGGTGGCATCCTGCTCACGTTGCACACCGTCAGTGCGCTCGGTCGCAGCTACGGCGAGGCCGGGCTCGTCACGGCCGCGTCGACGGTCGCCATCGCCGTCTCCGGGCCGTGGCGCGGGCGGCTGCTCGACCGGGTGGGCCTGCGTCGCACCGTCGGCCCCTCGCTCGTCGTCCAGGCGGTCTGCTGGTCGATCGCGCCGTGGGTCGGCTACGCGCCGCTCCTCGGGCTCGCGGCGCTGGCCGGCCTCTTCGTCGTCCCGACCTTCTCGATCATCCGCCAGGTCATCCTGCGCTCGGTCCCCGAGACGCAGCGTCGCACGGCCCTGTCGCTCGACTCCTCCGCGACCGAGCTGTCCTTCATGGCCGGCCCCGC
Source organism: Terracoccus sp. (assembly GCA_039928615.1). Taxonomy (GTDB): domain Bacteria; phylum Actinomycetota; class Actinomycetes; order Actinomycetales; family Dermatophilaceae; genus JBDSSS01. The sequence continues at coordinate 18,190 of JBDSSS010000112.1, read as the reverse complement.
GCTCGGGGTCTGGCTGGCCACCGTCTGGGACACGAGCTGGGCGCTGTTCACCGTCGAGATGGCCTCGGTGCTCGCCGGTGTCGTGCTGTGGGTCGCCAACCCGGCGCTCACCGGCCCACCCACCTCGGCAGGCGCTCCGACCGACCCGACCGACGCGGCCCCGCCGCCGCTGGTCGCGGGACACGCCGTGGGTATGCCGTCCAGCTCCCGACGCCCGCGGTTCCTCCGGCTCCAGCCGCTGCGAGGCTTCATCACGCTGCCCGTCGCTGCCGTCTACCTCGCCGCCGCGGCCTCCACACTCGTGCTCAGCGGCACCGACGTGTCGATCGTCGCGGCTCTGCGCGACTTCGGCTCCACGGGCTCGATCGGCTGGGTCCTCGCGCTCTGGGGAGCCGGCTCGCTCGTCGGCGGGTTGCTCTACGGCGCCTGGCACCGCTCCTTCTCCGTCTTCTGGCTCCTGCTCGGCCTCGCCGCGACGACCGCGCCGGTCGCGCTCGCGGTGGGGGTGCCGAGCTTCGCCGTGCTCGTGACCGTCTCGGGGTTCCTCTGCGCACCGACGATCACGGCGACGGTCGAGCAGCTGAGCCGCGTCGTGCCCGAGCAGTTCCGCGGGGAGATGATGGGTTGGCACGGCTCGGCGATGACCGCGGGCTCGGCGATCGGAGCGCCGGTGGCCGGCTTTGCCATCGACCTGGCCGGCTGGCGGGCCGGCTTCCTCGTCGTGTCCGGCGTCGGCGTCGCGGTGGCGCTGGCCGCCACGGTCGCCGGCGCGCGGCGACGGTCGGGGGACCGGGCGACGGTGCGAGCCGATCACGGGGGAGCAGGCGGCTCCCGGCCGGGCCCCGATGACGATTCGGCGCAGCGGCCCGCTGCTGATAAGGTCGGGCACTGACCAGTTGTCGTCCGGCTCCGGCCGGTCGGTGACGTGCAAGAGAAGCTCGCTTCCACCCGCGTCAGCCCTCGGGCTGCCGGGTCCAGGGTCGCACCGCACAGGCTCCATCACAGGACCGGTTCGGTGTTGTGTGCCACGAGGATGACTCGTGGACCACGCTCACCCAGGGCTCCTCGTGCACGCACGGGGAGCCTTTCTCGTTGGGGTCACGTCCCACCCGAGCTACGTGCGCGTAGGTCACCACCCGTCATCGAACTTAGGAGCACCACATCAGCGAGCCTCGCATCAACGAGCGCATCCGGGTCCCGGAAGTGCGTTTGGTTGGCCCCAATGGTGAGCAGGTCGGCATCGTGCGCGTCGAGGACGCGCTCCGTCTGGCCGAGGAGGCGAACCTCGACCTCGTCGAGGTGGCCCCCATGGCCAAGCCGCCGGTCGCCAAGCTCATGGACTTCGGCAAGTTCAAGTACGAAGCCGCCATGAAGGCACGGGAAGCGCGCAAGAACCAGGTCAACACCGTCATCAAGGAGATCAAGCTCCGACCGAAGATCGACCCGCACGACTACGGCACCAAGCGCGGCCACGTCGAGCGGTTCCTCAAGGCCGGCGACAAGGTCAAGGTGACGATCATGTTCCGCGGTCGTGAGCAGTCCCGCCCGGAGCTCGGGCGTCGTCTGCTCGAGCGTCTCGCCGACGACATTGCCGAGCTCGGCTTCGTCGAGTCGGCGCCGAAGCAGGACGGCCGCAACATGATCATGGTGATCGGCCCGACCAAGAAGAAGGCCGAGGCCAAGGCGGAGCAGCGCCGCTCCCGCGAGCAGCGGGCGCAGTCGTCCGACCAGGCGGAGTCCAATCAGGACGCCGCCGCGGAGCAGGACGCGCCGACCGTCGAGCACACCGAGAGCAACGAGCACGTCGAGACCACCGGGGTGACTGCCGCGTCCGAGTGACCGGCATCACCCAGCACGACCCGGCGGCCCCACCGCCACACCGGCCGCGTACAGCACGTACGTCCGGTGCCAGCCAGTGCACGCAGCACGACACGAAGGAGACCGGCTCATGCCGAAGATGAAGACGCACAGCGGTGCGAAGAAGCGTTTCCGCCTCACCGGCACGGGCAAGGTCATGCGTGAGCAGGCCGGCGGCCGCCACCTGCTCGAGCACAAGTCGAGCAAGAAGATGCGTTCCATCGCGAACGACGTCGAGCTCGCCAAGCCGGACGCCAAGAAGGCCAAGAAGCTCCTCGGCAAGTGAGCCGAGACCCCGATCCGTCCCCATGGACGGGCCGGGGCGCCTGGACACCCAGGATTCCGCACCCCCCAGCATCGTGCTGCGAGCGCGGGCCCTCCGGCCCGACCCGACAGCATCAGTAACGAAGGAGTATTCACGTGGCACGCGTGAAGCGGGCGGTCAACGCCCATAAGAAGCGTCGCGTCGTTCTCGAGCGCGCAAGCGGCTACCGCGGTCAGCGGTCGCGTCTGTACCGCAAGGCCAAGGAGCAGGTCACCCACTCCCTCGGCTATGCCTACCGCGACCGCCGCGCCCGCAAGGGTGACTTCCGTCGCCTCTGGATCCAGCGGATCAACGCAGCCGCCCGCGCGAACGGCATGACCTACAACCGGTTCATGCAGGGACTCAAGGCCGCCGGGGTCGAGGTCGACCGCAAGATCCTCGCCGACCTCGCCGTCAACGACGCCGCCGCGTTCGCCACCCTCGTGGAGCTCTCGCGCGCCAACGTTCCGGCCCAGCCGAACGCCAAGGCCGCCAGCGGCGCTGCCTGAGCAGCACCGTCGCCCTGAGCAGTGAACGAGCGCCGGGACCGCCCGTGCTGACCAACCCCCGAGCCGATCGGGTCAAGTCAGTCCGGGCGCTGTCCCGGCGCTCGGTGCGTTCTCGCCTCGGTGAGTTCGTGGCCGAGGGTCCCCAGGCCGTCCGCGAGGCCGTGCGCCACCGTCCGCAGGAGGTCCGCGACGTGTACGTGACGGCCGATGCCGGGCATCGCCACCCGGAGATCCTCGAGGCCGCCGACGCGGCCCGCGTCCGGGTCCACGAGGTGACCGACGAGGTGCTGGCGGCGATGGTGGAGACCCCCGCGCCGCAGGGCATCGCCGCAGTCTGTCGGATGCTCGACGTCGGGCTGGAGGCGCTCGTCGCGTCCCTGCCCGATGACGCGCTCGTCTGCGTCCTGACCAACGTCCGCGACCCCGGCAACGCCGGCACCGTCGTGCGGGGCGCCGACGCCGCGGGAGCCGACGCGGTCATCGTCAGCGACGCGAGCGTCGACGTCTACAACAGCAAGGTGGTGCGCTCGACCGCCGGCTCGCTGTGGCACCTGCCGGTCTGCGTGGGGGAGCCGGTCCCGGCGATCCTCGCTGCCCTGCGTGCGCGGGGCGTCACGCTGCTCGCCGCCGACGGCGCAGGCACGACCCTGCTACCCGACGCCGATCTCGACCGGGCGCACGCCTGGGTCATGGGCAACGAGGCGTGGGGTCTCGAGCCCGAGGTGCGCGACGCGTGCGACGACGTCGTGCGCGTCCCCATCCACGGACTGGCCGAGTCGCTCAACCTCGCGATGGCCGCGACCGTGTGTCTCTACGCCTCGGCGGGGGCGCGCGAGATCGCCCGCCACTCCTCGCGCTGAGAACCACCCCTCCGGGTGCGGACGAACCGGACACGACGTCGCTAAGGTCGGGACATGGCGACCGGCGCGAGCACCCCACCGCTCAGACCTGAACCGCCCGAACCCGCGCCGGACAACGGGTCGCACGGGTCGCACGGGTCGCACCAGCCGCTCACGTCGCACGAGCCGTTGCCGTCATCCTCGGCCGGGCTGCCCGACTCGCCCGGCGCCGTCGCCGGGGTCTCGATGATGGGCAACCTCCTCCCCGACGGTCTCGTCGTCATCGGCGGCGACCGCGTCATCCGCTTCGTCAACGGCGAGGCGGAGCGGATCCTCGGCCTGCTTGTCGCCGACCTCGTCGGGCGGCCCGTGGCGGACGCGCTGCCACTGACCGACCGGGACGGGCGGGACTGGTGGGAGCGCAGCGACCCGTGGCGCGCCACGGTGACCCACCCCGGTCATGGTGAGCGGCTCCTCGTCTCCCCCCTCGGGCACGAGGTGCTCGTCACGGCGCGCTACCACCGCGCCGAGAGCGGCGCCGTCCAACGGGTCATGGTCGGCCTGCGTGACGCCGAGGCGCGCCAGCGGGCCGAGCGTGAGCAGGCGAGTGTGCTGTCGACCGTCGCTCACGAGCTGCGCGCGCCGCTCACCTCGGTGACCGGTTTCACGAGCAGCCTGCTGCGCCGCTGGGACCGCTTCAGCGACGACCAGAAGAGGCTCATGATCGAGACGATCGAGTCCGACGCCCAGCGCCTCACCCGCCTCATCACCGAGCTGCTCGACATCTCGCGGCTCGACTCCGACAACCTCACCCTGCACCGCGGCCCGGTCGACCTGCACCGCGTCCTCAGCACCCACGTGGTCCGTCACGAGCTCGGCCGGACCACCGGCGCGGTACGGCTCGGCCTCGGCCCGGTGGCGACCGAGCACGGGCTCCCCGAGATGTGGGCGGACAAGGACCGGCTCGAGCAGGTCTTCTTCAACCTCATCGAGAATGCCGTCCAGCACGGGGGCGCCCCGGTGACCGTCACCCTCGAGCACGAGCTCGCCGTCCCCGGCGACCCCGACCCCGACCCCGGCCCCGGCTCCGACTACGACCCCGACTCCGACGGTCCTCCGGCCGGGGCCGCGGTGCTCGTCGTCGTCGACGACTGCGGCGAGGGGATCGCCGAGGCGGACCGGGAGAAGATCTTCGGCCGCTTCTGGCACGGCCCGGTCAGCGCGACCACCGGCCTGGGGCTCTACGTCGTGCGCGGACTCGTCGAGGCCCACGGCGGCACCGTCGTCGCGAGCAGCAACGACGACGGTGGAGCGCGGATCGTCGTGCGACTGCCCGCCGGGCTGCCGGACGGCTTCGCCTCCTGACGGAGCGCCACCGCGGCGAGCGCGGAGTGCCACGACCCGAAACCGGGCGGGGGCCGTTCGCCCTCTCGTCCTAGACTGGCGCCGCAGCACCCGACGACCGTCCCGAGCGAGAGCAGCGAACGCACCCCGATGTCCGGACCGAACACGAACTACGACCCGGTCGAGGTCTCCGCCCTCGACCCGACGAACATCGACGCCGCGGTGGAGCAGGCCCTGGCCGCGATTGCTGCCGCCGGCTCCCTCGACGAGCTCAAGGCCGAGCGGATCGCGCACCAGGGCGAGAGGAGCCCGCTCGCGCTCGCGAACCGCGAGATCGGCGCGCTGCCGCCGAGCGCCAAGGCCGAGGCCGGCAAGCGGGTCGGCCAGGCCCGTGGCCGGGTCGGTCAGGCCATCGCGGCCCGCCAGGTCGAGCTCGAGGTCGAGCGGGACGAGCGGATCCTCGTCGACGAGCGGGTCGACGTCACCGTCCCCGCGCTGCGCCGCCCCCTCGGGGCACGCCACCCCATCGAGCTCGTCGCCCAGCGCCTCGCCGACGCCTTCGTCGGGATGGGCTGGGAGGTCGCCGAGGGTCCCGAGCTGGAGAGCGAGTGGCTCAACTTCGACGCGCTCAACCTCGGCCCGGACCACCCCGCCCGCCAGATGCAGGACACCTTCTTCCTCGACCCCCTCGACTCGGGCCTCGTGCTGCGCACCCAGACCTCCCCGGTCCAGATCCGCACCATGCTCGAGCAGGAACCGCCGATCTACATCGTCGCCCCGGGCAAGGTCTACCGGACCGACGACCTCGACGCCACGCATACCCCCGTCTTCCACCAGATCGAGTGCCTCGCCGTCGACAAGGGCCTGACGATGGCCCACCTGCGTGGGGCACTCGACGCCTTCGTGCGGATCATGTTCGGCGCCGAGTCGCGCACCCGCGTGCGCGCCAACTACTTCCCCTTCACCGAGCCGAGCATGGAGACCGACTTCCTCTGCTTCGTCTGCCACGGCGAGGAGACCTGGGGCAGCGCCGACCAGTGCCGCACGTGCGGCGGGTCCGGCTGGATCGAGCTCGGTGGCTCGGGCATGGTCAACCGCAAGGTGCTGCGGACGTGCGGGATCGACCCCGATGTCTACTCCGGCTTCGCCTTCGGACTCGGGATCGAGCGCGCACTGATGCTGCGCCACGGGGTCCAGGGGATGCACGAGATGGTCGAGGGCGACGTCCGCTTCTCGCAGCAGTTCGGGATGGAGGTCTGACATGCGTATGCCGCTCAGCTGGCTCGCCGAGTACACCGACCTCGCGCCCGGGACCCGTGGCGCCGACGTGGCCGCGAGCCTCGTCAGCGTGGGTCTCGAGGAGGAGGACCTGCACGGCGGCGACCTCTCCGGGCCGCTCGTCGTCGGTCGTGTCCTCGACTTCGCGCTCGAGCCGCAGAAGAACGGCAAGGCGATCCGGTGGTGCACCGTCGACGTCGGCCAGCACGGCCAGATGCTCACCGAGGGCACGCACCAGCAGATCGTCTGCGGCGCCCACAACTTCGAGGTCGGCGACCTCGTCGTCGTGGTCCTGCCCGGAGCGGTCCTGCCCGGAGACTTCGCCATCGCGGCGCGCAAGACCTACGGGCACGTCTCCAACGGGATGATCTGCGCGGAGGACGAGATCGGACTCGGGCACGACCACGAGGGGATCATCGTCCTGCAGCGGCTGCTCGGCGAGGAGAAGGCCTCGACCCTCTCGCCCGGCGACGACGCGATCGCGCTGCTCGGCCTCGCCGAGGAGACCGTCGAGACGAACGTGACGCCCGACCGGGGCTACTGCTTCTCGGTGCGCGGCCTCGCCCGCGAGTACTGGCACGCCCAGGGCAGCCCGGCCGGCGCCTTCCGTGACCCGGCCGTGCTCGAGACCCCGGCCGCCACCACAGACGGCTACCCGGTCCGGATCGACGACACGGCCCCGATCGACGGCGCCGCCGGCTGCGACCGCTACGTCGCCCGCATCGTGCGCGGAATCGACCCGACCCGGCCGTCCCCGTCCTGGCTCCAGCGCCGCCTCACCCAGTCGGGGATGCGCCCGATCTCGCTCGCGGTCGACGTGACCAACTACGTGATGCTGGCCGTCGGCCAGCCGCTGCACGCCTTCGACGTCGACCGGCTCTCCGGCTCGGTCGTCGTGCGCCGCGCCCGGCCGGGTGAGCGCCTCACGACGCTCGACGACGTCAAGCGCACCCTCGCGCCCGAGGACCTGCTCATCACCGACGGGGGAGGGACCGCCCTCGCCATCGCCGGTGTCATGGGCGGCGCCTCCTCGGAGGTCACCGACACGACGACCGACGTGCTCATCGAAGCCGCCCACTTCGACCCGACGACCGTCGCCCGCAGCTCGCGCCGGCACCGGCTCGTCACCGAGGCCTCCAAGCGCTTCGAGCGCGGCGTCGACCCGGCCGTCACCGCGGCGGCGGCCCAGCTCGCGGTCGACCTCCTCGTCGAGCACGGGGGTGGCACCGCCGACCCCGACGTGACCGACGTCGACCACACGAGCCCGCGCACGGCATACCTGCTCGACGTCACGGAGCCGGCCCGGATCGTCGGGGTCGACTACCCGCGAGCCCGGGTGCTCGAGATCCTGCGCGACCTCGGCTGCGCCGTCGACGAGTTCGGTAACGGTGCCGACGAGACGCACGTGCTCGTCACCCCGCCGTCGTGGCGCCCCGACCTCGTCGACGCGCCCGACTACGCGGAGGAGGTCGCGCGGATCGACGGCTACGACGCGATCCCGTCGATCACCCCGACCCCGACCGAGGGGCGCGGGCTCACCCACGAGCAGAAGGCGCGCCGGGTCGTCGCCGACGCGCTCGCCGCGAGCGGCCTCACCGAGGTGCTCAGCTACCCGTTCGTCGCCGACGACCTCGCCGACCGGTTGCTCCTGCCCGCCGACGACGACCGCCGTCACGCCGTTCGGCTCGCCAACCCGCTGTCGGAGGAGCGTCCGCTGCTGCGCACCTCGGTGCTCGCCAGCCTCGTCGACGTGCTGCGGCGCAACCTCGCCCGTGGTCACCGCGACGTCGGGGTCTACGAGCTGGGGCTCGTCTTCCGACCGGGCGGTGCGCTCGGCACGGCGCCGATCCCCGCCGTCGACGCCCGCCCCGACGCGGACACGCTGGCGCGGCTGTATGCCGCCGTGCCCGACCAGCCGCGCCGGGCCGCTCTCCTCGCGACCGGGCTCGCCGAGCCGGCCGGCTGGTGGGGCCCCGGTCGACCCGTCGACTGGAGCGACGCCGTCGCCGCCGTCGAGACGGTGGCGTCCGCACTCGCCGTGCCCGTCACGGTGACCAACGACCCCGACCACGCCCCGTGGCACCCGGGTCGCTGCGCCCGGATCACGCTCGCCGACGGCACGCTCGTCGGTCACGCCGGTGAGCTGCACCCCAAGGTGCTGGCCTCGCTCGAGCTGCCCGAGCGGACCGTCGCCGCCGAGTTCGACGTCGACGTGCTCGTCGCCGCGAGTGAGGCTCCGGTCCAGGCGAGCCGGTTCTCGACCTATCCGCCGGCGCTCACCGACATCGCCCTGCTCGTCCGCTCGGAGGTCGCGGCGGGCGACGTGGAGGCGGCGCTGCGCTCGGGCTCCGGGGACGCGCTCGAGTCGATCGTGCTCTTCGACCACTACGAGGGCGACCGGCTCGAGGCGGGCCACAAGTCCCTCGCCTACCGGCTCACCTTCCGGGCAGCCGACCGCACGCTGACGACCGAGGAGGTCAACGGCTTCCGCGACGCCGCGGTCGCCGCTGCGGCCGAGGCGACGGGGTCCACCCAGCGCTGACCCACTGAATGCACGAATATGCATGATTGTGTATAGTCATGCATCATGATCAGGGCAGCAGTCGCGGGCGCGAGCGGGTACGCCGGGGGAGAGATCCTCCGGCTCCTGCTCGCCCACCCGCACCTCGAGGTCGGAGCCGTCACCGCCGGCGGCAACGCGGGCGAGCGCCTCGGCGCGCTGCACCCCCACCTGGCCCCGATCGCCGACCGCGTCCTCGAGGAGACGACCCCCGAGGTCCTCGCCGGGCACGACGTCGTCTTCCTCGCCCTCCCGCACGGGCACTCGGCCGCGCTCGCGACGCAGCTGCCGCACTCCGTCGTCGTCATCGACTGCGGCGCCGACTTCCGGCTCGAGTCGGCGCGGGACTGGACCGACTTCTACGACACGGCGTATGCCGGCTCGTGGCCCTACGGGCTGCCCGAGCTGCCGCTCCACGCCGGCGGCCGGCAGCGCGACCACCTCTCGGGGCGGACCCGGATCGCGGCCCCGGGCTGCTACCCGACGGGCATCTCCCTCGCTCTCGCGCCGCTGCTCGCCGCCGGGCTCGTCGAGCCCCACGACATCGTCGTCGTCGCCGCATCGGGCACCTCGGGCGCCGGTCGCTCCCTGCGGCCCGGCCTGCTCGGCAGCGAGGTGATGGGTTCGATGTCTCCCTACGGGGTCGGTGGCGGCCACCGCCACTCGCCGGAGATCAAGCAGAACCTCGGGCGCGCCGCCGGGGCCCCGGTCACCGTCTCCTTCACCCCGACGCTCGCGCCGATGCCGCGGGGCATCCTCGCGACCTCGACCGCCCGAGCCACGGGGGAGGCCACCGCCCAGACCGTGCGGAAGGCCCTCGCCGCGGCCTACGCCGACGAGCCCTTCGTCCACCTCCTGCCCGAGGGCACCTGGCCGCGCACCGCGGACGTGCTCGGCTCCAACCTCGTGCACCTGCAGGTCGCCCTCGACCCCCACTCCGGCCGGGTCGTCGTCGTCTCCGCCATCGACAACCTCACCAAGGGCACGGCCGGCGCCGCGGTCCAGTGCGCCAACCTCGCCCTCGGGCTCGACGAGACCGCCGGTCTCCCGCAGACAGGACTCGCCCCATGACCGTCTCGCTCCCGCGCGGCTTCCGCGCCGCCGGTGTCACCGCCGGGCTCAAGGCGAGCGGCACCCCCGACCTCGCCCTCGTCGTGAACGACGGACCCGACCACCACGCGGCGGCCGTCTTCACGAGCAACCGGGTCGAGGCGGCCCCGGTCACCTGGTCGCGGCAGGTCGTCTCCGACGGGCGGGCCGACGTGGTCGTGCTCAACTCGGGCGGGGCCAACGCCTGCACCGGCCCCCAGGGCTTCCTCGACACGCACCGCACCGCCGAGCACGTCGCGGTCGCCCTCGCGGTGTCCGCGGGCGACGTCGTCGTCTGCTCGACGGGACTGATCGGCGAGCTGCTCCCGATGGACACGCTGCTGGCCGGCGTCGACGCAGCGGCAGGCGCGCTGTCGGCTGACGGCCACGAGGCCGCGGCCGTGGCAATCAAGACGACCGACACCGTGCACAAGGTCGCGACCGTCGTCGTGCCTGACGGCGCGGAGGGCGGCGGCTGGTCCGTCAGCGGCATGGCCAAGGGCGCCGGGATGCTCGCGCCGGCGCTCGCGACGATGCTCGTCGTGCTGACGACCGACGCCGTCGTCGAGCCGGCGGACCTCGACGAGGCCCTGCGGTCCGCGACCGAGGTCTCCTTCGACCGGATCGACTCCGACGCCTGCATGTCGACCAACGACACCGTCGTCGTCCTGGCCTCCGGGGCCTCCGGCGTGGCCGTCGACCGACCGGCGCTGTCTGCCGCCCTGACGACCGTGTGCCGCGACCTCGCCCGCCAGCTCATCGCCGACGCCGAGGGCGCCGCGCACGACATCGCCATCGAGGTGCGCTCCGCGGCAACGACCGAGGACGCCCTCGAGGTGGCCCGGGCGGTGGCCCGCAACACCCTCTTCAAGTGCGCGATCTTCGGCAACGACCCCAACTGGGGCCGGGTGCTCGCGGCGGTCGGCACGACGAAGGCCGCCTTCGACCCGACGGCGCTCGACGTCGCGATGAACGGGGTCGAGGTCTGTCGCGCCGGTGGCGTCGGCGCCGACCGCTCCCTCGTGGACCTCACCCCCCGCGAGGTCCACGTCCTCGTCGAGCTCCACGCGGGCAGTGCCACGGCGACGATCTGGACCAACGACCTCACCCACGACTACGTCCACGAGAACTCGGCCTACAGCACATGACCCCCGAGCAGCTGCATGAGCAGCAGCAGAACCTCCGCGGCGTCATCGACGCCGCCGCCCTGCGCGTCGCCGCGAGCAAGGCGATGACCCTCGTCGAGGCCCTCCCGTGGCTCGAGCGCTTCCGCGGCGCACTCGTCGTCGTCAAGTACGGCGGCAACGCGATGGTCGACGATGCCCTGAAGCAGGCCTTCGCCCAGGACATCGCCTTCCTCCGGTATGCCGGTCTGCGCCCGGTCGTCGTCCACGGCGGCGGCCCCCAGATCAAGGCGATGCTCGACCGGCTCGGGATGACGAGCGAGTTCAAGGGCGGCCTGCGGGTGACGACGCCCGAGGTGATGGACGTCGTCCGGATGGTGCTCACCGGCCAGGTGGGGCGCGAGCTCGTCGGCCTGCTCAACCAGCACGGCCCGATCGCCGTCGGCCTGTCCGGCGAGGACGCCGGGCTGCTCGGCGCCCGCCGGCGCGGCACCGTCATCGACGGTGAGATGGTCGACATCGGCCTCGTCGGCGACGTCGAGAGCGTCAACCCCGGAGCCGTCCTCGACATCCTCGACGCGGGCCGGGTGCCCGTCGTCTCGACGGTCGCCCCCGATCTCGACGTCGACGGGCAGGTCCTCAACGTCAACGCCGACACGGCCGCGGCCGCGCTCGCCGTGGCCCTGCGCGCGGAGAAGCTCGTCGTGCTCACCGACGTGGAGGGCATCTATGCCCGGTGGCCCGACCGGGGCTCGCTCCTGTCGAGCATCGACGTCACCGCCGCGAAGGAGCTGCTCGGCCGGGTCGAGGAGGGCATGGTGCCCAAGCTCGAGGCCTGCATCCGCGCCGTCGAGGGTGGCGTGCCCCAGACCCACGTCGTCGACGGCCGCAAGCCGCACTCGATCCTGCTCGAGGTCTTCACCGACGAGGGCATCGGCACGATGGTGCTGCCCGACGTCGCCGACACCCCATCGGGAGGCAACCCATGACCGCCGGATCCGCGCTGCTCGACCGCTACGCCCGCTCGATGGTGCAGGTCTTCGGCCTGCCCCAGCTCGTCCTCGCCTCCGGGCACGGGTGCTGGGTCACCGACGTCGACGGCAACCGCTACCTCGACCTGCTGTCCGGGATCGCCGTCAACGCGCTCGGCCACGGTCACCCGGCGCTCGTCCAGGCGGTCGCCAAGCAGGCCGAGGCGGCGATCCACGTGAGCAACTTCTTCACCTCGGAGCCGGCCGTCCACCTCGCCGAGCGGATCCTCGAGATCGCGGCGGCCCCGGAGGGCTCCGGCGTCTTCTTCACGAACTCCGGGACCGAGGCCACCGAGGCCGCGATCAAGCTCTCGCGCCGCACCGGCCGCTCGCGGATCATCGCCCTCGAAGGGTCCTTCCACGGCCGGTCCACGGGGGCGCTGGCCCTCACCCACAAGGCTTCCTACCGCGAGCCTTTCGAGCCGCTCATCCCCGGGGTCGAGTTCGTCGCGCCCGACGACCTCGAGGCCCTGCGCGAAGCCGTCGACGGCACGACGGCGGCGATCTTCATCGAACCGATCCAGGGCGAGGCCGGCGTGCGGGAGGTCTCGGGCGAGTTCCTCCGGCTGGCCCGCGAGCTCGCCACCCGCCACGGGGCGCTGCTCGTGCTCGACGAGATCCAGAGCGGGATCGGCCGCACCGGTGACTGGTTCGCCCACCAGGCCTCCGGGGTCGTCCCCGACGCGATGACCCTGGCGAAGGGCCTCGGCGGCGGGGTGCCCATCGGTGCACTCGTGACCTTCGGCGACGCCGTGACGGGGATGCTCGCGGCCGGTCAGCACGGGACCACCTTCGGCGGCAACCCGCTCGCCTGCGCCGCCGGACTCGCCGTCCTCGACACGATCGAGCGGGACGACCTGCGCGGCAACGTCCGTCGCGTCGGAGCACTGCTCGACGACGTCCGCGTCGAAGGGGTCTCGGGCACCCGCGGCCGCGGGCTGATGCGCGCGGTCGAGCTGAGCGGCATACCCGCACCGGCCGTGATGGCGGCAGCGCGCGACGCGGGCTTCATCGTCAACGCGGTGACGCCGACCGCGCTCCGGCTCACCCCGCCGCTCGTGCTCAGCGCCGGCGAGCTGACCGGCTTCGTCGACGCGCTGCCGGGCATCCTCGACACCGCGCGGGAGGCGGCCCGATGAGTCGGACCCAGCGCCAGCGACGCATCGTCGAGCTGCTCGAGCAGCACGTCGTCCACAGCCAGGGCGAGCTGTCCGACCTGCTCGCCGAGGAGGGCACCGACGTCACCCAGGCCACGCTCTCGCGCGACCTCGTCGAGGTCGGTGCGGTCAAGGTGCGACGCGGACGGTCGCTCGCCTACGCGGTCCCCGGTGACGGGGCGGACCTCGGCGTCGTGGGCACGCTCGGCGACGGCGCCAGCGACCGGCTCCGCCGCACCTGCGAGGAGCTGCTCGTGTCGGCGGCGGTGGCCACGAACCTCGTCGTGCTGCGCACTCCGCCCGGTGCGGCGAGCTACCTCGCCTCCGCCATCGACCAGACCCGCGACCCCGACGTCGTGGGGACCATCGCCGGGGATGACACGATCATGCTCGTGACGGGCACCGCCGACCAGGCAAAGCGCGTCGCCGAGCAGCTGCTGGCCCTCGCCGGCGCCCGTGACTGACACCCTGCACGCCCCGCACCACCCCGACCCCGCACCCATCCACCCCGCACCCACCCCGCCAAGGAGAGACACACCGATGAGCAGCGAGAAGCCGACCGACGAGCGCGTGAGCCTGTGGGGCGGCCGGTTCGCGGGTGGACCGGACGAGGCCCTCGCCGCGCTGTCCAAGAGCACCCACTTCGACTGGCGTCTCGCTCCGCACGACCTCGCAGGGTCGCGGGCGCACGCGCGGGTCCTGCACGCCGCCGGTCTCCTCTCCGACGAGCACCTCGCGGGGATGATCGCCGGTCTCGACGAGCTCGAGTCCGACGTGGTGTCAGGCGCTTTCGTCCCCGAGCTCGACGACGAGGACGTCCACACCGCGCTCGAGCGAGGCCTCATCGACCGCGTCGGGACCGACCTCGGCGGGCGGCTGCGCGCCGGACGGTCGCGCAACGACCAGGTGGCCACGCTCTTCCGGCGCTACCTGCGCGAGCACGCTCGCATCGTCGGCGGTCTCGTCCTCGACGTCGTGGACTCCCTTGTGGCGCAGGCCGACACGCACCTCGGTGTGGCGATGCCGGGGCGCACCCACCTCCAGCACGCCCAGCCGGTGCTGCTCTCGCACCACCTGCTCGCCCACGCCTGGGCACTGCTGCGCGACGTCGACCGGCTGCGCGACTGGGACGTGCGGTGCGACTCCTCGCCCTACGGCTCCGGAGCCCTCGCGGGGTCCTCGCTCGGGCTCGACCCCGAGGCGATCGCCCACGACCTCGGCTTCAGCCGCTCCGTCGAGAACTCCATCGACGGCACTGCGTCGCGCGACTTCGCCGCGGAGTTCAGCTTCGTCTGTGCGATGACGGCCGTCGACGTCTCCCGGTTTGCCGAGGAGGTCGTGCTGTGGGCGACGAAGGAGTTCTCCTTCATCACCCTGCACGACTCCTACTCGACCGGGTCGAGCATCATGCCGCAGAAGAAGAACCCCGACGTCGCCGAGCTCGCCCGCGGCAAGGCCGGCCGGCTCGTCGGTGACCTCGCGGGTCTGCTGACCACCCTCAAGGCCCTTCCTCTCGCCTACAACCGCGACCTCCAGGAGGACAAGGAGCCGGTCTTCGACGCGGTCGACACCCTCGAGGTGCTCCTGCCAGCGTTCTCAGGCATGGTCGCGACCCTCACCTTCCACACCGAGCGCCTCGAGTCGCTCGCGCCGCAGGGCTTCGCCCTCGCCACGGACATCGCCGAGTGGCTCGTGCGTCAGGGCGTGCCCTTCCGCGTCGCCCACGAGGTCGCCGGCGCCTGCGTGCAGGAGTGCGAGGGCCGCGGCACCGAGCTGTGGGACCTCTCCGACGAGGACTTCTCCCGGCTCAGCGAGCACCTCACGCCCGAGGTGCGCTCGGTCCTGTCCGTCGCCGGCTCGCTCGCGTCGCGCGACGCGGTCGGGGGGACGGCCCCGGCCCGCGTCTCGGAGCAGCTCGCCGCCGCCCGGGAGCGCCTCGCCGCCGCCCGACTGTGGTCGGGCGCTACCGTCTGACGCGTGCAGACGGGGGACACATCCGGCGAGGGCGAGCTGCTCGGGCGGCACTTCTTCGCCCGGCCGGTGCTCGCGGTGTCGCGCGACCTGCTCGGGTGCCACCTCACGCACGGCGGCGTCACGGTGCGGATCACCGAGACGGAGGCGTATGCCGGTCACCTCGACCCGGGGTCGCACGCCTACCGCGGGGAGACGCCGCGGACCCGGCCGATGTTCGGGCCGCCCGGTTTCACCTACGCCTACTTCACCTACGGCAACCACTGGATGCTCTGCCTCGTGACCGGTGCGGTGGGGGAGGCCGAGGCCGTCCTCGTCCGCGCCGGCGAGGTCGTCGGGGGCGAGGACCTCGTGCGGCGGCGGCGCTCCCGTGTGACGCGCCGCGACTGGACGCGCGGACCCGGCCGGCTCGCCCAGGCACTTGCGCTCACGGGCGCCGACACCGGCCGCGACTTCTGCCACCCGCCGCTGGGTGAGCCCATCGACCTCACGGTGACCGCCGGTGTCGGTCCCGACGTGGTGCGGGTGGGGCCGCGCGTAGGGGTGAGCGGACCGGGCGGCGATGGCGAGGCCTTCCCGTGGCGGTTCTGGGCCGAGGGCGAGCCGAGCGTCTCGACCTACCGCCCCGGAGCGGTGCGTCGCCGCGCCGCGGACCCGACGTGACCCTGTCGGGTGAGCGGATCGGGCGCGATGAGCTCGCGCGTCCGGTGCTCGACGTCGCGCGCGACCTGCTCGGGTGCCGGATCGCCCGTGGTGGCGTCGTCGTGCGGATCACGGAGACCGAGGCGTATGCCGGCGGCACCGATCCGGCCTCGACGGTGCTCGCTCGGCCGACGCCGCACAACGCGCCCGTGTTCGGCCCGGCCGGGCACGCCTTCGTCTACTTCACCTATGGCCACCACTGGATGCTCTGCGTCGTCACCGACGGACCGGGCGTGCCCAACGTCGTGCTCGTCCGTGCGGCCGAGGTGGTGTCCGGCCACGACGTGGTTGCGTCCCGGCGGGGGGCGGCCACGGCGCGGGACTGGTGCCGCGGACCGGGTCGGCTCACGCGGGCCATCGGCGTGACGGGGTCGAACTCCGGGTCCGACCTGTGCGGCGACGAGGACGGCGACGGGCTCAGCCTGTGGAGCCCGGCCTCCGAGGACCGACCTGCGGTGCTCACGGGCCCGCGCGTGGGGGTGCGAGGACCGGGAGGCGACGGGACGGCATACCCATGGCGGTTCTGGCTCGAGGGGGAGCCCACCGTGTCGCCGTACCGGCGCGCCGCGCCGCGTCCCCCGGCCCGACCCCGGCGTGGGTCCTGACGACCGGGAGCCCGGACGGTGGGTGAACCCGGTGGCCTGACGGCGACCGGCTAGGGCAGGCTGTGACGTGGCGGGCAGGGCGCCCGCACCACCGAGAGGACACCGATACCCGTGACCGACATCTTCGACGAGCTGCAGTGGCGCGGCCTGGTGGCACAGTCCACCGACGAGGCGGCGCTGCGAGAGGCACTCGCGGAGGGACCCCTCACGCTGTATTGCGGCTTCGACCCGACGGCGCCGTCGTTGCACTTCGGCAACCTCGTCCAGCTCGTCGTGCTGCGACACTTCCAGCAGCAGGGGCACCGGGTCATCTGCCTCGTCGGCGGATCGACCGGACTGATCGGTGACCCACGACCGACGGCGGAGCGGGTGCTGCGCACCAAGGACCAGACGGCCGACAACGTGGCGCGGATCAAGGCTCTCGTGAAGCCGTTCCTGCGTTTCGAGGGGGACAACCCCGCGATGCTCGTCGACAACCTCGACTGGACCGCGTCACTCACAGCGCTCGACTTCCTGCGCGACGTGGGCAAGCACTTCCGGGTCAACCAGATGATCAAGAAGGACGCGATCGCGACACGGCTCGAGAGCAACGAGGGGATCTCCTACACGGAGTTCAGCTACCAGCTGCTGCAGGGCTTCGACTACCTGCACCTCTACCGGGAGTTCGGCTGCACCCTGCAGACGGGGGGCAGCGACCAGTGGGGCAACCTCACGGCTGGCGTCGACCTCATCCACCGTGCGGAGGGGGAGTCGGTGCACCTGCTGACCACCCCGCTGCTCACCGACGCCGCCGGGATGAAGTTCGGCAAGTCGGAGGGCAACGCCGTGTGGCTCAGCGCCGACATGACGAGCCCCTACGCCTTCTACCAGTACTTCCTCAACATCGAGGACGCGTCTGTCGTCTCGCTGCTCAAGGTCTTCACCGACCGGGGGCCCGACGACATCGCCGAGCTGGAGCGCCAGGTGAGCGAGGAGCCGTTCCGACGGGCGGCGCAGCGAGCGCTCGCCGCGGACGTGACGACGCTCGTGCACGGCGCGGGGGCCACCGAGGCGGTGCAGGCCGCGTCGGAGGCACTCTTCGGCAAGGGGGACCTCGCTGCGCTCGACGGCCCGACCCTCGGTGACGCCACGGCCGAGCTGCCCGGTGACACCGTGCCGGCGGGGACCTCGGTCGTCGACGCCCTCGTGGCGGTGGGACTGGTCGACTCCCGCAAGGCTGCCAGGCGGGCGATCGGGGAGGGCGGGGCGTCGCTGAACAACGTCAAGCTCACCGACCCCGAGCGCGTGCTCGGCGAGGAGGACTTCCTGCACGGCGTCGTCGCGGTGCTCAAGCGGGGCCGCAAGAGCCTCGCGGCGGCCCGACGAGGCTGACGGTCACCGTGGAGGGCCCGGAATCGCTTGCGCTGCAAGGGATCCCGGGTCCTTCTTGCTGTCTGAGGGGGTCCTGGGGCACCCGGATTTGGCACGTGGGCGCGGAGCGGGTTACTGTTCTCTACGTCAGCCCGACAGGGAGGAACGGACGCCACCGCAGCAAGCAATTGCTCGCGAAGCTGGCCGGTCCCGGGGCTGGTGGAAGATCTGGTGCAAGCGCCCCACGGGGTGTGGTTTACTGGATGTCCTGCTGATGCCACTGGCGTCGGACCTGGCCGCTCTGAAGAGCGGATCACGGGTTTGACTCCGAAGTTGGAGGCGGGTAAGTTTGAAGGGTTGCCCCGGAGCATGGCCTGGATGGTTGTGGGATGGTGTGTGTCCGATTCTTGAGAACTCAACAGCGTGTCAAATAAATCGATGCCAATTACCTCGTCTCGGGGCTGGCTTCA
>JBDSSS010000111.1:0-46992 GCA_039928615.1 Terracoccus sp. | reverse complement strand
CGGTAGATCACCAGCGGGTGGTAGTGGAGCAGCAGCGGCCGCAGCTCCTCCGGGGTGCGGCTGAGGTCCCAGACCTCGCGGTCGAGGAAGAAGTCGTCCTGCGGGTGGATCCCCAGACCCTCGTCGAAGGGGATGTGCATGCCCTCCGCACAGGCCGCCCACTCGACGACCTCCTCGTCGGTGAGGCGCAGCTTCTGGGCCAGCCGGGCGAACTCCCGTGGCTCCTGCCGCCGGGCCCACTCCACCCACTGCACGGCCTGCTCGAGGTTGTAGCGAGCCATGACGTTGGTGAAGAGGTTGTTGTTGACGACGGTCGTGTACTCGTCGGGGCCGGTGACGCCGTGCAGGTGGAAGCGCCGCTGGTCGCCCGTGCCGAGCCAGAAGCCGAGGTCGGCCCACATCCGCGCCGTGAGGACGAGGATGTCGATGCCCTCGCGCAGCATGAAGTCGTCGTCCCCGGTGGCCTGGACGTACTTGCACAGCGCGAAGGCGATGTCGGCGTTGATGTGGTACTGCGCCGTGCCCGCAGCGTAGTAGGCCGAGGCCTCCTCGCCGTTGATCGTCCGCCACGGGAAGAGGGCCCCGACGTGGGAGAGGTCCTTGGCCCGGCGCAGGGCAGCCGGGAGCATGAGGTAGCGGAAGCGGAGGGCGCCGCGCGCGACCTGCGGCGAGGTGTAGGTGAGGAAGGGCAGCACGTAGGTCTCGGTGTCCCAGAAGTAGTGGCCCTCGTAGCCCGACCCGCTCACCCCCTTGGCGGCGATGCCGGACTGCTCGACGCGGCCGGACGCCTGCGCGAGCTGGAAGAGGTTCCACCGCACGGCCTGCTGGACGGCGGGGTGGCCGTCGACCCGCACGTCGGAGTCGGCCCAGAAGCGGTCGAGCCACTGCCGCTGCTCGGCGAAGCACTCCTCGACACCCGAGTCGCGTACTCGGTCGAGGGTGCGCCGGGTGCGGTCGACGAGCTCGCGCACGGGCACCCCGCGCGACGTGTGGTAGGCCGCGACCTTGGTGAGCCTGATCGGCCGGCCGACCTTCCCCCGGATCCGGTAGACCTTCTTGCCGAGGTCCTCCTCTGCGTGGGTGATCTCCTCGTAGTCGTTCTCCGTCGTCAGCTCGTGGTCGACCCCGACGGCGAGCGTCATCCCCGAGTTGGCGCAGCGGTAGCTGAGGACGGTGCGCCGGTCGCTGGTCCAGTTGCTCTGCGGCTCGAGCACCCGCTCGGTCATCTGGCTCGCCTTGCGGGGGTCGGCCCCCTCGCCGACCGCCGACGCGACGTGGTACTCGTCCTGTCCGTCCTGGCGGTTGAGGACCTGCGACGAGATCGCCACGGGTGCATCGGCGTCGAGCAGGGTGACGTCGAAGGTCATGACCGCGAGGTGGCGCTGCTCGAAGGAGACCATCCGGCGCGACTCGATCCGGACCCGCTTGCCCGACGGGGTGCGCCACACGAGCGAGCGGCGCAGCACCCCGTCGCGGAAGTCGAGGGTCCGTTCGTAGTGCTCGAGGTCGGCGATCGAGAGCATCAGCGGCTCGTCGTCGACGTAGACCTTGATCGTCTTGACGTCGGGGACGTTGACGATCGTCTGCCCGGTCTGGGCGAAGCCGAAGGCCTCCTCGGCGTGCCGGATCCGCCACGTC
Organism: Terracoccus sp.; assembly: GCA_039928615.1. Lineage (GTDB taxonomy): Bacteria > Actinomycetota > Actinomycetes > Actinomycetales > Dermatophilaceae > JBDSSS01. Next base: position 45,354 of record JBDSSS010000111.1, on the reverse strand, counting down.
TCGTGGAAGCCGTTGACGAAGGTGCCGTGCGCGTGGACGTCCCGGCCCTCCTCGGCGTTGCCGCGCATGCCGAGGTAACCGTTGCCGACGGCGAAGACCGTCTCGGTGACCCCGAGGTCGTCGCTGTTGTGCCAGGTCTCGCGCCACGCCCACTCGTCGACGGGGAAGCGGCTGCGGTCGATCGGGTCAGGGCTGCCGTGGAGGGAGCGCTTCATCCGGGGGTCTCAACCGTTCTCGTCGGCGGGGATGAGCTCGTCGAGCTCGGCGACGACGACGTCGGCTCCCCCGTCGAGCAGGGCCCGGGCGCCCGCGCCCCGGTCGACCCCCACGACGAGCCCGAAATCTCCCGCGCGGCCCGAGGCCACGCCGGAGAGCGCGTCCTCGAAGACGACCGCGCGCTCAGCCGGCACCCCGAGGATCGCGGCGGCCCGCAGGTAGGTCTCCGGGGAGGGCTTGCCCGCGAGCCCGTCCCGCGCGGCGACCTCACCGTCGACGACGACCTTGAAACGGTGCGCGAGCCCGGCGGCCTCGAGCACCGACGGGGCGTTGCGCGAGGAGGACACGACGGCGACCGCCGTGCCACGAGCCTCGAGGTGGTCGAGCAGGGCGACCGAGGCGGGGTAGGGCGCGACCCCCTCGTCGGCGAGGATCGCCGAGAAGGTGGCGTTCTTGCGGTTGCCGAGACCGCTGACGGTCTGCTCGTCGGGGGCGTCGTCCGGGGTCCCCTCCGGCAGGGTGATGTCGCGAGACGCGAGGAAGGTGCGCACGCCGTCGAAGCGGGGCTTGCCGTCCACGTGGGCGAAGTAGTCGTCCGCGGTGTAGCGCTGTGTCACCCCGCGCTCGGTGAGGAAGTCGTTGAACATCTGGTCCCAGGCGCGCATGTGGACCTCGGCGGTGGGGGTCAGCACCCCGTCGAGGTCGAAGAGGGCAGCGTCGTAGTCGTCCCAGTGCACCGTTCAACTCTAGGGCGCCGGTCCGCTCGGCGCCCGGTCCGTCCACGGGAGGCACGCGGGCGTATGCCGCTCAGCCCCTCCCGGACGCACGGGCGCCGACCGACGCGGTCGCGTCGGTCGGCGCTCGTGTCACCACTGCAGGTGACCAGTCAGAGCTGTCGGAGCCGTGGCTCAGGCGGCATCGATGGTGGAGGTGTCGATGACGAAGCGGTAGCGAACGTCACCGTCGACGACGCGGTCGTAGGCCGCGTCGACCTCGTCGGCGCTGATCGTCTCCACCGTCGCGCCGATACCGTGCTCGGCGCAGAAGGCGAGCATCTCGGCCGTGGCGGGGATGCCACCGATGTTGGAGCCGGCGACGACCCGGCTGCGCCCGATGAGCGCACCGGGGGCGAAGTCGTAGTTGCCCGAGGGCAGCCCGACGTTGGCCATGACACCGAGCGGCTTGAGCAGACCGACGTAGTCCTGCATCGGCAGGTCCGCGCTCACCGTGTTGATGATGATGTCGAAGCTGCTGCGCAGCTCCTTCAGCACGCCGTCCTCGCCCGTGGCGTGGAAGTGGGTCGCGCCGAGCGACTCGGCGTCACCCTTCTTCGCGTCGGTGCGGCTGAGCACGCTGACCTCGGCGCCCATCGCGGCGGCGATCTTGACGGCCATGTGGCCGAGACCACCGAGGCCGATGACGGCCACCGTGCGGCCGGGGCCGGCACCCCAGCGCTTGAGCGGGCTCCACGTGGTGATGCCGGCGCAGAGCAGCGGGGCGGCGACGTCGAGGTCGATGCCGTCGGGGATCGCGACGGCGAAGCGCTCGGAGACGACGACGTTCTGGGCGTAGCCGCCCTTGGTCGGCTCCCCGTCGTAGCCCTTGCCGTTGTAGGTCATGACGGCGCCCTTGGTGCAGAACTGCTCCTCGCCGTCCTTGCAGAACTCGCACTCACCGCAGGAGTCGACCATGCAGCCGACGCCGACGCGGTCACCGACCTTGTGCTTGGTCACGGCCGAACCGACGGCCGACACGACGCCGGCGATCTCGTGGCCGGGGACCATCGGGAAGATGGCGCTGCCCCACTCCTCGCGGACCTGGTGGATGTCGCTGTGGCAGATGCCGGCGAACTTCACGTCGATGAGGACGTCGTCGTCACGCAGGTCACGGTGCTCGACGGTGCGGGTCTCGAACTTCGCTCCGGCGCTGGGGGTGACGATGGCGGTGGTGCTGATCACGGTTCTCCTCGTGGGTAGGGGTGACTGGGTCACTCCAGGTTCCTACGCGGAAAGGCGCCGAAACATTCCCCGGCCGCCCAATTCCCAGCACGCTCCCAGCGGGCTCCCGGGAGGGCTCGAGGGGGTTCAGAGCCGTGGGAGCAGGCTCGCCGCGACGTCGCGATAGGCCTGCGCGCCCTTGGACGTGCGGGCGGTCGCGAGGATGGACCGGCCGACGGCCGGGGCCTCCGCGAAGCGGACCGTCTTGGGGATCGCGGGCTCGAGCACCGGCAGGTCGTAGCGCTCTCCCACGTCGGCGAGCACCTCCCGGGCGTGGTTGCTCCGGCCGTCGAAGAGGGTCGGCAGGATGCCCCAGACCTCGAGGTCGCGGTTGAGGATCTTCTTCACGTCGGCGACGGTGTCGAGCAGCTGTCCGACGCCGCGGTGGCTGAGCATCTCGCACGGCATCGGGATGACGAGGCCGTGGGCCGCGGTCAGGGCCCCGAGCGTGAGGACACCGAGGCTGGGGGCGCAGTCGAGGATGACGACGTCGTAGTCCGCGGCCCCCTCCTCGAGGGCCGTCCGCAGCACGTACTCGCGGCCCGGGCGCGACAGCAGCATCGCCTCGGCGCCGGCGAGGTCGATCGTCGAGGGGACGAGGTCGACACCGTCGTCGCAGGACACGACGACCTCGGCCAGGCCCACCCCGGCCGTCAGCACGTCGTGGATGGACGCCTCGACGGTGTCGGGGTCGACCCCGAGCGAGAAGGTGAGGCACGCCTGCGGGTCGAGGTCGACGAGCAGCACGCGCTGGCCCAGCTCCGCGAGGGCCGCGCCGAGGCTCGCGACGGACGTCGTCTTGGCGACCCCGCCCTTCTGGTTCGCGAGCGCGATGATCGTCGGTGAGGTCTTCGGTTCGCTCTTCGGGGTGCGGCGCGCCATGTCGCCAGTCTGTCAGGTGGCCGGGCCGGTCGAACCAACCGGTGCGGGCGCGGCGTCGCGGGCGTCGTACCCGCTCGCGTCGAGCCCGGCCCAGTCCGACTTCTCCGGCCCCATCGCCTGGCCCTCGGGGCAGTGGGCCCGGAAGTCGCACCACGAGCAGACCGCCGACGGACGCGGCGGGAAGAGGGTCGAGCTCGACCCCACGGACCGGAAGTCCGCATCCGCACGGCGCAGGTCGGAGGCGATCGACTCCGCCTCGGCCACCTTGCGGTCGAGCGACTCCGGGGTGTGCTCGTGAGCGGCGACGGTTCCGGAGGGCACGTGGTGCAGCTCAACCGTGGCGCAGCGCCGACGGAACATCCGGCCGGCCGCGACGGCATACAGCGCCATGGCGAGCGAGGTGCGGGCGTCGGTCCCGGTGGGGACCTGGCGCCCCGTCTTGTAGTCGACGACGACGAGGTCGCCGTCCCGGTCGTCGAGGCGGTCGATCCGGCCGGTCACGGCGACCGTGGCCGTCTTGAGCGAGACGTTGCGCTCGAGCCCGAGCGGCTGGGCCTCACGGTCGATCCCGCGAAGGTAGGACACCACGGCGTCGCGGACCCGGATCCGCCAGGCGGCGGACTGGTCGGAGTCACGGAAGCCGGCCTCGATCCACGAGGAGCGGACCAGCTGCGCCACACCGGCGGGCGTCCGCCGGTCGAGGGGGAGGTCCCAGAAGTCGCGCAGCGCGTTGTGGGTGGCGATCCCCACGGAGGTGTGGGCGCGAGGCCCCCTGGCCGGTGGGCGCGGACGGTCGAGGTACTGCATCCGGTAGCGCCGCGGGCAGTCGAGCCACGCGAGCAGCTTCGACGGCGAGGCGGAGTAGAGCGGGGTGGGCATCCCCTCGAAGCTCGGCTGCTGGGCCGTGCCCCCGGGTCCGCTCGTCACCCGACCACCCTAGGACCTGCCGTCGACCGGGCCGGTCCGCCCTCCCCACCCCGTCACGGCCGGAGGACCGGGGTGGCGCCGCTCGAGAGCGCCTCGATCGCCGCGAGCACCTCTGGCGTCGTCGCGTTCTCCCCGAGCTGGTTCCGCTTGCCGGTGCCGTGGTAGTCGCTCGACCCGGTGAGCAGCAGCCCGTGCCGGGCTGCGAGTCGCTCGCACCGTGCGACCTGCTCGGGTCCGTGGTCACGGTGGTAGGCCTCGAGGCCGGCGAGACCAGCCGCGTGGAGCTGCTCGACGAGCTCGTCGGTGACGCCCGGGCCACGAGTGCGGGTGAAGGGGTGGGCGAGCACCGGGACCCCACCGGCCGCGCGGACGAGCTCGACCGCCCGCAGCGGGTCCGGCGCGTAGTGGGCGACGTAGTAGGGCGAGTCGTCGGTGAGCCAGTCGGCAAAGGCCTCGTCGCGGTGGGCGATGGTGCCGTTCGCGATGAGCGCGTCGGCGATGTGGGGCCGCCCCGCCGTCGCCCCGGGCGCGACCTGTGCGACGACCTCCGCAAACGTGATCGGGATGCCGTCCGCCGCCATCAGCTCGACCATGCCGATGAGGCGGGTGTCGCGTGCGTGCCGGGCCCGGGCGAGCTCGGCCTCGAGCGCCGGCTCCGCCGGGTCGGTGAGGTAGCCGAGCAGGTGGACCGAGGCCTGGTCGTGGGTCGTCGACACCTCGATGCCCCGCACGAGCGTGATCCCGAGGGCGGTGGCCGTGGTGGCCGCCTCGTCCCAGCCGGCGACCGTGTCGTGGTCGGTGAGGCCGAGCACGTCGAGCCCGGCTGCGTGCGCCTCGGCGACGAGGTCCGCGGGCGCTTGGGTGCCGTCGGAGTAGGCGGAGTGCGTGTGCAGGTCGATGACCGGCGGCCCGGGTGGCTTCACCGGGCCAGACTACGGCCGCGTGCGCATCGGTGGCCGGACCGTCGTGTGCACGATGCCGAGACGGCGGAGATTCCCCGGCACCGGGTGCCGGGGAATCTCCGTTGTCTCACCGGTTTCGCCTGCTCAGGCGTCGGAGCCGACGGTGCGGCCGGGCCAGTTGCGGTCGACGACCGGCTCCGGGCGGCCGGGCTGGTCGCCGCCGCGGGCGTCGAGGTAGGAGTCCTTGGGCACCATCACCGTGCGGCGGAAGATGCACACCACGGTGCCGTCCTGCGTGTAGCCGATCGTCTCGACGTGGACGACGCCGCGGTCGTCCTTGCTCGTCGACTCCCGCTTGTCGAGCACGGTCGTCTCCCCGTAGAGGGTGTCGCCGTGGAAGGTCGGGGCGACGTGTCGCAGCGACTCGACCTCGAGGTTGGCGATGGCCTTGCCGGACACGTCGGCGACCGACATCCCGAGGAGGAGGGAGTAGACGTAGTTGCCCACCACGACGTTGCGCCCGAACTGGGTCGAGCCCTCGGCGTAGTGGGCGTCGAGGTGGAGCGGGTGGTGGTTCATCGTCAGCAGGCAGAACAGGTGGTCGTCGTACTCGGTGACCGTCTTGCCCGGCCAGTGCTTGTAGACCGCGCCGACCTCGAACTCCTCGTAGCTGCGCCCGAACTGCATGCCCACTCCTTTGACCGGCCCTCTGCGTGACGAACCCTCCCAGCCTCCCCCAGCGAGCGGCATACGGACACCGTCGTATGCCGTGTGCTTCCTCACGGTGGAGCGCGAGCTAGGCGTCGGGCGGGCTCCCCCGCCGCCGACGGGGCACGACGATGCCGAGGTCACCGGTGTCGGAGAGCATCAGCGAGCGGCGCGCCCGCTGGCTCGCACCGCGTGGCATCGGGGCGCCCGCTGCGGGCATCGGCCGCAGTCCGGCCATCCGGGCGACGATCAGGCTGGCGAAGTAGGCGCCGAGCGACACCCCCGCCGCGAGGCCGAGGCCGAGGCCGAACGCCTGCGCGAGGGTCGGCAGACCGTCGTTGAAGCCGGTGCGGTCGGGGTTGGTGACGATGAGCGAGATGCCTTGGTAGGCGAGGCGACCCGGGAGCAGCGGCACGATGGCGGCCGTGGTCACGGCGAGCGCCGAGACGTGCAGCCGTCGAGCGAGCAGCCGGGACCCGAAACCGATGGCCATCGCCGCCCCGGCGGACGAGGTGATGGCGCCCAGCCCCAGCTGCTCGCCGGCGGCGAGGATGACCCAGCCGATCCCGCCCGCGAGCCCGGCCGCGGCGACCGCCCGCCCACTCGCGTAGGACGACACGGCGAAGGCCGTGGCGATGACGGCCGCGCAGATGACCTGCACGACGACGTCGTTGGTCAGCCGCGTCGTCGAGCTGATCGCGATCGGGAAGCCGAGCCGCTGGCCGATCGCGAGGACGACCGCGATCCCGACCGCGATCCCGAGCGAGAGCACGACGACCTCGAAGGCGCGTGCCCCGGCCGTGACGTAGTAGCCCTCGAGGGCGTCCTCGGCGGCCCCGACGACCGACATCCCCGACAGGAGCAGCACGATGCCGGCGGCGACGACGAGCGAGGGGGACACGTCACCGAAGAAGGAGATGCCCGCCGACTGGGCGATGACCACGAGCGTCGCCACGACGGTCGGGATGCCGGCCCCGACGCACTGGCCGAAGAAGGAGGCGACGCCGGCGCTGCTCAGCCAGGTCAGCACCCGCCCGACGATCGTCGCGGTGACGAAGCTGAGCAGGACGATGAACGGGCCTCCCCCGACGAGCCCGGCGGCCCCCGCGGCGAGCACGCCGCCGGAGACGACGACGAGCCAGCGGCGGTAGGGGTGCGGTGACTGGAGCAGCGAGTCGAAGCGGACGAGGGCCTCGTCGACGTCGATCGGGTCGCGGGAGAGGTCGAGGATGAGGCCGCGGAGGCGCTCGAGACGGGTGAAGTCCTGCACCCGGAAGCGGACGATCCGCATCACCGTGATCGGGTCGGCGTGCGGTCCGCGGTGGTAGGACACCGTGACCGAGGTGTAGGTCACGTCGACGTGGACCGAGCTCAGCCCGTAGGCCTTGGTGAGGAGCAGCACCGTCGCGGTGACGTCGGCCGCCGCGGCGCCGGTCGAGAGCATCGCGACACCGGCGCGAATCGACAGGTCGATGACGGCCTGGGCGGTGTGCCGCTCGACGTCGTCGGTCTCCGTCCAGACGAGGATCTCGTCGGTCGGCGGCCCCGTCGGGATGATCGCCTTGCGGGTGCTCGCGCGGAGGGAGGGCCGAGCCATGCGAGTGGTCGGCCGGCGGGTTCGATCGGTGCGGGCCACCCCTGAACTGTATGCCGGTGGGCCGCTGGCGACGCGCATGCCACCATGGACGGGTGATGAGCGAAGACCAGAAGCCGGCAGAGAACCGCGCCCGCCCGACGACCGACGAGTTCCGCGCCTTCGTGGCGAGCGGTTGGGCTCCTCGCCCGGGGGGCAGCACCGCGCCGTCCGAGGCGTCCCGCTTCACGCCCGCGCGGCGCGAGGCGGTCAGCGCCCGCTTCCCCGGCGAGCGCCTCGTCGTCCCGGCCGGCGGCCTCAAGGTCCGCAGCAACGACTGCGACTACGTCTTCCGCCCGCACAGCGCCTTCGCGCACCTCACCGGGCTCGGCGGCGACCGCGAGCCCGATGCCGTCCTCGTGCTCGAGCCGCGCGGCGACGGAGGTCACGACGCCGTCCTCTACTTCCGGCCCCTCGCCGGCCGCGACACCGACGAGTTCTTCGGTGATGCCCGCTACGGCGAGTTCTGGGTCGGGGCCCGGCCCACGATCGAGGACGTCGAGTCCGAGCTCGGCATCAGTGCCCGTCACATCGACGACTTCGCCGACGCCGTGGCCAAGGACGCGGGCGAGGTCACCGTCCGCGTCGTGCGGGACGCCGACACCGACGTGGCAGCCACCGTCGACCGGGCCCGCGCCAGCTCGGCAGCCGACGCCCAGTCGGCTGAGGCCGGGCAGGAGGCGGGCCACCAGGCCGACGACGAGCTCGCGGCCTTCCTGTCCCACCTGCGGATGGTCAAGGACGAGTGGGAGGTCGAGCAGATGCGCTCGGCGGTCGCGGGCACCCACCTCGGGTTCGACGCGGTCATCGCCGACCTGCCCGAGGCCGTGCGCCGGGGCCGCGGCGAGCGGTGGGTCGAGGGGGTCTTCGGCCTGCACGCCCGTCACCACGGCAACGGCATCGGCTACGACTCGATCTGCGCGAGCGGTGACCACGCCAACACCCTGCACTGGATCAAGAACACCGGCGACATCGCCGGGGGCGACCTGCTCCTGCTCGATGCGGGCGTCGAGGTCGACTCGCTCTTCACCGCCGACATCACCCGGACGCTGCCGGTCAGCGGCACCTTCACCGACGCGCAGCGCGAGATCTACGACGCCGTGTATGCCGCTCAGGAGGCGGGCATCGCGGCCGCGAAGCCCGGTAACCGGTTCTCCGACATCCACAAGGCCTCCATCCGGGTCATCGCCGAGCACCTCCACGGCTGGGGCCTGCTGCCCGAAGGCGTCGACGTGGAGGGCACGCTCGACGCCGACCACGGCCAGTACCACCGCCGGTGGATGGTCCACGGCACGAGCCACCACCTCGGCATCGACGTCCACGACTGCGCCCTCGCCACGCGGGAGCAGTACTCCGACGCGGTGCTCGAGCCGGGGATGATCCTCACCGTCGAGCCCGGCCTCTACTTCAAGGCCGACGACGAGCTCGTCCCGGCCGCCTTCCGCGGCAACGGGGTCCGCATCGAGGACGACATCCTCATCACCGAGGACGGCTGCGAGAACCTTTCCGCCGCGATGCCCCGCACGAGCGCGGACGTCGAGGCGTGGATCGCCCGGACCTGGTCCGCCGACAGCTAACGGCTGACCGCTGACGGCTGACGGCTGACGGCTGACGGCTGACCGCGACCCCCTACGGGTCAGCGCGAGCTCGACACCACGCCGTCGGGGTCCGGTCCCGGGACGGGAGGGCTCGAGGCCTCGACGAGGTCGACGAGGTCGGCGAGGTCGATGGCCGCGCCCTCGTCGGTGGAGCCCAGGTAGCCGCCGACCACCGTCTGCGTGCAGCCGGGGCGCACCGACAGCGACACCGAGGGGCCGACGGCATACGTCAGCACGAGCCGGAAGTCGTGGTCGACCGTGGCCCGGTCCATCGGGCAGGTCGCGTCGGCCCGGGTGGCGGGAAGGGCACGCAGGGCGGCGACCACGGCATCAGCCGCGGGACCCTCGAGCGTCGTGGCGGCCGGCCCACCGGAGACGGTGTCCCGACAGACGGTGACACCGGGCTCACCCGCGGGGGCGAGGGTCACGTCGTCGCCGAGCCGGCCCGCCGACCAGTCGCCGCACGGTCCGGCGAGGCGCGACGGACGGGAGCGGCTGCCGAGGAGCTCATCGAGCGTGGTCCCGACCGGGGCGCGGGAGAGGAAGTCGCCGTTCGTGGCGCCGGAGCAGCTGTTGGCGTCGGCCTTCGCCGCGACCCAGACGGTCGCGTCGCCGTAGGAGGCGCCGACGAGGTAGGAGGTCTCGTCTCCTGCCATCTCCGTGCATGTCTTGGGCATCCCGTCACCGCGCGGCGCCCAGGTCAGCACCTCGACCACGGCGCTCGACTCCGGAGCCGTGGCGAGGGTGCGCGTCGCGAGCGCGAAAGGCGCCGTGAGCGGCTCGGTGGCGGTGAGGTCCATGACGGGGTAGCCGCACACGACCAGGTGCGGCGGGACCCGGTCCGGGAGCAGCCTCGCATTGCCGTCCACGCCCTGGGGCTGCTGGGGCACCGTCTGCCCCTGCTGGTCCGGGATGCTGGGCGGGCACTTGAGCCCTCCGTCCGCGGCGGTCGCCTGGGCCGTCACCGCTCGACTCGGGCCCGGGAGCGCCGTGGCCGGCCCTGCCCCCGGCGCCCGGGTGCTTCCGCAGGCGGACAGGGCTAGCGCCGTGGCCAGGGCGGTCACCCCCGTCAGCGCCCACCTCCGGTCGCATCGGGTGCCGCCGGGCCGTGTCCGCATGTCGTCCTCCTCGTCAGGTCCCACACCCTGTGGACACCTCGGTCACCCTGACCGTTGCATCCGGGACCGGCCCGGGTCTCGGGGAGAGGATCAGGAGGGGTGGCGCGGGGGCAGCTCGACGCCGTGGATGCCCTCGGCGGAGAGGATCTCGCGGGCCTGCTGGGCGAACTTGTGCTCGACGAAGACCTCATAGCGGGTCGCGACGACCTGGGTGACCGACGAGAAGTCACGGGCGCCACGGGTGAACGCGTAGCCGATGAGCACCCAGACCAGACCGAAGGCCGCGCCGTAGAGGGCGGTCTGCGCGAGCAGGGCGAACGCGCTGCCCGACGTCGAGAAGAGCGCGAAGATGAGCCCGACGAACAGTCCGAGCCACAAACCGGAGAAGAGACCTCCGAGCGCGACCCGTCCCCACGTGAGCCGGGCGGTGACGCGCTCGACCTGCTTGAGGTCGGTGCCGACGATGAGGCAGTTCTGGACCGGGAACTCCTTGTCGGACAACGTGTCCACGGCCTTCTGTGCGTCTGCGTACTTCTCGAAGACACCGAGGGACAACGGGTAGTCGAGAGAGAGGGTCGCGAAGCCGGGTCGGCCGGAACTCTTCGGTTGCAGGCTCATGGGTCCATCCTCCCACCTCTCGCGACGAGGTCGGGCACGGTCGGGCGAGGTCAGGTCCGGAGTCGGTAGTCCTCGACGAGCCGCCGGCCGATGATCATCCGTTGGATGTCGGCGGTGCCCTCTCCGATGAGCAGCATCGGCGCCTCGCGGTAGAGCCGCTCGATCTCGTACTCCTTGGAGTAGCCGTAGCCACCGTGGATCCGGAAGCTGTCCTCGACGACCTGCGAGCAGTACTCGGAGGCAAGGTACTTCGCCATCCCTGCCTCGAGGTCGTTGCGCTCCCCCGAGTCCTTCTTGCGGGCGGCCTTGACCATCATCTCGTGCGCCGCCTCGACCTTGACCGCCATGTCGGCGAGCCGGAAGAGGACGGCCTGGTGGTCGACGATCTTCTTGCCGAAGGTCTCCCGCTGCTGGGCGTAGGTGATGCCGAGCTCGAAGGCGCGACGGGCGACGCCGCATCCGCGGGCCGCGACGTTGACGCGGCCGACCTCGACGCCATCCATCATCTGGTAGAAGCCCCGGCCCGGCTCCCCGCCGAGGATCTGGGCGTCGGTCGTGCGGTGGCCGTCGAGGATGAGCTCGGTCGTGTCGACGCCCTTGTAACCCATCTTGTCGATCTTGCCCGGCACGGTGACGCCCTGGGCGGTCTCCCCGAAGCCGGACTCCTTGTCGACGAGGAAGGTCGTCATGTTGCGGTAGACCGAGTTCTCCCCCGTCTCGGTCTTGACGAGGACCGCGACGAGGTTGGCCGTGCCGCCGTTGGTGAGCCACATCTTCTGCCCGGTGATGCTCCACTCGCCGGAGCCGTCCTCGCCGACCCGGACCGCCTTGGTCTTGATCGCCGCGACGTCCGAGCCGCAGCCGGGCTCGCTCATCGAGAACGCGCCCCGGATCTCACCGGTGGCCATCTTCGGCAGGTAGTGCTGCTTCTGCGCCTCCGTCCCGTGCTGGAGCACGAGGTAGGCGACGATGAAGTGGGTGTTGACGATCCCGCTCACGCTCATCCAGCCGCGGGCGAGCTCCTCGACGCACAGGGCGTAGGTCAGCAGCGACTCCCCCAGGCCGCCGTACTCCTCGGGGATCATCAGCCCGAAGATCCCCATCTGCTTCATCCCGTCGACGATGTCCTGGGGGTACTCGTCCCGGTGCTCGAGCTCGGTGGCGACGGGGAGGATCTGCTCGTCGACGAACTCCCGCACGAGCTTGATCAGCTCCTCCTGCTCCTCCGTGAGCCCCTCGGTCTGCTGGAGTCGGGACATGCGTGATAGCCGCCTTGCGTTCGAGTCGGGTGCGTCGGGTGGTCGAGCAGCGCCGTGCTACGGGGCGCCTCGTCGACCGATTCGAGTATGCCGCTCGCGCGCGCGCCGACGCCCGGCCCGGGGGTGTGAGTCCCACCACCTGTGGGCTCGGTCACCCGAGCCGGACGCCGGGGCAGGCGCGCCCTGCCCGATAACCGGTTGCCGGGGCCACCCGGGGTGGGCGATGCTCGCCGAAGACGCGACGGCACCGGCCGTCGTCCGGACCCCAGGAGGGCGACATGTCAGAGACGGTCTCGGGCGCCTCAGCCCACCACACCTCTATCTGGGAGTTCCCTTGTCATCCAGCGCTTCTCACCTCGAAGGTCGAGACTCCGACGAGTCCGGCCTGATCCTCCCCCGTCCCCGGGGCGTGTCCGTCGACAGCTCACCCGATGCCCCACCCGAGGGTGATCGGTGGTCGACCTGGGACGGCGCCACCCACGGTCCGAAACCCCGCCCGGGCTGGGTGGTCACCGACCTCGGTGCCGTCGAGTCGGACCTCGGTGTCCTCAAGACCGGCAAGGAGGCGGACGTCCACCTCGTCCGCCGCTGGGTCCCCGGCAGCGACCGCGAGGTCCTGATGGCCGCCAAGCGCTACCGGTCGGCCGACCACCGCCTCTTCCACCGCGACTCCGGCTATCTCGAGGGTCGGCGGGTGCGTCGGTCCCGCGAGATGCGCGCCATGCGGACCCGCACCGCCTTCGGCAAGCAGCTCATCGGGGGGATGTGGGCCGCTGCCGAGTTCAGCACGCTGAGCACGTTGTGGGCCCAGCGGCTGCCGGTCCCCTACCCGGTCCAGCTGGGCGACGACGAGATGCTGATGGAGTTCATCACCACCGCCGACGGCGAGGCCGCGCCGAGGTTGGTGGGCACGCGGCCGAGCCCCGCCCTGCTGCCCGACCTGTTCGAGCAGCTCCGGGACGTGATGGTCGCGGTGGCCGAGCTCGGCTGGGCCCACGGTGACCTTTCGCCCTACAACGTCCTGCTCCAGGGCGACCGACTCGTCGTCATCGACTGGCCCCAGGTCGTCGACGTCGTCGGCAACCCGCACGGGCCCGAGTTCCTCGAAAGGGACGCGCGGACGATGGGTGACTGGTTCACTCGACGTGGGTACGACGTCGACAGCGGGTTGCTGTTCGGGGACCTCATGGCCGCGGCGACGTCGCGCTGGTGACGGCATCGGACGCCCGCGGGGAGCTCGCTCGTTCGTGGAGCGAGCTCCCCCGGCCACTGCCCGAGAGACCGCTCTCTCGACGTTCGGCCGCGCACCCGCAAGATCCGGTCGACCGGCTCAGCCGTCGAGGAAGTCGGCCGGGTGGCCGAAGGCGCCGGAGTGGACGAAGGCCTCGAGCGACAGCCGCGAGCGCGGCAGCCGGGCCCGGGCCTGGACCCAGCCGGGCAGCTGCCACTCCTCGCCATGGCTCGCGGGCAGCCCGAGCGCGATGCCGGTGGTCACCACCCAGTGGGCCGGCACCGCGAAGCGCTCCGCGGCCAGCACGTGGTCGAAGCCGCCGAACTGGCGCACCTGCAGACCCATCGACCGCGCCTGGACGGTGATGTGGGCAACGGCCTGGCCCAGGTCATACATCGCGTAGTCGCTGTAGGCGATCTCGTGGTCCTCGTCGGTCGCCACCTGGTGGAGGGTGAGGATGATCGCCGAGGCAGCAGGGGCCCACGCCTGGTTGGCGGCCGAGAGCACCTCGACCATCGCCGCGTGGGTGTCGTCACCACGTAGGCCCACGATGAAGCCCCAGGGCTGGGAGTTGCCGGCGGACGGCGCCCAGCGGGCCGCCTCGAGGATCGAGCGCATCGTCGCCGCCGAGAGGACGTGCTCGCGGTCGTAGATCATGATGCTCTCGCGCTGCCGCAGCAGCGGGGTGAGGATCTCCGGCTGCCCCGCCGGCAGGTCTCCTCGGGGTCTCATGCCCCGATCCTACGATCGGCCCCTTGTCTCACCCGCGCCGCATCGTCGCCACCAGGAAGGCCTGCCACGCCCCACGCGAGTCGGTCAGCTCACCCGGGGCGCCCGCCTGCTCGAGGATGCTGGTCGTGGCCGCGCGGGTGACGTCGTCGAACTCGCCGGTGACCTCCACGTCCCTGCGGTCCCAGACGTGGACGCACATCGCCTGGACGGCCTGCACCTGCGCGTTCGAGCGATGGATCAGGCGGGGCTGCTCCGGCCCGAACCGGCCCAGGTCGACGTGGATGTGGTTGGCGTGGGCGTCGTCAAAGAGGTAGGTGAGCACGTCGGCGAACTCGTGGTGCAGCCCTGCGGCGGTGCGCCAGTACAGCGCCAGTCGGCGCCGCAGCTCAGGTGCCGGCGCGTCGCGCCACTGGTCGTGCCGCAGCGAGACGAGGTCCGTGCCGCCGCTGCGCAGCCGGGCGATGTCGATGGCCTCGCCCGAGCTGTGCCACGACGTCGACGACCCGCGCACCCAGGCCCCGTAGGACCTCAGCTCGTCCGGCGCCTGGTCGACGTGCTGGCGGTGCAGGGCCATCCAGCGGTCGAGCCGCGCTCCGAAGGGCTCGGTGACGTAGAACGTCGCCGGTCGGCCCGTCACCTCGTAGACGTGGGAGGCCGAGCCCACGCGGCGCCGGGCTTCGAGCTGTCGGAAGTCGACCGGCTGCGGGTCGATGCGCAGCTCCGGCGGCGCCGGCGCCGTGAAGCCCGCCACGGAGGCGAGGGAGGGGAGCTCCATGCCGCGCGAGACGGCATACGTCCCCGCGGCGACGGCCGTGACCCCACCGACCGCGAGGAAGCGGCGTCGGCTGAGCCCGGGGCGCGGCGCCTGCCCGGGGTCACTCCGCTCCAGCCTCATGCCTGCTCCAACGCGTGGAGGCTCCGAAGGTTTCCCGGGTCGACGAACCGGAGGAGGCAAAGCGGGAGGGTCAGCCGAGCGCGGCGATCGCCTCGGCGGTCGCGAGCACCTTGTGGGCGGTGTCGACGTGCAGCTGCTCGATGAGCCGGCCGTCGAGGGTCACGACGCCACGTCCGGCAGCGGTCGCCCCCTCGAAGGCCTCGATGACGGCGCGCGCGTCGGCGACCTGCGCCTCGCTCGGCGCGAACACCTCGTTGCACGGGCCGACCTGGCCGGGGTGGATGAGGGTCTTGCCGTCGAACCCCAGCTCCCGGCCCTGCCTCGCCTCGGCGAGGAAGCCCTCGGCGTCGGAGACGTCGTTGTAGACCCCGTCGACGACGGCGATCCCGGCCGCCCGCGCCGCGATCAGCACCAGGGAGAGCGCGGTGACGAGCGGCTGCCGACCGGGGACCGCCACGGCCCCGAGCTCCTTCAGCAGGTCGTTGGTCCCGAGCACGAGGCACTCGAGCCGGTCGGACGCGCGCGCGATCTCCTCGGCGTGCAGGACGGCGACCGGTGTCTCCACCATCGCCCAGAGCCGCGTCTGGTCGGGGGCCCCCGCCTGCTCGATCGCCGCTGCGAGCGCCCGCACCTCGTCGGCCGTGCCGACCTTGGGCACGACGATCGCGTCGGGTCCGGCGGCGGCGGCCGCGGCGAGGTCCGCGTCGTGCCACTGCGTCCCCAGGGCATTGACCCGGATCGTCAGCTCGCGCCGGCCGTACTCACCGGAGCGCACTGCAGCACAGGCGTTCTCGCGAGCCGCCTCCTTCGCATCAGGCGCGACGGCGTCCTCGAGGTCGAGGATGAGGGCGTCGACGGGCAGCGTCTTCGCCTTGGCCAGGGCCCGCTCGTTGGAGGCCGGCAGGTAGAGCACGGACCGGCGCGGGCGGTAGTCGGCGTTCGAGGACGCGGCCGTCACGGGTGTCACTTCTCGCTCGCGTCGGCATAGAGGGCGGCCAGGTCGGGGTCGGTGCTCGCGAGGCGTTCGGCCAGCTCGACGATGACGAGGCACTGCTTGAGGCTGGCGTCGTCCTCCATCTTGCCGTCGAGCATCACCGCTCCCGTCCCGTCACCCATCGCCGCCACGACCCGACGGGCGTGGGCCACGTCGTCGGCCGACGGGCTGAAGACCCGCTTCGCGATCGGGATCTGCACCGGGTGCAGCGACCACGTGCCGACGCACCCGAGCAGGAACGCGTTGCGGAACTGGTCCTCGCACGCCACGACGTCGGCGATGTCCCCGAAGGGCCCGTAGTAGGGGAAGATCCCGTGCATCGCGCAGGCGTCGACCATCCGCGCGATCGTGTAGTGCCAGAGGTCCTGCTGGTAGGTCGGTCGGCTCCCGAGGACGTCCCCGTCGACGGGGTCCTCGCGGACGAGGTAGCCGGGGTGCCCGCCACCGACCCGGGTCGTCTTCATCCGGCGGTCGGCCGCGAGGTCGGCGGGCCCGAGCGACAGGCCCTGCATCCGCGGCGAGGCGCCGCAGATCTCCTCGACGTTGGTCATGCCGCGGGCGGTTTCGAGGATGGCGTGGACGAGGATCGGACGGGTCAGCCCGGCCCTCGCCTCCAGCTGGGCCAGCAGCCGGTCGACGTAGTGGATGTCCTCGGCGCCCTGCACCTTGGGCACCATGATCACGTCGAGCTTGTCGCCGATCTCGGTGACGAGCGTGGTGAGGTCGTCGAGCGCCCACGGGCTGTCCAGCGCGTTGACGCGCGTCCATAGCTGGGTGTCGGGCCCGAAGTCGGTGGCCCGGGCGATGGCGACGAGCCCCGCACGGGCCGCGTCCTTGCGGTCGGCCTTGACCGCGTCCTCGAGGTTGCCGAGCAGCACGTCGACCGTGCCGACGAGGCCGGGCACCTTGGCCGCCATCTTCTCGTTGCTCGGGTCGAAGAAGTGGATGACCCGCGAGGGGCGGGCCGGCACCTCCCGGACCGGGGCCGGGGCCCCGACGGCGAGGGGCATGAAGAAGTCCTTGGCGCTGCGCATGGGCGTCAACGTAGCAACGGCCACGCGGGCGGGGTTATGACCGCCGTCACTCCCGCCCGGCACCGGGCCGGTCACTAGGCTGGCGGCGTGAGCGACCAGCCCGAGACACCGCCGAACGCGCTCGTCGCGGAGGCGATGACCAAGTCCGGGGTGCTGTGGATCGACGTCGCGGGCGACCGCACGTGGCCCGCGTGGCACGTGTGGGGTGAGGGCCGGGCCTACGTCGTCAGCGGCCCCGGTGAGCAGCCGCTCCCGTGGCTGCCCGAGGAGGTCACCGTCATCCTGCGCAGCAAGGACACGGGCGGCCGGCTCGTGACGACCCGGGCGCGCACGCGGGTGCTCGACCCGGGCAGCGACGACTGGGACACCGCCGCCGCGCTGCTGCGTCCGGCCCGCCTCAACGCGGTCGACGACTCGGTCAGCCGGTGGGCCTCCGCGTGCACGCTCACCGAGCTGGTCCCCCACGGCGAGCCGCTCGAGTCCCCCGGGGCGTATGCCGCTGACGACCTCCGCGCCGTGCCCGCGCGGACGGCGGCCACGACGACGAGCTGGCGCCCCTGGCACTGGCACGGGCGTGCACGGCGTCGGCGCACGGGTTGACCCCATAACCTTGGGCCCATGAGTGCGAGCACCCGCGTCTTCGTCGCGCGCCTGACCGGCCTGAGCGTCTTCGACCCGCTCGGGGACCAGGTCGGCCGCGTCCGCGACGTCGTGGTGATGTTCTCCCCGAACCGGCCCCAGCCGCGCGTCATCGGGCTCGTCGTCGAGGTGCCCGGCCGCCGCCGGGTGTTCGTCCCGATGACCCGCGTCACCTCGATCGACGCCGGCGCCGTCATCACGACCGGTCTGGTCAACATGCGCCGCTTCGAGCAGCGCACCAACGAGACGCTCGTCGCGGCCGAGCTCTTCGACCGCGCCGTGACCGTGAGCTCGCCCGAGGCGCGGGAAGGGGGCTTCGAGGACGCCGTCGTCGAGGACCTCGCCATCGAGCAGTCGGTCCGCCGCGACTGGTTCGCCGTCAAGGTGTTCGTCCGCCAGGCGGCCGGCGTCTCGTCCGCCTCCCGGGCGATGTCGCGCCTGACCCGCCGGCGGTCCGGGCAGACCCTGCTCGTCGACATCCGCGACGTCGCCGGGCTGCACGACCAGACGGCCGCCCAGAGCGCCGAGCGTCTCCTCGAGACCTACGACGACCTCAAGGTGGCCGACCTCGCCGAGGTCATCCACGAGCTCAACCCCAAGCGCCGGGCCGAGGTCGCGGCCGCGCTCGACGACGACCGCCTCGCGGACGTTCTCGAGGAGCTGCCCGACGACGACCAGGTCGAGATCCTCGCCGGCCTCGACAACGCCCGCGCCGCCGACGTGCTCGAGGCGATGGAGCCCGACGACGCGGCCGACCTGCTCGCCGAGCTGGCCCCGGAGCAGGCCGAGCAGCTGCTCCAGCTCATGGAGCCCGACGACGCCGCCCCGCTGCGCCGGCTGCTCTCCTACGACGAGAAGACGGCCGGCGGCATGATGACGACCGAGCCGGTCATCCTCGCTCCCGAGGCGACGATCGCCGAGGCCCTCGCCATGGTGCGCCGCGAGGAGCTCGCCCCGGCGCTGGCGACGATGGTCTACGTCTGCCGGCCCCCGCTCGAGTCCCCGACCGGTCGCTACCTCGGCCTCGTCCACATCCAGCGGCTGCTGCGCGAGCCGCCGCACGGCGCCGTCGGATCGATCATCGACAAGGAGATGGAGCCGGTCTCGGCGTCGGCCTCCCTCGAGGTGGTCACCCGCACCCTCGCGACCTACAACCTCGTGTCCGTGCCCGTCGTCGACGACGTCGGGCGGCTGCTCGGGGCGGTCACCGTCGACGACGTCCTCGACCACATCCTGCCCGAGGACTGGCGTGAGGAGCGGCACGAGCTGGAGGTCACCCCGTGAGCGACGCCGCCGAGCGACGGGCCCGACGGTCCGCGCGCGCCGACCGGGCCGACCGGTCGGACAAGCTCGACCAGCCGCAGGAGCAGCGGGCCAGCCTGCTGCCGCGGATGACCTTCACCCAGGAGGCGTTCGGCGTCCTGTCGGAGAACTTCGCCCGCTTCATGGGGACGGCCTCCTTCCTCATCGGGATGACCCTCTTCGTCCTCGTCTGGATCGTCTGGAACGTCCTTGCCCCGGGCGGCCTGCGCTTCGACGAGTTCCCGTTCATCTTCCTCACGCTCATGCTCAGCCTCCAGGCGTCGTATGCCGCGCCGCTGATCCTGCTCGCCCAGAACCGTCAGGCCGACCGTGACCGGGTCGCCCTCGAGCAGGACCGGGCCCGGGACGAGCGCAACCTCGCCGACACCGAGTTCCTCACCCGGGAGGTGGCCTCCCTCCGGATCGCCCTGCGCGAGCAGGCCACCCGCGACTTCGTCCGCTCCGAGCTGCGGGACCTTCTCGCCGAGCTCGAGGAGCGCTCCCTCATCCGCGGCCCCGACGAGGACCCGCCCCGCCCCTGACACGCGAAGGGTTGCGCGAACGACGGGGGCGCACGGGGGCGCAGGCCGCCCGCGGCCGGGAGCTCCCGTGGGTCGGCATACGATGGAGCACATGTCTGCCCCCGCACTGCCCAGCCGCGACGACCTGCTCACGGCCCTGTCGAAGGTCAACGACCCCGAGATCCGCAAGCCGATCACCGAGCTCGGGATGGTCAAGTCCGTCGAGATCGACGAGACCGGCTCGGTGCAGCTCGCGATCTACCTCACCGTGTCCGGCTGCCCGATGAAGGAGACCCTGACCAAGGACTCCTCCGGCGCGCTGCTCGCGCTGCCCGGCGTGACCCGCGTCGAGGTCACCCTCGACGTGATGAGCGAGGAGCAGCGGGCGGCCCTGCGCCAGCAGCTGCGTGGCGGCGCCCCCGAGAAGGAGATCCCCTTCGCGCAGCCCAACTCGCTGACGCGGGTGTATGCCGTCGCGTCCGGCAAGGGTGGCGTGGGCAAGTCGTCGGTGACGGTCAACCTCGCCGCCTCGATGGCCGAGCAGGGCCTGCGGGTCGGGGTCGTCGACGCCGACGTCTACGGGTTCTCCGTGCCGCGCATGCTCGGCGTCGAGCAGCGCCCGACCCAGGTCGACGACATGATCCTGCCGCCCATCGCCCACGAGGTGAAGGTCATCTCGATCGGCATGTTCGTCCCGGGCAACCAGCCCGTGGTGTGGCGCGGCCCGATGCTGCACCGCGCCCTCCAGCAGTTCCTCGGCGACGTCTTCTGGGGCGACCTGGACGTGCTCCTGCTCGACCTGCCGCCCGGCACCGGTGACATCGCGATCTCGGTCGCCCAGCTCATCCCGACGGCGGAGATCCTCGTCGTGACGACCCCGCAGCAGGCCGCCGCCGAGGTCGCCGAGCGGGCCGGCTCGATCGCCCTGCAGACCCACCAGCGGATCGCCGGCGTCATCGAGAACATGTCGTGGCTCGAGCTGCCCGACGGCACGCGTCAGGAGATCTTCGGCTCCGGCGGCGGCCAGGCCGTCGCCGACTCGCTGAGCCGCAGCATCGGCGCACCGGTCCAGCTGCTCGGCCAGATCCCGCTCGACACCCGGCTGCGCGAGGGTGGCGACTCGGGCATGCCCGTCGTGCTCGGCGACCCCGACACCCCCGCGGCCGTGGCGCTGCGCGGCATCGCCCGCGGGATCTCCTCACGAGCCCGCGGCCTCGCCGGCCGTTCGCTCGGCCTGACGCCCGCCGGACGCTGACCGACTCGTCCTCACCGGCACGTCTGACGGTCTCGGTCCGACTCCTCGGCCGAGCCGGTCAGGACAGCGACTCGACCCAGGCCCGGTGCAGGTCCGAGAAGTGGCCGGTGCCGGCGGCGACGAGGTCGGCGGGTGACCCGTCCTCGACGATCACGCCGTGCTCCATGACGAGCACCCGGTCGGCGATCTCGACCGTCGAGAGCCGGTGCGCGATGACGATGGCGGTCCGCCCGGCGAGGATCGTCTGGAGGGCCCGCTGCACGAGGCGCTCCGATGGCACGTCGAGCGAGGACGTCGCCTCGTCGAGGATGAGGACGGCGGGGTCCGCGAGGAACGCCCGAGCGAAGGCGACGAGCTGGCGCTGGCCCGCGCTGAGCAGGCCGCCGCGGTTGGACACCGGGGTGTCGTAGCCCTCCGGCAGCGCCGAGATGAACCCGTGGGCCCCGAGCTCGCGAGCCGCCGACTCGACTTCCTCGCGGGAGGCGTCGGGGCGCCCGAAGCGGATGTTGTCGGCGATCGTCCCGGAGAAGAGGTAGTTCTCCTGGGTCACCATCACGACCGCACCGTGGAGGGTCTCGGAGCCGAGGTCCCGCAGGTCGACCCCGTCGAGGCAGACCTGCCCGCGCGTCGGGTCGTAGAAGCGGGTGGCGAGCTTGGCCAGCGTGGTCTTGCCGGCGCCCGTCGTGCCGACGAGCGCGAGGGTCTGGCCTGCGGGCACGGTCAGGTCGAGGTCGGGCAGCACCGGCGAGCCGTCGACGTACTCGAAACCGACGTGGTCGAACCGGACCTCGCCGCGCGGGTCGTCCAGGGCCACCGGGTGGGCCGGCTCGGGCACGTCGGGCTCCTCCTCGAGCACGCCCGACAGCTTCTCGAGCGCGGCCGAGGCCGACTGGAACGTGTTGTAGAACTGCGAGATCTCCATCATCGGCTCGAAGAACTGGCGCAGGTAGAGCAGGAAGGCCGCGAGCACCCCGACGGTGACCTCGCCCTGGAAGGCGAGGTAGCCGCCGTAGAGCAGGACGACACCGATGGTGAGGTTGCCGATGAGGCGGATGCCGGGCATGAACCAGGCCACGAGCCGGAAGGCGACGAGGTTTGCCGCGCGGTACTGGTCGTTGACGTCGTCGAAGATCGCCTGGTTGCGCTCCTCGCGGCGGAAGGCCTGCACCGCGCGGATGCCGTTCATCGACTCGACGAAGTGGACGATCACGAGGGCGACCTTGTCGCGGGTCGCGCGGTAGCTGCGGGCCGAGGCCTTGCGGAACCAGTTGGTCAGCAGGATGAGGAACGGCCCGCAGAGCAGGGCGACAAGGCCCAGCTTGAGGTCGAGGACAAGGAGCAGCACCGAGGTGCCGACCAGAGTCAGGGCCGCCGTGACGAGCCCGTCGAACCCGGACTCGAGCATCTCGTAGATCGCGTCGACGTCGGAGGTCTGCCGTGAGATCACCCGCCCGGAGGTGTAGCGGTCGTGGAAGGCCGGGCTCAGGTGCTGGAAGTGGCGGAAGACCCGCCGGCGGATCGAGAGCAGGATGTCCTGGCCGATCTGGCCTGATCGGACGAGGAAGAGGTTGCGGGCGATGGCCTGGGTGACCGTGGCCAGCAGGACGAGCCCGACGATGAGCAGGAGCGGCTCGAGGTCGTCGGACTCGCGGATGGGCGGGATCCCGACGTCGATGCCCTCCTTGACGAGGTAGGGCACCGAGAGCCGGGCGGCGTTCTCGACGACGACGATGAGCATCAGCCACCGCAGGGCCCGGGACCAGGGGGTGAGCACCTCGGTGAGCAGCCGTCGGGACCGGCCGGCGAGCCGGGCACTCGTCTCGGCGGTGAGGTCGCCCTCGATGTCGTCGGCGGACACACCCCGCCAGCTCTGGGTCGCGCTCATGCCCGGGCCCCCTCGGTCGACGCCGGCGCCGCCGTGGGCTCGCGGGACCGCTCCCCCGCGTCGTCGGCGGCGAGCAGCGCGCGGTAGGCCGGGACGTGGTCGAGCAGCTCGCGGTGGGTGCCGACGTGGGTGATCGTGCCGTCCTGGAGCAGCGCCACCCGGTCGGCGAGCATGACGGTCGAGGCGCGGTGGGCGACGATGAGGCCCGTCGTGGCCGAGAGCACCCGCGACAGCGCCTCCTCGACGAGCCGCTCCGTGTGGACGTCGAGGGCCGAGAGGGTGTCGTCGAGCACGAGCACCGCGGGCCGGGCCAGCACCGCCCGGGCGAGGGCCAGCCGCTGCCGCTGCCCGCCGGACAGCGACATCCCCTGCTCGCCGATGCGGGTGTCGAGGCCCCAGGGCAGGTCGTGGACGAACCCCGCCTGAGCGATCTCCAGCGCCTCGAGCACCTCCTGCTCGGAGGCGTCGCTGCGCCCGAGCGTGACGTTCTCGCGGGCGCTCATCGAGAAGAGGGTGGGCTCCTCGAATGCCGTGGCCACGAGGGAGCGCAGGGTGGTCAGCTCGAGCTCGCGGATGTCGACGCCGTCGATGGTGACCCGGCCCCGGGTCACGTCGAACAGGCGCGGCACGAGGGCGGTCAGCGCCGTCTTGCCGGAGCCGGTGGCCCCGACGAGGGCCACGGTCTCGCCGGGCGGCAGGTCGAGGTTGACGTCACGCAGGACGAGCCGGTCGGGGTCGTCGGGGAAGGCGAAGTCGACGTGCTCGAGTCGGAGGTGCCCGCGGGGCGCCACGACCTGCCCGGCGCCGGCCACGATGTCGGGCTCGGTGTCGAAGATCTCGAGCACCCGCGCCGCCGCGGACATCGCCTCCTGCGACATGGCGAGGATGACGCCGAGGGAGGAGACCGGCCAGACGAGCGAGAGCATCAGGGTGATGAAGGCGACGAGCTCACCCGGGGTGAGGTTGCCGCGGCCCACGCCGATGGCGCCGAGCAGCAGCACGACGACGACGGCGAGGTTGGGGATGACCTTGAGGAAGGTCCAGAACTTCGCGGAGAGCCGGACCTTGTCCATGCCCGTGGCGCGCAGCTCGCGGGAGGCGGCGTCGTAACGGGCGGTCATGTGGCTGCTGCGCCCGAAGGACTTGATCACCCGGATCCCGACGGCGCCCTCCTCGGCGAGCGTGGCGAGGTCGCCCTGCTGGTCCTGCACCCGGCGGGTCACGACGACGTAGGCCTTCTCGAAGCGCATCGAGAGCCAGATGATCGGCACCGAGACGGCCGCGACGACGAGGCCGAGGGGCCAGTACATCGTCAGCAGCACGACGGTGACGGCGACGAGCTGGGTGACGTTGATGATGAGGAAGAGCAGGCCGAAGCCGCTGAAGCGCCGGATCGCCGAGAGGTCGGTGGTGGCGCGTGAGAGCAGCTGCCCCGACTGCCAGCGGGTGTGGAAGCTCATCGGCAGCGCCTGGAGCCGCGCGTAGACGTCGTGGCGCAGCGCGGTCTCGACCCCGAGGACCGCGTTGGACTGGACCCACCGGCGGATGAAGATGAGCACCGCCTCGAGGGTGCCGAGGCCGATCGCGAGCAGCCCGAGCGGCAGCACCGGGGCGAGCTCGTGGCGGGTGATCGGACCGTCGATCAGGGCCCGAGTCACGAGCGGGATCGCGATCGACAGGGCGACCCCGCCGAGCGAGGCGAGGAGCATCGCGAGCAGCGACCAGCGGTGTGGCCGCAGGTAGCCCCGAAGCCGCCAGAGCGAGTTGACGCTGGCGGACGAGCGGGCGGCGGGAGCGGTGGGCATCGTTGAGCGACGATAATCGGTGCCCCTGACAGCGGACGAACCGCCCCCGTTCCCCGTCCCCCAGGGCCTCAGGTCGCTTCGGTGTCCCAGGGGGTCGGCAGCGCGGGGTCGTGCCCGCGGGGGGTGCTCAGCGGCTTGTCCGCCGCCATCCCGGCTGCACCCGCAGCGCCGGCAGCTCCGGCCGCACCGGCGGTGGCAACGACCGGGGAGGCGTCGTCATCGGGAGCGTTGAGCGCGTCGCGGACGATCTTGCGCGGGTCGTACTGCCGCGGGTCGTAGGCCTTCCAGTCGACGTCGGAGAAGTCGGGGCCCATCTCGTCCTTGAGCTGCTCGCGGGCGCGGTCGGCCATGGTGCGGGCCTGCCGGACGAGGCGACCCAGCTTGGCGGCATACTCGGGCAGCCGTTCGGGCCCGAGGACGAGGACGGCGAGCAGGCCGAGCAGGAGCAGCTCCCACCCGTTGATGTCGAACACTGTTCCTCGCTTCCACTGGACCCGGCTGGCACATCATACGGACGACCGCTGCACACCCGGTGTCAGCCTTTGGGGTCCGCCCCGAGCTTCATCGTCAGGTCCACCGTCGCCCCGTCGCGCTCGACGGTCAGGGTGACCGTGTCCCCGACGGCGCGGGCGCGGATCGAGACGATGAGCTGGTCGGCGTTGCGCATGCGTTTGCCCTCGAAGCCGACGATGAGGTCACCGGCCTGCACCCCGGCCGCCGCAGCCGGCCCACCGGCGGTCACCGCGCCGGCCCCGGTGATCACCTGGGCGCCCTCACCGGCGAAGGTGCGGTCGAGGTTCACCCCGATGATGGGGTGGATGGCCTTGCCCGTCGCGATGAGCTGGTCGGCGGTGCGCCGGGCCTGGTCGCTGGGGATGGCGAAGCCGAGGCCGATGCTGCCGCCCGTCGCACTCGTCGTGCCCGGGACCCGGGCGATCGCCGAGTTGACGCCGATCACCTCGCCGGCCATGTCGAGCAGCGGACCCCCGGAGTTGCCGGGGTTGATCGCGGCATCGGTCTGGATCGCGTTCATGTAGGACTGCTCGTTGCCCGCGCCCGGAACGACCGGGCGGTTGAGGGCGCTGACGATCCCCGTCGTCACGCTCTGCTCCAGCCCGAGGGGGGCGCCGACCGCGATCACCTGGTCGCCGACGACGACGCCGGCCGAGGCACCGAGCGTGAGTGGAGTGAGGTCGGTGCGCTTCATCTTGAGGACGGCGAGGTCGTAGCTGACGTCGCGGCCGACGATGGTGGCCATCTCGCTGTCGCCGTTGCTGAGGACGACCTCGATCTCCCCTCCGTTGGCCGCGTTGCCGACGACGTGGTTGTTGGTGAGGACGTGGCCCCGGGTGTCGATGACGAAGCCCGACCCCGTGTCGGACCCCACGTCGGCGCTCACCTTGATCGTCACGACGCTGGGCAGCGCCGTGGCGGCGATGTTCGCGACCGATCCCGCGGGGCGGGCGGTCGCGCCCGGGCCCGGCTCGGGCAGGCTCGAGCCCCCGAGGTGGATCCGGTCGGTGAGCAGCTGGCTCCCGACGCCGCCGACGAGGCCGCTGAGCAGGCAGAGCCCGACGACGAGGCTGACGAGGCCGCCCCGGGGCCGCCCTCGGCCGCTCTGCGGGCCGTGGGTGCTCGCACCGGGCAGGACGGGTGGCGCGTCGGGATCGGTCGTGGGCGGGGACCAGGAGCCGAGGTATGCCGCTGAGCCGCCTCCCGCCGCCGGCTCGGGCCGCGACACGGCGGACATGACGGAGGTCGGG
Source organism: Terracoccus sp. (assembly GCA_039928615.1). Classification (GTDB taxonomy): domain Bacteria; phylum Actinomycetota; class Actinomycetes; order Actinomycetales; family Dermatophilaceae; genus JBDSSS01. The sequence goes on along the minus strand of JBDSSS010000111.1, from coordinate 19,440 downwards.
GCGTCGCCGGACACGGCCGCCGGCTCCGCGGGCGGGTGGTAGCGGGCGCGGTGGCGCTCCTCAGCGCGGTCGCTGCCCCACGACGCGTCCGCGCGGGCCGGGACGCCGGCGCCCTCGGACGGGTGCTCGTCGGCGAAGACGTCGAACCAGGCAGGCTCGGGGCGGGTGGCGAGGACGTCGCTCCCGGCCGACGTGCCGGGGTCCGGTGACGCTGCCTGGGGAACGGCCTGGGTGGCCGTGAGGTCGATGATGCCGGTGCGGTCGGGGGTCGACCGGTGCGGCCGCACGTCCTCGGGCGGGGGCCCGTCCGGCGTCGTCGACTCGTCGCTCATGGGCCCGATTGTGCCGAACCGACGACGGTCGCGCGCACCGGGCCGGTCCTCGGGCCCGTGGAGGTCGTCGAGGTGACCAGCCAGGGCCGTCGCACCATCGAGACGACGACGTCGACCGGCAGGACGCCGTCGACCGGGAGGACGGTGTCGACGGGCTGGACCGTGGTGGGCGCGGCACCGGTACCGACCGGCGTGAGCCGTGCGGTGCTGAGCCCGCTGCGTCCGGTCACCGACACGGTCGACCCGAGCGAGCGCACGGCCGTCACCGAGGCGAGGCCGGCGCTGCCGAAGGACGCGACCCCGGCAGGCACGCGTGCGGAGGCCGGTCGCCCGACGGTCGGCAGCGGGGCCACGGCCAGGCCCCAGGCCGCAGCCACCGACGCGCCTGCCGCGATCGAGGCGAGCACCGCGGCCCGCATCGGGGACCGGTGCAGGGGCGGCGAGGAGGGGCGCACCGTGGGCACGGGGTCGCGGAAGGAGGCGGACGGCATACCGAAGCCGGTGGGTGGCCTCGGAACGGGCGGCACCGGGTGGGCGGAGGGACCACCCGGTGCCGGCGGCCCGGAGGGAGCGGCGCCGAGTCCCATGAGCGAGGACATCAGGCTCGTCGGCACACCGGTGTCGGTGCGCAGCGAGGCGATGATGCGCCGCTCCTGGTCGGCGGCGGAGCGACACATCGCGCAGCAGACGACGTGGCGGTCGTAGAGGTGGAGCAGCGCCGGGGGCAGGCCCCGGTCGACGTAGGCCCGCACGTTGCCGCGCAGGTGTGGCGTCACGGCCGCATCACCCCTGCCCTCACTGCGTGCCCGCCGCCACGCGACGACCGGGAAGGCGCAGGCCGCTGCGGGCCGCGAGACCCTCCGGCTTGGCGACGGCCTCGGGAGCGCGGTGCGCCAGGGCCTCGCGCAGCTGTGCCCGCCCGCGGTGGATGCGGGAGCGCACCGTGCCGAGCTTGACGCCGAGGGTGGTGCTGATCTCCTCGTAGGACAGGCCCTCGATGTCGCAGAGGACGACGGCCGCACGGAACTCCGGCGCGAGGGCGTCGAGCGCGCGCTGGACGTCGTCGTCGAAACGGGCGTCGTGGTAGGTCTGCTCGGGGCCCTTCTCCCGGCTCGCGAGCCGGCCGACGGCGTCGTCGGGCAGGGAGTCGAAGCGGATCCGCTGCTTGCGGCGCATCTTGTCGAGGAAGACGTTGGTCGTGATCCGGTGCAACCAGCCCTCGAAGGTGCCGGGCTGGTAGGAGTGCAGGGAGCGGAAGACGCGGACGAACACGTCGTGGGTGAGGTCCTCGGCGTCGTGCGGGTTGCCCGTGAGGCGGTAGGCCAGGCGGTAGACGCGGGCAGAGTGCTGCTCCACGATCTCCTCCCACGACGGGGGGGTCCACGTCGCGTCGGTGTCACTCGTCACTGGGGTGGTCACGCAGACCTCGGCCTTTCCTTGGGGCGCTCGTCAAGGTGAACGCCTCGTCGTCGGGATTCGTTCCCCCATCATCCCGTGCCCGACTTGTCACCCAGGGGTGCGGAACCTGTGCGCAGCCTGTGCATCTCGTGACCGAGGCCTCAGGGCGTGGCCCCTGCGGCGCCCTGCTCCGACCCGTCGTCGGGGACCGCCTCGTGGTGACGGTGTCCGTGGCTGCGCTCGTCCTCCTTCATCTCCGCCTCGAAGAGGTGGCGGCGACCCCCGACGAGGTCGGTGCGGGCCTGCTGCTCGAGCCGCTTGAAGGTCGCGTAGTAGCCGTCGTCGTACTCCTCGACGAGCTGGAAGGTCCAGCGTCCCTCGACGACGTTGCGGCCCACGAGCGTCTCGGTGACCTCGTCGGCGAGCGCCTCGTGCCCGGCCGTGCGCAGGGCCTCGACGGCCTCGCCGAGGGTGGCGTCGGCCATCCCGGTCATCCGGTGGAAGGCGTAGAGGCTGCCGCGGGCGTCCTCGACGACCTCGAGGGCCTCGGAGAGCTTGCCGAGCGCCGCGACGGTCTCGTCACTGACGCCGTCGGGTCGGCGGTGCTCGGGGGTCGGCTTCTCCATGCCCCGAGCGTAGGCGGGATGGGCGTCAGCGGGGTGCCCGAGGTCGCATAGGCTGGCTCCATGAGCAACCAGAAGGTGTCCGCCTGGTCCCACGCCGAGCAGTTCGTCACCCCGAGCGAGCACGTCGAGGCCGCTCGTCGCCGGGGCGAGGAGCTCGGGGCACCGGCCGTGGGCAACGGGGTCGGCTCGACCCTGCAGGCGCTCGCTGCCGCGATCGGCGCCAAGGCGGTCATGGAGATCGGCACCGGCGCCGGCGCCTCCGGCCTGTGGCTGCTCGGCGGCATGCCCAGCGACGGCATCCTCACCACGATCGACCTCGAGACCGAGCACCAGCGCGCTGCCCGTGAGGCCTTCGCCGCCGCCGGGGTCGCCCACCAGCGCACCCGGGTCATCGCCGGCCGCGCCCTCGAGGTGCTCCCCCGGATGACCGACGGCGCCTACGACCTGCTCGTCGTCGACGCCGACAAGCAGGAGTACCCCGCCTACCTCGAGCAGGCCGGGCGCCTGCTCCGCAGCGGCGGCACCCTCGTGCTCGCGTGGAGCGACGCCGAGGCCGACCCCGCCAACCGCGACGCCGAGACCCGCACCCTGCGCGAGGTCGGCAAGGCGATCCGCGACCACGAGCACTTCGTCGTCGCGCTGCTGCCCGTCGGCGAGGGCCTGCTCGTCGCGGTCAAGCGCTGAGCGTGGGCGCGCGCCGCTCCGACGGCCCGGCGACCCGCTGGGAGACCGAGGCCGGCTCCGAGGCCTATGCCGAGCGGTTCGCCCGACTGGCCGCCGCCGGCGAGGACCTCGACGGCGAGGCGCGTTTCGTTGATGCACTCGTGCCGCGCGGCGCGACGGTGCTCGATGCCGGCTGCGGGATCGGACGGACGACGGCCGCCCTGACCCGCCGCGGTCACCACGTCGTCGGGGTCGACCGCGACCGGGCGCTCGTCGACGTCGCCGTCTCGACCCACCCCGAGGCGAGGTATGCCGTCCACGACCTGCTCACCCTCACCCCCGCCGCGCTCGCCGCGGCCGGGCACCCTGCCGCATACGACGTCGTCGTGCTCGCGGGCAACGTCCTCGTGTTCGTCGCCCCCGGCACCGAGCGCGACGTGCTGGCCCGGATGCGCGACCTGCTCGTGCCGGGCGGGCGGGCCGTCGCCGGTTTCGCGACCGACCGGGACTACACGGTGGCGGGGCTGGACGACGATGCGCAGGCCGTGGGACTCGTCGTGGAGCAGCGGTTCGCCACCTGGCACCTCGACCCGTGGTCGGACGACGCCGGCTGGGCCGTCTCTCAGGTTCGTGCGACGTGGGTCACCACGCGTCAGTTGACGCCGTCACAACCCTGGATCGCGTTGCGCAGGGCCGCAGCCTCGTCAGGGGTCATCTCGACCACGAGCCGCCCGCCGCCCTCGAGAGGCATGCGCAACACGATGCCGCGGCCCTCCTTGACGACCTCGAGCGGTCCGTCGCCGGTCCTCGGCTTCATTGCTGCCATGGTTCCCCTTCCATAGGAATCCTCGGTCTTGTGACGACATTATTCCGCGTCTCGCAGACGAGACCTAATTGGGGGGTCGCTCGCGCCACCTGCCGGGGCGGGCCTGACTTCCCCGCCGGGCCCGAATGGGAGAGAGTGGCGCTCATGACACAGACGTCCTCGAGCCCCGCCGCCCCCGACGACGCCCCCGTCGAGGTGGTGCTGCGCGACGGCGTCGCGTGGATCACCCTCAACCGGCCCGAGGCGATGAACAGCCTCGACCTCGGGCTCAAGCAGGCCCTCCTGTACGCCCTCGAGGAGGCTGCCGTCGACCCTGCCGTCCGCTGCGTCGTGCTCGGGGGCCGAGGCCGCGCCTTCTGCGTCGGCCAGGACCTCAAGGAGCACGTCCGGAGCCTTGCCGACGAGGACGCAACGCTCTCCACGACGGTCGTGGACCACTACAACCCGATCGTCACCCTGCTCGCGACGATGAACAAGCCCGTCGTCGCGGCGCTCGGTGGCGTGGCGGCCGGGGCCGGCTTCAGCTTCGCGATGGCCTGCGACTTCCGCGTCGCGGCCGACACGGCGGGGCTCAACACGAGCTTCGCCGGCATCGCGCTGTCGTGCGACTCGGGGGCGTCGTGGACCCTGCCCCGCCTCGTCGGCACGGCCCGCGCCAAGGAGCTGCTCATGCTCCCCCGCACCGTTCCCGCGGCCGAGGCCCTCGAGCTCGGGCTGCTGACGAGCGTCGTCGCGCCCGACGAGCTCGACGCGGCTGTCCTCGCGCTCGCGAGCCGCCTGGCGGCTGGGCCGACCCTCGCCTACGGCGCGATCCGGCGGGCCGTCGCGGTGAGCGTCGGCACCGACCTCGCTGCCGGCCTGGCCCACGAGGCCGGGCTGATGGCCGAGACGGGCGCGAGCGCCGACCACCGGGCCGCCGTCGATGCCTTCCTCGCCAAGGAGCAGCCGACCTACACCGGCCGGTGACCGCCGCCCGTCACGGCGGGTAGTCGCTCGGCGGCACGAAGCGCCACAGCTCGTCGGTCCACCAGTACTGGCAGACGACGAAGACGACGAGCAGCGGCACGGCCCGGACGAGCAGGCGGGTCCACCCGTTGCCCCTGCGGTCGGCCCAGCCGGCCCCGAGCACGACGACGAGCAGCGGGAAGAGCGGGATGAGGTAGCGGAAGATGCTCGTCGACGGGTCGAGGACCGCCGCGAGGTAGGCGGGGTAGGCCAGCGACCAGGCCCGGAGGTCGGGGCCCAGGGCCCGCGCCCACGGCCCGGCCACCATCGCGACGATGACGACCGGGACGACGACGAGCCAGAACGGGCCCCCCGTGTCTCCGAGGTAGTAGGTGGCCTTGTCGAGCCACGGGGTGAACGGCTCGACCGTCGCGTAGCCGCGCCAGGCCGACATCGTGTCGGTGTAGGCCGTGCTCACCCCCGTCTGCCACCAGGCGATGGCCGGCCAGAGCAGACCGGCGACGCCGCACCCGACGAGGGCGGCGAGCATCGCGGCATACTCCCGCCGTGGGACGGGGCGGGCCGCCCGGCCGCGCCAGCGCAGGACCACCACGACGAGCGTGACGATCCCGAGCGGTACGGCGATGGGTCGGGACAGCCCGACGAGGAGCGCCACGGCCGTCGCGACGTACCACCGCTCGCGGGACAGGGCGTAGAGGTAGGCGACGAGCAGGAGCATGGCGAGCGACTCGGTGTAGGCCAGCTGGAGCGCGACGGACGTCGGGAAGCTCGCCCAGAGCGCGGCGACGAGATAGGCCGCCGGGTCACCGATCCGCTCGCGGAGCAGCAGCCCGAGCAGCACGGCCGCCCCGAAGCCGCAGACGAGCGCCACGGCCCCGGCCACGACGGCGAAGTCGAGGCCGGTGACGGCCATCCCGAGGCGGGCGAGCATCGGGAACAGCGGGTAGAAGGCCCACGGGTTCTCCCCGACCTTGCCGCCCGGGCCGACCGGCAGGGCCTGCGGATAGCCCGAGTCGGCGATCCGCTGGTACCACTGGCCGTCCCACAGCGCCGTGAAGGAGAAGTAGTCGACCGGCACGCCGTCGCCACCGGTCATCCCGCTCGGCACCTGGTGCGGCAGGACGAGGAGGAGCACCGTCGTCGTCACGACCCGGGCGACGGCATAGAGGGCGATGAGCCGTAGCACGAAGGTCCGCGTCGGGGCGAGGGCCAGCGGCTGCGGGCGGACGCGGGAGAGGGCGGCCGTCGTCATGGCGTGGGGTCGCTCGTCTCGCCCGCAGGCCGGTACTCCTCGAAGCCGTCCTCGCCGCTCCACGCGGCGCGCGTGCCACCGCCAGCGCCGCGGAGCACGGCGATCTCCTCGTCGCGCTCGCGCAGCTCACGCCGCAACCGGTCGACCGTCGCGTCGACCTGGCTCATCCGGTAGCCCCGGGGGCTCACGTCGAAGACGAGGTCGTCGAAGTCGTCGTCGATGACCGCCTCGTCGGGCAGCGGCTCGTGGCTCAGCGTGGACGTGGCCCGGCCCATCCCACCGGTGACGAGCCCGAGCAGGACCGCGACGACGAGGCAGAGCACGACGACGCCGGCGAAGAGGATGACCCACTTCACGACGCGCCCTCGTCACCGTGCGGTCTCTGGTGCGTCTGGTGGGTCCGGATCGCGGTGACCGCCTCGGCGGGGTCGTCGGTGACGAGGAGCCGGTCGATGTCCTCGGGGCTGATCATCCCCTCGGCGAGCACGGTGTCGCGCAGCCAGTCGATCATGCCGCACCAGTAGTCGGTGCCCATCAGCACGACGGGGAAGCGGGTCACCTTCTGGGTCTGGGCCAGGGTGAGCGCCTCGAAGAGCTCGTCGAAGGTGCCGAACCCGCCGGGCAGCACGATGAAGCCCTGCGAGTACTTGACGAACATCGTCTTGCGGGCGAAGAAGTAGCGGAAGTTGACCCCGAGGTCGACGTAGTCGTTGAGGCCCGACTCGAGCGGCAGCTCGATGCCGAGCCCGACCGACGTGCCGCCGGCCTCGAAGGCGCCCTTGTTGGCCGCCTCCATCGCGCCGGGACCGCCGCCGGTGATGACGGCGTAGCCGGCCTCCGCGAGGAGCCGACCGACCTCCACCCCCACGGCGTATGCCGGGTGCTCGGGTCGGGTGCGCGCCGAACCGAAGACGCCGACCGCAGGGCCGAGCTCGGCCAGGGCGCCGAAGCCCTCGACGAACTCCGACTGGATCCGCATGACCCGCCACGGGTCGGCGTGCAGCCAGTCGGTGGACTGGCCGGTGTCGAGCAGCCGCTGGTCGGTCGTCGTCGTCGGGACCTGGCCGCCGCGCAGGGTCACCGGGCCGGTCTGGCGACGGCCGCGGCCGCCCCGTCCTGCAGGGGCCTGCGGCGCGCCGTCGTTCTCAGTGCTCACGCGCCCCACTCTAGGCGGGCGCCGTGCCCACTCAGCCGAGCCACCGGATCATCGCGGCCTCCGCGTCGACGTACTGCTGCACGGGGCATCGCTCGTCGTCCATGTGCGCGAGGTTGGGGTCGCCGGGGCCGTAGTTGACGGCCGGGATCCCGAGCGCGGAGAAGCGGGCGACGTCGGTCCAGCCCTCCTTGGCGTTGACCTCGACACCGAGGGCCGCGACGAACTGCTGGGCTGCGGGCAGGTGCATGCCGGGGCGCGCCCCGTCGGCGGCATCGGACAGGGTCACGGAGTAGCCGGCGAAGACCTCCTGCACGTGGGCGAGGGCCGCGGCGGTGTCCTTGTCGGGCGCGTAGCGGTAGTTGACGGTGACGGTGCACCGGTCGGGGATGACGTTGCCGGCGATGCCGCCACTGATCGCGACGGCCTGGAGCGCCTCGTGGTAGTCGAGACCGTCGACGGTCACGGTCTGTTGGTCGTAGGCGCCGAGCCGGGCGAGCACATCGGCGGCGTCGTGGATCGCGTTGTGGCCCTTCCACGGCCGGGCCGAGTGCGAGGCGACCCCGGTCGTGACGACCTCGACCCGCATCGTCCCCTTGCAGCCACCCTCGATGGCGCCGTCGGTCGGCTCGAGGAGCACGGCGAAGTCGCCGGCGAGCAGCTCGGGCCGGCTGGCCCCGACGAGGGCGAGCCCGTTGTACTGCCCGTCGATCTCCTCGCACTCGTAGAAGAGGAAGGTGACGTCGCGGGTCGGCTCCTGGACGTGCGCGGCGAGTCGGAGCATGACGGCGACCCCACCCTTCATGTCCACGGTGCCGCGGCCCCAGAGCTCGTCGCCGTCGCGACGGGTCGGGAGGTTGGGCTCGGCCGTCAGCGGGACGGTGTCGATGTGCCCGGCGAGGACGACCCGCTCGGGCCGGCCGAGGTCGGTGCGGGCGATGACGGTGTTGCCGTCGCGGATCACCTCGAGGTGGGCCAGCGGCCGCAGCGCCGCCTCGATGGCGTCGGCGAGCGCCCCCTCGTCCTGGCTGACCGACTCGATGTCGCACACGGCGGCCGTGAGGTCGACGACGTCCTGACCGAGGTCGAGGGTGGCGGTGGGGGCGTCCGGCGCGGGGGTGGTGAGCGGCATACCGGGAAGGTTAGCGGCCCGAGGCGGACGGGCTCGGGAGGACTCGGAGGCTGCGGTCCACCCGGCGGGCCGTGTTCCGCAGGCGAGGGCGACCCCCCTACCCTTGGGGCCATGTCTGAGCAGCGCAGCGCCTGGGGCCACGGCCTCGCCACGGTCACCTCGAGCGGTCAGGTCCTCGACACCTGGTTCCCCGCCCCGGCTCTCGGCGCGGCGCCGCAGGGGGCCGAAGCCCCGGCCGAGCTCGCGGCGCTCGCGGGCGAGGACCCGCGCCGCGGGGTGCGCACCGAGGTGCGGCTCGTCGAGATCGACCTCGACGCCGCGCCCGCCGACCCGTGCGACGCCTACCTGCGTCTCCACCTGCTCTCGCACTGCCTCGTCGCCCCGAACAGCCAGAACCTCGACGGCCTCTTCGGGGTGCTCGCCAACGTCGTCTGGACGAGCGCCGGACCGTGCTCGCCGGAGGGGTTCGAGGCGACCCGGCTGCGGCTGCGCGCCGGCGGCCCGCTCCAGGTCTTCGGCGTCGACAAGTTCCCCCGGATGACCGACTACGTCGTGCCTCGGGGCGTGCGCATCGCCGACGCCGACCGCGTGCGGCTCGGCGCCCACCTCTCCCCCGGCACCACCGTCATGCACGAGGGCTTCTGCAACTTCAACGCCGGAACGCTCGGCACCTCGATGGTCGAGGGTCGCATCGTCCAGGGCGTCGTCGTCGGTGACGGGTCCGACATCGGGGCCGGTGCCTCGATCATGGGGACCCTGTCGGGCGGCGGCACGGAACGCGTGAGCATCGGCGAGCGTTGTCTGGTTGGCGCCAACGGCGGGATCGGGATCGCCCTCGGTGACGACTGCGTCGTCGAGGCGGGGCTCTACGTCACCGCCGGGACCAAGGTGACGCTGCCGGACGGCACCGTCGTCAAGGCGAAGGAGCTGTCGGGGTCGAGCAACATCCTGTTCATCCGCAACAGCCAGTCGGGCGCCGTCGAGGCTCGTGACCGCAAGGGCACGGGCATCACGCTCAACGCCAGCCTGCACGCCAACGACTGACCGCGTCGACGCGCAGACCGACTCCTGCAGCCGCAGGCCGACGAAGGACCCCATGCCGACCGATCGACCGCGCCCGACTCTCGCCGAGTCCGGCCGACCGGGCCGACCGACCCGCTCCTCGCACACCGCCCGCCGCCGGCGGCGCGGCGTGCTCGTCCTGCTCGTGGTGCTCCTGGCCGTTGGTGGTGGCGCCTGGTACGGCGTGCGCTTGCTCGTCGACAGCGTCCGGTCGCCCCAGTGCTTCATCACGGCCGCCGGCGTCACCGAGAGCTTCGGGCCGGACCAGACCGGCAACGCGGCGACCATCGCCGCGATCTCGATGAAGCGCGGCCTGTCCCCCCGGGCCGCGACGATCGCGCTGACGACGGCCTACCAGGAGTCGAAGATCCGCAACCTGCGCTACGGCGACCGGGACTCCCTCGGGCTCTTCCAGCAGCGACCGAGCCAGGGCTGGGGCACCCGCGAGGAGATCCTCGACCCGGTGCACGCGACGAACGCCTTCTACGACGCGCTCGTGAAGTACAAGGGCTACGAGACGGCCGACATCACGACGATCGCCCAGAAGGTGCAGCGCAGCGGCTTCCCGGAGGCCTACCGCGACCACGAGGGCCAGGGCCGGGTGCTCGCCTCGACCCTCACCGGCCACTCCCCGGCCGGCCTGGCCTGCCGCCTCGACCCGGCCACCACCCACGCGGCCCCTGCCGACGTCGCGGCCGACCTGGCCGAGCAGATGGGGATCTCGACCGCCAAGGCCGGTGACGGCGTGCTCACCGTCACCGCCCCCGACAAGGTCCGGGCCTGGGCGGTCGGCCAGTGGGCAGTCGCGCGCGCCGAGCAGTACGGCGCCACGGCAGTCTCCGTCGGCGAGCGAGCCTGGGACCGCGCCGACGGCGAGGCCGGCTGGTCCGCCGGCGCCGACGGCACGACGGTGACGATCACCCTGCGCTGAGCGGCATACCCCCCGCTTTCCCCGCCGCCGCTTTCGCCGCCCGGGCTACCAAACGTGCGGCGCCCGACCCCGATCGCCGCACACGACGCCGCCCGGGATACCGAACGTGCGGGCGGCTTCACACCCCCGGGCGTGCGGACGGGCCCGCCCCCGGGTGGGGGCGGGCCCGTCAGTGCGTGCGTGACCGGTCAAGCGCCGGGGTAGTTACGCTCCGGCTCTCCGGTGTAGATCTGGCGCGGGCGGCCGATCTTCGTCTCGGGGTCACCCATCATCTCGCGCCACTGGGCGATCCAGCCCGGGAGGCGGCCGAGGGCGAACAGGACGGTGAACATCCGCTCCGGGAAGCCCATGGCCTTGTAGATGAGGCCGGTGTAGAAGTCGACGTTCGGGTAGAGCTTGCGCTCGACGAAGTAGTCGTCCGCGAGGGCGATCTCCTCGAGGCTCTTGGCGATGTCGAGCAGCGGGTCGTCGTGACCGAGCTGGGCGAGGATGTCGTCGGCGGCGTGCTTGACGATGGCGGCGCGCGGGTCGTAGTTCTTGTAGACCCGGTGGCCGAAGCCCATCAGGCGGACGCCGTCCTCCTTGTTCTTCACCTTCTCCATGAAGGCCTTGGGGTCATCGCCCGACTCGTGCAGCTGGCTCAGCATCGCGAGCACGGCCTGGTTGGCGCCGCCGTGCAACGGGCCGGAGAGTGCGTGGATGCCGGCCGAGACCGAGTTGAAGAGGTTGGCGTGCGCCGACCCGACGAGCCGCACCGTCGAGGTGGAGCAGTTCTGCTCGTGGTCGGCGTGCAGGATGAAGAGCAGGTCGAGCGCCTTGGCGACGGTCTCGTCGACCTCGTAGGGCTCGGCCGGGAAGCCGAACGTCATCCGCAGGAAGTTCTCGGTGAACCCGAGCGAGTTGTCCGGGTAGATGAAGGGCTGGCCGACGCTCTTCTTGTAGGCGTAGGCGGCGATCGTCGGCAGCTTGGCCATCAGCCGCACCGTCGAGATCTCGACCTGCTCCTCGTCGAAGGGGTCGAGGCTGTCCTGGTAGAAGGTGCCGAGAGCCGAGACGGCCGAGCTGAGCACGGGCATCGGGTGCGCGTCCCGCGGGAAGCCGTTGAAGAAGGCACGCAGGTCCTCGTGCAGCATCGTGTGCCGACGGATCTGCTCCTCGAAGTTGCCGAGCTGGTCCGAGGTGGGCAGCGAGCCGTAGATGAGCAGGTAGGCGACCTCCACGAAGGTCGACTTCCCCGCGAGCTGGTCGATCGGGTACCCGCGGTAGCGCAGGATGCCCTCGTCACCGTCGATGTAGGTGATGGCGCTCTTGCAGGCCGCCGTGTTGACGAAGCCCACGTCATAGGTGACCCGTCCGGTCTCCTTGAGCAGGGCCCCGACGCCGAGACCGTCATTGCCCTCGACCGCTGCGACGCCCGGGAACGTGAGTTCCTTGTCTGCGACCTTGAGAGTCGCGTCCTCTGCCTTCGTCACTGTTCCATCGCCTCCTGTCGGTCCGGCACCAGGACGCCGGACGTATCCGCAGGCGACGTTACCCCAGTGGCAGGGTTCGGGACCAAGGCGGTCCGCCCCCACCAACTGACGGGTAACCCATACCGGGACGTGTCGGGACGACGGGCGTCACCGACGCGCTCGTCAGAGCCGGTCGCAGGCCGCGGCGATCCGCTCGTCCGTGGCGGTGAGGGCGATCCGCACGTGGCGGTTGCCCGCCGGCCCGTAGAAGGACCCCGGAGCGACGAGGATGCCCCGGTCGGCGAGGTCCGCGACGGTGTCCCAGCAGTCCTCGTCGCGGGTCGCCCAGAGGTAGAGCCCTGCCTCCGACTGCTCGACCCGGAGCCCTGCCCGGGTGACCGCCTCGAGGAGACGAGTTCGCCTGTGCCCGTATGCCGCTCGCTGCGTCGCGACGTGGGTGTCGTCGCGCAGTGCGACCGCCATGGCGTGCTGGACGGGGGCCGGCACGATCATGCCCGCGTGCTTGCGCACCTCGAGGAGCCGCCCGACCAGGGCCGGGTCGCCGGCGACGAAGGCTGCGCGATAGCCGGCGAGGTTGGACTGCTTGGAGAGGGAGTAGACGGCGAGCAGGCCGGTGTGGTCGCCGCCGCAGACATCGGGGTGCAGGATGCTCGGCGTCGTGGCGTGGCCGCCCCCCGCCCCGTCAGGTTGCTCCCGCCAGTCGAGCTCGGCGTAGCACTCGTCGCTCGCCACGACGACATCGTGCTGACGGGCCCACTCGACGACCTTGCGCAGGTGCGGGATGCCCAGCACCTGCCCGTGCGGGTTGCCGGGGCTGTTGAGCCACAGCAGTTTTGGCGTCGTCGCGGCGGTCGCCGGGCCGAGGCTCGTCAGGGACTGGACGACGACCGGAGTCGCGCCGGCGAGGCGGGCGCCAACGTCGTAGGTGGGGTAGGCGACAGCGGGGATGCCGACGACGTCACCGGCGCCGAGGCCGAGCAGCGTGGGCAGCCAGGCGACGAGCTCCTTGGAGCCGATCGTGGGCAGCACGGCGTCTCGGCCGAGTCCCTCCACCCCGCGCCGCCGTGCGAACCACTCGCCGATGGCCGACCGGAGGTCGTCGGTGCCCGCCGTGAGCGGGTAGCCGTGGGCGTCGGAGGCCTCGGCGAGCGCCGCTCGCACGGCATCCGGCGTCGGGTCGACCGGCGTCCCGACGGACAGGTCGACGATCCCGCCCTCGTGGGCCCCCGCCCGCGCCTTGAAGGGGGCGAGGGAGTCCCAGGGGAAGTCGGGCAGGTCCAGCGGCTTCAGCGGAGGCTCACTCGTCGTGCTCCTGAGGGGGCAGCGCCATGATGAGCGGGTGGTCCTTGTCGATGACGCCGAGCTTGGCGGCCCCGCCCGGGCTGCCGAGGTCGTTGAAGAACTCGACGTTGGCGTTGTAGTAGTCGGCCCACTGCTCGGGGACGTCGTCCTCGTAGTAGATCGCCTCGACGGGGCAGACCGGCTCACAGGCCCCGCAGTCCACGCACTCGTCGGGGTGGATGTAGAGCGACCGGTTGCCCTCGTAGATGCAGTCGACCGGACACTCCTCGATGCACGCCCTGTCCTTCAGGTCGACACACGGCTGAGCGATGACATAGGTCATGGAAGCGGGACCTCCTGCTGTGGAGCGGTTCGAGGGCGAGTGCTGCTCCGCCTAGTATGCCGGACATGAACGGCGATCCCACGCACGACCCCACCCTCGAGACCGAGGGCCACCGCCTCTCCGCGGGCCTCACCATCGGCCACCGGGTCGTCGTGCGCTACCGCCTCGAGCCGGGGCCTGGGGCGAGCGCGACGGACTTCGTCGGTGAGCTGGTGGCCCGCAACAACGACTTCCTCATCGTCGACACCCCGAAGGAGCGGGTCAAGCTCATCCGCGCCGACGTCATCGCCGCCAAGGACGTCCCCCCGCGGGCCGAGCGGGCCGGGCCCGCGCACGTCCGTGTGTCTGCCGACGACCTCGAGAAGCTGATGGCTGACGGCTGGCCCGCCACCGACCGCGCCGAGCTCGGCGGCTGGCTGCTCCGCGCAGCAGGCGGTTTCACCGGGCGCGCCAACTCCGTCATGCCGGTCGGCGACTCGACCCTCGACATCGCGAGGTCGGTCGACTTCTGCGAGCGCTGGTATGCCGCTCGCGACCTTCCCCCGCTCTTCCAGCTGCACGGCCCCACCGGCTTCGCCGAGGCGGACTCCGAGCTCGGCCGCGAGCTGGTCGGGCGCGGCTACGTGCCGGGCTCCGGTCGCGGCGACTGGGAACGCATCCACGTGATGACCGGGGCCTCGGCCGCGGTGCCCCCGCTGACGGCCGAGTCCGCGCCCGTGACGGCCGAGGCAGAGATCACCGCCGAGTGGCTGATGGCCTACGGCGAGCAGCGCCCGGTCGTGCTTGGCGTCACGGAGGCGGTGCTGAGCGGGAGCCAGGGTCAGCTCTTCCTGTCGGTCCGCGACCCGAAGACCCGCCGCATCGTCGGGGTCGCCCGGATGGCGATCCACGTCGGCTGGGCCGGCCTCTTCGGGGTCTGGGTCCGCCCGGACCACCGCCGCGCCGGCCTCGCGCAGGCCATCGTGTCGGCGGCGGCGATGGTCGCCCGGGAGAACAACATGCCCGCGATGTACCTCCAGGTGTCGGCGGACAACGCCGCCGGGGTCGCCTTCTGGGAGAGCCTCGGCTTCACGACGCACCACGAGTACAGCTACCTCGGCCGTCCCTCCGCCTGACCCCCGCACCTTCCGCGGTGGGTCAGCGGGGGGCGGTGCAGGTGATCCGGTCGGCGGCGGCATACCCCGACGTGAAGCTCTCGGACTTCACGAGACGGGTCGAGCCGTGCGCGTACCACTCACGCCGCACGGTGATGTCGAAGCCGGGCTGGGACTGCTGCGGCACGCACCCGGCCGACGAGTCCTGGATGTCTCGGGGCCGGATGAGGTTGGCCCGGGGACCGGTGACCGCCTTGATGTCCCACACGCGCGTGCTCCAGACCTGGCCGCGCACGACGCCACCCTCGACCCAGACCCGCAGCAGCATCCCGTAGGGGGTGTCGTTGGTCCAGGTCAGCTCCGGCCCGGGCCAGCCGGCCGTCGCCTCGCGTCCGACCGGACCGAGGCCGACGACGATGCCGGGTCGGTCCACGCTGTCGACCCGCACGCCCGCGTCGTAGGCGAGCCCGTAGACGACGGCGGCGACCCGGCTGATGCCGCCCGCGGTGACGCGGACGAGCCGGCCGTCGACGAGGTCGACGCCCTGGCCGTAGCCGTTGGCCTCCGTCCGCTCGCCGAGCCGGGCGTTGAGCCGGAAGGTGGCGCCCGGTGCGACGTAGGCACCGGTGACCCGCGCGGCCGCGACCGTGATGTTCGCCGCCGTGGCTGCGTCGCCGCGGGGCACCGGCGAGGTGGCGGTGGAGACGACCTCGCGGACCCCGACCTTCACCGCCTCCTCGCTCGTGAAGTCGGCATCGGCGACGACGGGGGTGATCGTCATCGTGCGGGTCGGCGAGGTGAGGGCCGCGGCGAACAGGGCCGGGATCGACGCCTCGTCGACGACCCTGCCGGCGACGGCGGGCACGAGCTTGGGCCGCCCCTGGTCGAACACCCAGCCCGCGGGCTTGGCCGGGGTCGTCGTGATCGCGACCTTCGCGGACACGACGGCGAGCAGCCTGGCCTGGTCGTAGGCCGGCTCGAGGTGGTCACCGGAGGGGACCATCGTCACGGCAGGGCCGTAGTCGGCGGGGGTGATGGTGGCCCGCACGCCTCCGGACACGACCGTGACGGGGCCGGACATCGCCGACGCCGCGAACCCGGTCGCCGCCTCCCGGATCGCCTCGGCGCTGACGACGGGTTGGGGGTGACGGAGCACGGCGGCGACGGTCCGCTCGTCGGGGAAGGCTCGCCGCAGCGCCAGCTTGGTGGCGACGACGTCGAGCGAGCGGCCCTGCGTCGGCAGGGCCATCGAGACCGCGCCGCGCGGGAAGGTGACCGACCCCTCGACCGCCGCGGTGTCGACGGTCGGTGCGATGGCCTCGAGCGTCGCGGTGAGCACGTCGTCGTCGGTGCGGGTGAGCAGGGGCAGCTCGACCGTGTCGGTGAGCTTGGTCCAGACCTCGCGGGGGTCGAGCGTGAAGCCGGTCAGGCCCTCGACGGAGCGGGACGCGTCGAGTCCGAGGCCGGCCTTCTCCGGGACGACCTGCACGGTGTCGTCGCTGCCGGGGAGGGTCATCGTCATCGGCGACGAGAGCACGTCACGCGACCCGCGCAGGATGGCGGTCTGGGCCCGCTCAGGGGTCATGCCGCCCACCGCGATGCCCCCGACGGTCGCGCTGGCCGGCAGGTGCTGGGCCGACCACAGGCACACCCCGACCCACGCGCCGCCCAGGACGAGGACGGTCACGACGAGTCGCAGGACCGTGTTTCGGGTCTCGTTGGGTGACATGGGGCCCTCCGCGGCACGGGCCGGTGACGGTGGGACGACGGGCGGACCTCCGCACGATAACCCGCGGGGCGCGTCACGTCCCGGATCCGGCCCCGGACGCGCTCGCTCCGAGTTCGCTCCGAGTTCGCTCCGAGCTAGATCAGGCCCGTCCCGCTGCCGCCCTCGACCGGCGCCCACGTGCGGGGGTCGACGGCGGCATACCCCTCGCGGGCGGTGGTGCGGATGGCAACGAGGTTGGACAGTGCGTGGACCTCCTCGGACAGGACGATGACCTGGGTCCCGTGGGCGCGCAGCGCGTGAGTGCGGACCGTCCGGGCGGCCTCGTCGTGCACGACGCGCGTGACGCGCTCGTCGGCGACGACCGACGGCGGGTAGGGGGCGTCCGCTGCCGGCGGCTCGAGCTGCCGGGAGGTGCTCTCCCCCGGTCGGTGCGAGACCCAGTCCTCGACGCCGCGGTATGCCGCTGGGCTCGCTGACCGAGCCCACGCGCGGTCCTGCTCGGCCCACGACCGCGGGGTGAGGATCTCGAAGGCCCGCGGGAGCTCCACGTCGTCGAGGCGGGCCAGAGCGGCCCGGGTGACCCGATGGGTCTGCACGTGGTCGGGGTGCGCGTAGCCGCCGTGCTCGTCGTAGGTCACGACGACGTCCGGCCGGAGACGGCGGACGAGGTCCGCGACGAGACCGGAGGCCTCGTCGAGGTCTGCGTTGACGAAGGCCTCGGGTCGGGCGGCCGCGGGCGAGCCGACCATGCCGGAGTCGCGGTAGCGCGACAGCGTGCCCGACGTGCCCGACGTGCCCGTCGTCGCGCCGAGGACGTGCATCGTCGCCCCGATCCGCCGCAGCGCCTCGGCGAGCTCGGCATGGCGGTGCGGGCCGAGCAGGTCGTCGGGGTGACCCTCGAGGTGGGCGAGCGCGGGGGTGATGACCTCTCCTTCCTCGCCGAGGGTGCAGGTCAGGACGTGGACGTCATCACCGAGCGCGACGTGGTGGGCCATCGCGATGCCGCAGGTGAGGGTCTCGTCATCGGGGTGGGCGTGGACGAAGAGCAGTCTGCGGGGCACGGAGGACCTCCAGGTCAGCGGACGGAGACGGTGGCGAGGTCAACGATCCCACCGACGGGATGCTCCTCGTAGTGGGTGACCCCGGGGCCGTGGACGTGCAGGGCCCGGGTCGCCGCGAGCGCGACGTAGCCTCCGGCGTCCCGGACGGCGCGGTCCGCCCGGAGCCACAGGTCGGCGCGCGCGGCGGTGTCGAGGGTCGCGCCGGCCCGGTCGGTCAGGGCCTGCACCGCGGCGTCGTCGAAGTAGCCGACGTCCTGGCCCGGTCCGGTGCTGTCGATGTTGGTGCGGGCGTCGAAGAGCGGCGGCAGCACCGCGGCCGCGGACGGCAGGTCGGGGATCCACGCGCCGCGGAAGACGTCGTAGGCCGCGGCGGCCGCCGGCGCGCTGATGGCGGCGTAGTAGTCCGGCGCCGGCAGGCTCGAGAGGCGCACGTCGAAGCCGGCGCGCTCCCACCCGGCGGCGAGAGCGGCATACGCCTTGTCCCCGAGCACCGACTCGGCGTGGACGACCCGCACCGTCACGGGCAACGTGCGTCCGGAGCGCTCGAGCAGGGCCCGGGCAGCGACCGGGTCGCCGTCGACCGACTGACCGGCTGGCGGGGTCAGGCCGGTGTCCGACACCACGGGAGGGAGGACTGACCAGGTGGGCTCCCCCGCCGGCTCGCCGCCGATGGCTGCGAGGTAGGTCGACCGGTTGGTCGCGAGCGCGAAGGCGGCCCGGACCGCGGGGTCCGCCATGACTCCGCTGCGGTGGTTGAGCGCGAGGTAGTCGACGTTGCCGGTGAACGGGGTGGTCATCCGCGCCGCGAGGGCGGGGGTGGCCTGGTTGCGCAGGGTGGGCGAGGCAGCCACCCAGGACACGGCGCGGGCGTCGTCACCCTGGCCGTTGAGCAGCCGGGCGATGACCTGGCCCTCGTCGAGCCCGGTCGAGACGGTGACCGTGTCGGGGTGGGCCGCACGGATCGGGTCGCTGGCCGGGTCCCAGCCCTCGTTGCGCACGAGGGTGCCACCGGAGCCCGGGGTCCACGCCCCGGAGAAGCGGTAGGGACCGGTCGACATCACGCGGTCGGGCCCGAGCGCCGAGCCGGTAGCCGCGCCGGTCGCGGAGTGGGGCGCCGGGCTCGGCGCGAACTCGGGCAGCGCGACGATCCGCGGGAAGTCCGGCTCGGGCGTGCGCAGGTGGAAGGTGATCGTGCGGCCCGAGCAGGCCACGGCGCGCTCGAAGGCGGCGCGGCCCGCCGCGTCGGCCGGACCCGTGTAGACCGGCTCCTCGAGCCCGGTGGCGGTCACCCGCGTCGGGACCTCGAGCAGGAAGGTCGCGTAGTTCGTGCCGCGCAGGTCACCCTCCGGCTCGAAGGTGCGCGCGACCCCCCGGCGCACGTCCTCGCACGTCACCGGCGCCCCGTCCTGCCAGCTCGCGCCGTCTCGCAGGGTGAACGACCAGGTCCGGCCAGCATCGGCGGGCGTGCCGGTCGTCGTGGCGAGGTCACCGATCAGGTCGAGCTGGTGCGCCCCGGTGCCGTAGCCGGTGAGGGTCCGCACGAAGGTCCGCTGGGCGAAGAACGCCTCGGGGCCGGGATGCATCCGCTGCGGGTCCCAGGTGCGCACCTCGCCGGCGACGAGCACCGACAGGTCCCCGCCCGGGGTGGACGACGAAGCTGACGGCCCCGTCGACCCCGGCGCGGCGCCCACCGTGTCGACGGGGCCAGCCGTGCCGACGGTGCCGGCCGCTGATGGCGTCGACGGGCGTCTGGCCTCGGTGCACGAGGCGGCCCCGACCGTCAGTGCCACGGCACCGAGGACGGTCAGGAGCCGCCGGAGCGGCCCAGCCAAGGCGGCTCAGCCCTCGGCGCGAGCCGCCGACCGCGCGCG
Source organism: Terracoccus sp. (assembly GCA_039928615.1). Lineage (GTDB taxonomy): Bacteria > Actinomycetota > Actinomycetes > Actinomycetales > Dermatophilaceae > JBDSSS01. Next base: position 248 of record JBDSSS010000111.1, on the reverse strand, counting down.
GGAGGCCGTGCGGGCCCGGGCCCCGGCCTCGAGCACGACCTTGCGGATGCGGACCGCCTCGGGGGTGACCTCGACGCACTCGTCCTCGCGGCAGAACTCGAGCGACTGCTCGAGGCTGAGGTTGCGCGGGGGCACGATCTTCTCGAAGTTGTCCGAGGAGGAGGCGCGCACGTTGGTGAGCTTCTTCTCCTTGGTGATGTTGACGTCCATGTCGTCGGCGCGGGAGTTCTCGCCGACGATCATGCCCT
>JBDSSS010000110.1:0-11502 GCA_039928615.1 Terracoccus sp. | reverse complement strand
GGGTGCTGGCGTGGACGACATCGGTGGGGTCTCCTCGGTGAGGCCGGTGGGGGTGGGTGACGGTCGGTGAGGGCGGGTCAGGGGCCGCGGCGCGCCGCGGTGGACGCCCGCCGCAGCAGGGACGGGGAAACCGGTCCGACGCCGCGCAGGATCCGCCGTCGCTGGCCGGTGAGCTCGAAGCCGGAGAGGGTGGCGAGCTCGCGGGCCAGGGTCGCGTCGACGAGGACCGAACCGGCGGCGGCGACCCCGGTCAGCCGCGAGGCGCGGTTGACCGTCGTGCCGAAGATGTCCCCGAGCCGCGAGATGATCGGGCCGCGGGCCATCCCGACGCGCACCTCGGGCAGCACGTCGTCGTCGGTCATCGCGTCGACGAGGTCGAGCGCGATCGCGGCGGCGGGGGCAGGGCCCACGGTGCTGAAGAGCACCTCGTCGCCGACGGTCTTGATGAGGCGGCCGCCGTGGGCGGTGATGACGTCGGCCGACAGCGCCTCGAACCGGGAGACGAGCCGCCCGAGGTCGCGTTCGGACATCTTGCGGACGAGGGCGGTGAAGTTGACCAGGTCGGCGAAGCCCACCGACCGCATCTTCGTCGACCCGTAGGCCTCCGGGTCGGCGTCGGCGAGCATCCGGGCCACCGTCGCCGACAGGTGGCGGCGCCACGCGTAGACGAGGAGCGGCTCGAGCCGGTCGGTGAGCGCGGCCACCCGCCGGGCCGTCTCGGCCGCCGTCTGGGTGCTCGGGACCGACCGGGTCTCGGACTCCCCCTCCCCGGGCACGGCCAAGGCGGCATAGAGGTCGTTGTCGACGGCCTCGGCGATCAGCTGCGCCTGCCACCCGGCGAGGCGGTCGGCTGACCGGGCGAAGGCCCGCGTCAGCGAGAGCGCCGTCGTCTCGTCGAGCAGGCCGTCGCGCACGAGGGAGGCGACGACGCCGAGGGCCTGCTGGTCGGCGTCGGTGAACAGCTCGTCGTCGGTGTCGACGACGGGGAAGCCGAGGGCGTGCCAGAACTTGCGGGCCGAGAAGAGCGAGACCTCGGCCGCACGGCTCACGTCGCGCCGACGCAGGCGCAGCGGCCGGCCGAGCAGCGCCTCGGTGTAGTCCTCCCCCAGCGACAGGCCCGACGAGCCGCCCGTCGGCGGTCCGGACGCACCGGGGTAGTGCAGCTGGTCGGGCGCGACGGTGCGGGGTCGCGGGTCCGCGCCGCCGTCAGCGGCCCCGCCCTCTCCCAGTCCCGTCATCCCGGTCATCCGCCGATCATGCCAGCGATCCACCCGGGCGCCGGACGTGGACGACGTCGCCAGCGGCGAAGGTCTGCCGCCCGGCGGCCGTCTCGACGACGAGACGGCCCCCGTCATCGATCCCGGTGGCCCAACCCTCGACCGTCACTCCTGCGGGCAGGTGCACCTTCACCTCCGAACCCACTGTGGCGCAAGCACTTCGGTATGCCGCACGCCCTCCGTCCGCGGTGCGGCCCGAGCCGGCCGACGGGCCCGCGGGTCCCGTTGACTCCTCGAGCAGCAGCGCCGCGAGCTCGGTGAGGTAGGCCACGACGAGGTCCTCGCGGCGAACCGTCACCTCGGCCAGGGCGAGCGACGTCGCGGTCGGCACCGGCAGCTCGTCGCGGGCCTGGTCGACGTTGACGCCGGTCCCGACGACGACGGCCCGCCGGTCGGACGGCGGGTCCGTGAGGGGCACGAGCTCGCAGAGGATGCCGCTCACCTTGCGGTCGCCGTCGTCGGCGAGGAGCACGTCGTTGGGCCATTTGAGCCGGGGGGTGAGGGCCAGGCCAGCCTCGGCGGTCGTCGCGGCCACGGCCCGGGCCAGGGCCAGCCCGGCGAGGAGGGGGAACCACGCCGCGTCACCCGAGGCGGGCGCGGGCACCACGGCGGAGACCGAGATGGCGGCCCGGTCCGGCACCTCCCAGGCGCGCCCGAGGCGGCCCCGGCCTCCGGTCTGGTGGTCGGTGAGCACGACCGACCACAACGGGTCGGGCGCACCCGCGGGGTCAGCGGCATACCGCGTCACGAGCTCACGCGCCCGGTCGTTCGTCGAGCCCGTGCGGGGCAGGAAGTGCACGCCCCGCCACGGCTGGGACGACGTGACCAAGCGCTCACCGATGATCGTCTCGTCGAGGGGGATGCGCACAGCCACAAGGCTAGAGTGCGGCCATGGCTACCGATCAGGCACTCGAGGAGCAGCCCTCGACGACCGACGCGAGCATCGACCTGACGACGACCGCGGGCAAGCTGGCCGACCTCAAGCGCCGCGTGGCGGAGGTCGCCAACGCCGGCTCCGAGCGGGCCGTCGAGAAGCAGCACGCGCGCGGCAAGAAGACGGCGCGGGAGCGGATCGCGATGCTCCTCGACGAGGGCACCTTCATCGAGATGGACAAGTACGCACGGCACCGGAGCAACCAGTTCGGGCAGGAGGCCAACCGCCCCTACGGTGACGGGGTCGTCACCGGCTACGGCATGGTCGACGGCCGGCAGGTGGCCGTCTTCGCCCAGGACTTCACCGTCTTCGGCGGCTCCCTCGGCGAGGTCTTCGGGGAGAAGATCGTCAAGGTGATGGACTTCGCGATGAAGATCGGCTGCCCGGTCGTCGGGCTCAACGACTCGGGTGGCGCGCGGATCCAGGAGGGCGTCGTCAGCCTCGGGCTCTACGGCGAGATCTTCATGCGCAACGTCCGCGCCTCCGGCGTCATCCCACAGATCTCGCTCGTCATGGGCCCGTGCGCGGGCGGCGCCGTCTACTCCCCCGCGATCACCGACTTCACCGTCATGGTCGACCAGACCTCGCACATGTTCATCACCGGACCGGACGTCATCAAGACGGTGACCGGCGAGGACGTCGGCTTCGAGGAGCTCGGCGGCGCGAAGACCCACAACACCCGCTCCGGCGTCGCCCACTACATGGGCACCGACGAGCAGGACGCCGTCGACTACGTCAAGGCGCTGCTGTCCTACCTGCCGAGCAACAACCTCGAGACCCCGCCGTCCTACGACGAGGGCGAGGCCGACCTCTCGGTGACCGACGAGGACCGCTGGCTCGACACGTGCATCCCGGACTCGCCCAACGTGCCCTACGACATGCACGCCGTCATCGCCCATCTCGTCGACGACGGTGAGTTCCTCGAGGTCCAGCCGCTCTTCGCCCCCAACATCCTCACTGGGTTCGCGCGGGTCGACGGGATGTCGGTCGGGATCGTGGCCAACCAGCCGCTCCAGCTCGCCGGCTGCCTCGACATCGACGCCTCGGAGAAGGCGGCCCGCTTCGTGCGGACGTGCGACTGCTTCAACGTCCCCGTCCTCACCCTCGTCGACGTGCCGGGCTTCCTCCCCGGCACCTCGCAGGAGTGGGACGGCATCATCCGTCGCGGCGCCAAGCTGATCTACGCCTACGCCGAGGCCACCGTCCCGAAGATCACCGTGATCACCCGCAAGGCCTACGGCGGTGCCTACGACGTGATGGGCAGCAAGCACCTCGGGGCCGACATCAACCTCGCCTGGCCGACCGGGCAGATCGCCGTGATGGGCGCGCAGGGCGCGGTCAACATCCTCTACCGCAAGGAGCTGGCTGCGACGGCGGCCGAGGGCGGGGACGTCGAGTCGAAGCGGCGCGCCCTCGTCACGCACTACGAGGAGACCCTCGCCAACCCCTACATCGCGGCCGAGCGGGGCTACATCGACACCGTGATCACCCCGTCGAACACGCGGATGAACGTCACCCGGGCACTGCGGGCGCTGCGGGGCAAGCGTGACACGCTGCCGCCGAAGAAGCACGGGAACATCCCGCTGTGACCGACCAGCCCGACACCCCGCCGTCGTCGTCCCTGATCGTGTCGGGTCACGCGACGCCCGAGGAGGTCGCCGCGATCGTCGTCGTGCTCAGCGCGCTCGGGGGCGGTGACGAGCCGGCCCCGGCCCGCCGCCCGTCGGCGTGGTCCGACCCGGCCTGGCGGCTCGTCGGCCCGGCGGCGACCCGCGGTGGCTGGCGCCGCTCCGGCCTGCCTCGCTGACCGCTGCGCGGACGCGGCGTGGGATACGTTCGGTCAGTGAGCGAGACACCCCAGGACACGAGCACCCGCCAGCCCACCGACGTCGACCGGATCGCCGAGCGATACTTCGACGCCTCCGTGGCGCTGAGCCCGATCACGGCGACCTACCTCGGCATCCCCGGGCACGACGAGGAGCTCGACGACCTGTCCCCGCGCGGCCTCGCAGCAGCCGCCGCGCTGCGTGACGCGACCCTCGCCGAGCTCGCGGGAGCCACCACCGCCGACGAGGTCGACGCGGTGACCGTCGCCGCGATGACCGAGCGACTCGGCCTCGCCCAGGAGCGGTATGCCGCGGGGCTCGACGAGATGGACCTCAACGTCATCGCCTCCCCCCTCCAGGGCATCCGGGACGTCTTCGACCTCATGCCGCAGGTGACCGAGCAGGACTGGCGCGTCGTCGCCGTCCGTCTCGGGGCGATCCCCGCGGCCCTCGCCGGCTACCGCGAGTCGCTCCTGGCCGCCCGCGACCGCGGCATGGTCTCGCCGCGCCGCCAGGTCACCGCGTGCGCCGAGCAGTGCCGCGACCTCACCGCCGACGACGGCTACTTCAGCCGGCTCGTCGCCGACGCCGCTGCCGACGGGTCCCCGCTCGCGGGGCCGCTCGCCGACGACCTCGCTGCGGCCGGCCGCGCGGCCGCCGACGCCTACGCAGGTGCCGCCGACTTCCTCGAGGGCGAGCTGCTGCCCCACGCGCCAGAGGCCGACGCGTGCGGCCGCGAGCGCTACGTCCTCGAGTCCCGCTCCTTCCTCGGGGCCGAGGTCGACCTCGAGGAGACCTACGCCTGGGGCCAGCAGGAGGTCGCGGCGCTGCACGCCCAGATGCTCGAGATCGCTGACGGGCTCGAGTCGGGTGCCTCGGTGCAGCGCGGGGTCGAGCTGCTCGACGCCGACGAGCGCTACCAGCTGCACGGCACCGACGCCCTGCGCGACTGGATGCAGGAGCGGGCCGACGAGGTCATCGCCGAGCTCGCTGACGTCCACTTCGACATCCCCGCCCCGGTGCACCGGATCGAGTGCATGATCGCGCCGACCCAGACGGGCGGCATCTACTACACCGGCCCGAGCGACGACTTCTCCCGGCCGGGCCGGATGTGGTGGTCGGTGCCCAAGGGCAACACCGAGTTCCGCACGTGGAACGAGCTCTCGACCGTCTACCACGAGGGCGTCCCGGGCCACCACCTCCAGGTCGCGCAGACCGTCTACCGCTCGGAGCTGCTCAACCGCTGGCGCCGGCTGGCGTCGTGGACCTCGGGCCACGGCGAGGGCTGGGCCCTCTACGCCGAGCGGTTGATGGCCGAGCTCGGCTACATGGACGACCCGGGCAACCGGATGGGCTGGCTCGCCGGCCAGTCGCTCCGGGCGGCCCGCGTCGTCATCGACATCGGCGTGCACTGCGGCTTCGAGGCGCCCGAGGAGGTCGGCGGCGGCGACTGGGACCACGACAAGGCCTGGACCTACCTCACCCGCTACGGCTTCATGGACGAGAAGGTGCTCCGCTTCGAGCTCAACCGCTACCTCGGCTGGCCCGGGCAGGCCCCGAGCTACAAGATCGGCGAGCGGCTCTGGCTCCAGCTGCGCGACGAGGTCAAGGAGCGGGAGGGCGACGGCTTCGACCTCAAGGCCTTCCACCGCCGCGCGCTCGACATCGGCAGCGTCGGGCTCGACACCCTCCGGGTCGCGGTCCTCGGCGAGGCCTGAGGGCCGACCGCAGCGGGCTCGGCCTATCATTCCGGAATGCCGCCCAGCCCGCTCGACCGTCCCCCGCTCGTCCCGCTCGTGCTCGGGTCGGCCTCACCGGCCCGGCTCGCCACGCTGCGGGCGGCGGGAGTGCGCCCCCGCGTCGTCGTCAGCGACGTCGACGAGGACCGCGCCGTCGCGGAGGCAACGGAGCGCTACGGCCCGCTCGAGCCGGCCGACGTGGCCCTGCTGCTGGCGCGCTCCAAGGCCGAGGCCGTCGCCTCGGCGGGCGGGGCGGGAGACCTCGTCGTCGGCTGTGACTCCGTGCTCGAGCTGGCCGGTGAGGTCCACGGCAAGCCGGCCGACGCCGCCGAGGCGACCCGTCGCTGGCGTGGGATGCGGGGCCGGTCCGGCGTGCTGCACACCGGCCACTGGGTCGTCGACGACCGCGCCTCAGGGGGCGGCGGCACGCTGGGCGCGACCGCGTCCACGACGGTGCACTTCGCCGACCTGAGCGACGACGAGATCGATGCCTACGTCGCCACGGGCGAACCGCTCCTCGTGGCCGGGGCCTTCACCGTGGACGGGCTCGGCGGTGCGTTCGTCACCGGCATCGAGGGCGACCACCACAACGTCGTCGGCCTGTCACTCCCGCTCCTGCGTGAGCTGCTGGCCGAGGTCGACGTCGCCTGGTTCGACGTCGTCGGCACTCCCGATCAGGGGTAGAGGTCGTCGGTGAGGTTCTCGATGAGCAGGTAGTTCTCGAGCCACCACCACATCTGGACGGCTCCGACGAGGACGATGAGCCCGAGCAGCAGCCAGCGCCAGCGTGCGATCCAGGGCAGCTTGAGGAACCACGCGATGACGAGCGTGAAGGGGAAGGCGAGCAGCGCGTAGCGGATCCGGCTCGGCGTCGTGCTCGTGACGAGGATGATGTAGGCCGGGTAAGCGCCCGCCCAGCCCCAGATCTCGGGGCCCCACCGCCACGAGTGTCGCGACAGCATGAACCACGCGAACGCGGCGACGGCGAGCACCCCGAGCACCTGGCCCAGCACCCCGGCATACAGGTAGAGCAGGTTCCACCACATGTAGAGCTTGACCTTCGTCTGGATGTTCCAGGCGAGCATCGTCTCGTTGTAGGCGTTCGGCGTCTGCGTCGCGATCGTCACGATCGTCGGCCAGAGGAAGGTGAGGGCGCCGGCATACCCGGCCATCGCGAGCATCCCGAGGCGCAAACGGACCGGGTTGCTGCCCTCGTCGCCCTGGCGCCACCGGATCGCGGCGTGCGCGATGATCGCCGGCGCCATCGCGATGACGACGTTGCGGCTCAGCGACAGCACGAGCAGCGCGAGGACGAGCCAGCCGTAGCGGCGGGCCCGGAGCAGCAGCAGGCAGGTCGTCACGACGAGGAGCGCGAGCGACTCCGTGTAGGACGCGGAGAAGACGGGCGAGGCGATGTAGAAGCAGGTCGCGACGACCGCGACGATCGCCTCCCAGCGGCCCACCGCCCGGTCGACGAGGCGGAAGAGGAGGTACATCGCGACGAAGCCGATGAGCGTCGACAGCAGCGGGCCCACGACGATGAAGGGCAGACCGGTCACCGTCATCACCGCGCCGACGAGGAGCGGGAACACGGGGAAGAAGGCCCACGGGTTCATGTCGATGCCGCCCCAGCCGGCGCGCGGGAGCACGGCCGGATAGCCCTGCTCGGCGATGACGCGGTACCACTGGCCGTCCCAGTTCGTCATGGCCGCGAGGTAGCCGGGGTCCGCGGGGGTGGGGTAGAAGATCCGGATGTTGGCCGTGCCGATCGGCAGCGGGATCTGGTTCTTGGCCAGGATGACGCCGGCGACGAGCACGTAGAGGCGGGAGACGGCGAACACCGCGAGCGGGAACCACACCGCGAAGCGCAGGTAGAACCGCCGGGACCGCTCGGCGTCGCGGTCGACGTCCTCGAGGCGGCTCAGCCGGGCCAGCAGGCCCCCGCGACCGCGGCCGGGCTCAGACGGGCGGGACCGCTCGTCGGCGCTCGCTGAAGTGACGGTCACGCCGGGAAGCATAAGCCAGCCGGCGGGTCAGGTCGCTACGCAGCTCATCGGCCTCGATGATCGAGTCGAGCACGAGATCCGCCGCGAGGCGCTCGAGGTCGACGTCCTGCTCGTACTCCCGCCGCCGTTGCGCGACGAACTCGTCGCGGGCGGCCTCACCCTGCTCCTGCTCGACCTTCGCGATCGTGTTGGCGTAGACGGCGTTGACGGCCGCCTCCGGACCCATCACCGCGATCCGGGCCGTGGGCAGGGCGATCGTCGCGTCGGGACCGAACCCGGGTCCGCCCATCGCGTAGAGACCCGCGCCGTAGGCCTTGCGGACGATGACGCAGAACTGCGGGACGGTCGCCGACGACACGGCGCTGACCATCTTGGCGCCGTGCCGGATGATCCCGCCGCGCTCGACCTCGGAGCCGATCATGAAGCCGGGGACGTCGGCGAGGTAGACGAGAGGGATGTTGAAGGCATCGCAGAGCCAGATGAAGCGGGCCGCCTTGTCGGCGCTGTCGGTGAAGAGCACGCCGCCCTTGACCATCGAGTTGTTGGCGACGATGCCGATCGTCTCGCCGCCCAGCCGTCCGTAGCCGATGACGAGCTCACCGGCCCAGAGCGGTTTGAGCTCGAAGAACGAGTCGTCGTCGACGAGGCCGTCGATGACCTCGTGCACGTCGAAGGGCACCGACTCGCGCTCCGGGACGGTCTCGGGCGTGAGCGGGGCCGCCGGCTCCTCCGCGTGGTAGGTCGGGGGCTGGTCGCGCCAGTTGCCGGGCACGTAGGAGAAGTAGAGCCGGGCGAGCTCGATCGCCTCGGCGTCGTCCTGGGCGAGCAGGTCACCGACGCCGCTGACGGTGCAGTGCATCCGCGCGCCGCCCATCTCCTCGAGGGAGACCTTCTCGCCGACGACCATCTCGGCCATCCGCGGGCTGCCGAGGTACATCGAGGCGTTGCCCTCGACCATGATGATGAGGTCGCAGAAGCTGGGGATGTAGGCCCCGCCGGCGGCGCTCGGGCCGAAGAGGCAGCAGATCTGCGGGACCTTGCCCGAGAGCGCGACCTGGTTGTGGAAGATCCGGCCCGCTCCGCGGCGGCCGGGGAACATCTCGACCTGGTCGGTGATCCGGGCCCCAGCCGAGTCGACGAACCAGAAGATCGGCAGCTCCTCGCGCAGGGCCATCTCGGTGGCGCGCACGATCTTCTCGACGGTCCGCGCTCCCCACGAGCCTGCCTTGACCGTCGGGTCGTTGGCGATGACGATCGCCGCCCGCCCGTCGACGGTGCCGCGGCCGGTGACGACGCCGTCGGCCGGCAGGCCGGGCTGCATCGCGTTGGCGTAGCGGCCGTCCTCGACGAAGGATCCCTCGTCGAAGAGCAGCGCGATGCGGTCGCGGACGTAGATCTTGCCCTGGGCGTCGAGCTTGGCCTGCGCCTTCTCCGGCGCGGAGGCAGAGGCCTCGTGGGCCGCCCGCAGCCGGGCACGGACGTCGGCGACGCGCGGGTCCCGCTCGCTCATGCCGTCAGACCGAGACCGCGCGCGATGAGCATCCGCTGGACCTCGGAGGTGCCCTCGCCGATCTCGAGGATCTTGGCGTCGCGGTAGAAGCGCGCCACGGGGTACTCCTCCATGAAGCCGTTGCCGCCGAAGACCTGGGTCGCGACCCGCGTCGCGGTGACGGCGGCCTCGGTCGACTGGAGCTTGGCGATCGCGGCCGCCTGCTTGACCTCCTTGACCGAGCGCCGGCCGGCGGACTGCTCGTCCTTGAGCCAGGCCGCGCGGTAGGTGAGCAGCCGGGCCCCCTCGACGAGCACCGCGAGGTCGGCGAGCTGGAAGGAGATGCCCTGGTTGGCGCCGATCGGGCGGCCGAAGGCGATCCGCGTCTTCGCGTAGTCGGTGGCGAGCTCGAGGCAGGCCCGGGCACAGCCGAGGGCGAGCGCCGAGATCGCGATGCGCCCGTCGTCGAGGGTCTTGAGGAACTGCTTGAACCCCTCCCCCTCGGCGCCGAGCAGGTGGTCCGCCGGCACGCGGCAGTCCTCGAAGGTGAGGCCGTGCGTGTCGGAGACGTGCCAGCCGAGCTTGCGGTAGGCGGGCTCGACGACGAGGCCGGGGGTACCGGCGGGGACCATGATCGCCGACAGCTGCGCCGAGCCGTCGGGGTTGCTACCGGTCCGGGCGGTGACGGTGACGACCGAGGTGATGTCGGTGCCGGAGTTGGTGATGAAGGCCTTGGACCCGCGGATGACCCACTCGTCGCCCTCGCGCACCGCCTTCGTCCGGGTGGCGCCGGCGTCCGAGCCGGCCTCCGGCTCGGTCAGCCCGAAGCCCGCGAGCGCCCGACCGGAGACGAGGTCGGGCAGGAAGCGCTCCTTCTGCTCGGCGCTGCCGTAGGTGAGGATCGGGTTGATCCCGAGGCCGACGCCGGCCGACAGGGTGATCCCGATCGACTGGTCGACGCGGCCGAGCTCCTCGATCGCGACGCAGAGGCTGGTGAAGTCACCGCCGCCGTCACCCGCGCTTCCGCCGTACTCCTCCGGGACGACGAGCCCGAAGAGGCCGAGGTCTCCCATCTTCGGGACGAGCTCGGCGGGGAAGTGCGCGTCGGCGTCCCATTTCGCGATGTGCGGCGCGACCTCCTTCTCGGCGAAGTCGCGCACGACGGCACGGAAGTCCTCATGGTCCTGGCTGAGCTCGAACATCGATGTTCCCTTCGGCGGCAGCATGGGTGGCGCTGCTTGACGTTGACGTAAACGTAAAGCACGATCGGGTCCATGACAAGCCAGTCCACGACCGCCCACCCGACCTGGACCATCGCGCAGGTCGCGGAGGAGTTCGGGGTGACCCACCGGACGGTGCGCCACTACGAGGACCTCGGCCTGATCACCCCCGAGCGCCGCGGCACCCAGCGGCTCTACCACCGCCGCGACCGGACCCGCCTCGGCCTCGTCGTGCGCGGCAAGCGACTCGGTTTCCCGCTCGAGGAGATCCGCACGATCATCGACCTCTTCGACGTCCCCCGGGGACGCCGGACCCAGCTCGAGTACGTCTTGGGCCAGATCGACGAGCGCCGCGCCGACCTCGAGCAGCGGTTGCGCGACCTGCAGGACGCGATCACCGAGCTCGGCGACTTCGAGCGGTCGTGCCGGGCCGACCTGGAAAAACTGGGCTGAGGCCGGCCCGCACGCACCTCCGTGTGAGGATTGGGGCATGAGCTCCGACGCGAAGATCCAGTCCTACGCCCACCCCGAGCGCCTCGTCACGACGGAGTGGCTCGCGGAGCAGGTCGCGGCCGGGCAGGTGGGCGCTCCCGACGGGATCGCCCTGCTCGAGTCCGACGAGGACGTGCTCCTCTACGCGACCGGTCACATCCCCGGCGCCGTGAAGATCGACTGGCACGTCGACCTCAACGACCCGGTGGCCCGCGACTACGTCGACGGTGCCCGCTTCGCCGAGGTGATGGGCTCACGCGGCATCACCCGCGACACGACCGTCGTCATCTACGGCGACAAGAGCAACTGGTGGGCCGCTTACGCGCTCTGGGTCTTCACCCTCTTCGGGCACGAGGACGTCCGCCTGCTCGACGGGGGCCGGGCCATGTGGATCGCCGAGGGCCGCGAGGTGACGCGTGAGGTTCCCGAGACGACGCCGGTCGACTACCCCGTCGCCGAGCGCGACGACGCGCCGATCCGCGCCTTCAAGGACGACGTGCTGGCCCACCTCGGCAAGCC
>JBDSSS010000109.1:0-8995 GCA_039928615.1 Terracoccus sp. | reverse complement strand
GCTGCTGCGACGAGGTAGCCACCCTGCTGGCGCTCGCCGGCTGGGCCGACCTCCACGCCGAGGCGGTCCGAACCCGTGACGCGTTCCTCACCGACCCCCAGCAGGCCGCGAGCCGCCTCGCCCACCTTGACCGCCGGCTGCGCCGGTCCCGGCTGCTCCGCTGGTCGCTGCGCGGCCTCGGGGTCGTCACCGACGACGCCGCCAAGGAGCTGCCACCCCGTCTGACGGGAGACGCCCACGCCAGGCTGCTCGCGCAGCTCGACCGCGCCCGCGATGCGGCCGACGCCGACTTCGCAGAGGAGCCCACCGGCGACCTGCCCGCCCTCGCGGCCCGGCTCGTCGTCGGACTCGACCTCGCCGCGGCGCGGCTCGTCGTCGCGAGCCTCGCGGTGCGCACCGATGTCGTCGGGGCCGAGGCGGTGGAGGTCTCCCGTGCCTGACGCCACCACCTCGAGCCTGACGACCGTCAACGTCCTGTGGGTCATCCCCGCCGCCGTGCTGCTGCTCGGGTTCGCCTGGGCCGCAGCATCGCTCGACGGCTTTGCCAGCGCGCGCTCCGAGGGCCGACCCCACGGCGCCGACCGCCCCCTCAGCGAGATGAGCCGGCTGCTGCGCCAGCGGCGCCGGACCACCCTCGAGTCGGACGAGCCGCTATGGCGGATCGGTGGTGGCGGCCTCGTCGTCGTCGCGCTGCTCATGGTGCTCGTCGTGCCGCTGGGGGAGTGGACCCTCTTCGACCTGCCTGTCGGTGTCGTCTGGTTCAACGCCATGGACGTCTGCGTCTGGGGACTGGTCTGGCTGCTCGGCTGGGGGGCCAACTCGACCCACGCCCTCGTCGGCGGCTACCGGTTCCTCGCCCACGCCCTCGGCTACGAGCTGCCCCTGATGTTCGCTCTCACCGCCCCGGCTGTCGCCGCGGGCAGCCTCCGGCTCGGCGACGTCGCGGCCGCCCAGGACGGGCTGTGGTTCATCGTCTGGATGCCGGTCGCCTTCCTCGTCTACGCGATCGGCGTCCTCGGCTTCTCCGTCTGGGGGCCCTTCGCGGCGGCGCCCGGCGCCGACCTCGCGGGTGGGGTGACGGCCGAGCTCTCGGGACTCGACCGGCTGCTCGTCGCGGCTGGGCGGCATACCCTCCTCGCGGCGGGAGCCGCCTTCGCGGTGCCGATGTTCCTCGGCGGCGGGGCGGGACCGGTGCTCCCGGGCTGGGCGTGGGTTCTCGTCAAGACCGCGGTCGTGCTCGCCGTCCTCGTGCTGCTGCGGCGCCGCGTCCCCGTGCTGCGCCCCGACCTCTTCCTCGAGATCGGCTGGCTCTGGCTGCTGCCGGCCGCGATCGTGCAGATCCTCGTCGTGTCGGTCGTCGTGGTGGGGAGGGGCTGAGGTGGTCAGCGACATCGTCTTCTGGGTGATGACCGTTGTGGCAGTGGCGATGGGCGCCGCGGTCTTCGTCGTCGACTCGATGGCGCGGGCCACCTACGCGCTCGCCCTGTCGTTCATCGCGGTCGGGGTGCAGGTGCTGCTGCTCCACCAGGACTACGTCGGGGTCATCACCATCCTCATGATGGTCATGGAGATGGCCGTCATGGCGGTCTACATGGTGATGTTCATGGGGATGAACCCGGCGCTGATGCCGATGAGCATGGTCCACGACAAGCGCAAGTCGCTTGCGGGGGCGGCCGCCACCTTCGTCGTCCTCGCAGCCGGAGCGCTGCTCATCCCCTGGCCGTCGCGGCGCGGCGCCCCCACCGGCGACACGACGCGGGCGCTCGGCGAGGCCCTGATGGGCAGCAAGATGCTCGTCATGACCGTCATCAGCCCGGTCATGGTCGCGACGATCGTCGCCGGCGTCGTCATCGCCTCGAAGCGCAGCCGCTACGACCGGCTCGGTGACGATCTCGACCTCGCCGTGGCCGACGACCCGCAGCCCGGGGGAGTGGGCCGATGACCCTCCAGACCGTGCTCCTCGTCGCCGCGGCCCTCTTCAGCATCGGGCTCTACGGCGCGATCTCCCAGCAGGTCGTCGTCATGGTGATGATGGGCCTCGAGCTGATGATCAACGGCGTCATCCTCGCTGCCGCGGGCTTCTGGTGGTTCCTGTCGCCTGACCCCAGCGGGCAGGTGCTGCTCATGGTCGTCATCGCGGCGATGACCGTCGAGATGGCGATGGGCTTCGCCGTCGCCACGCTGCTCCACCGCGACCACGAGGCCGACATGACCGACATGGCGGGGGACCTGGCCGGATGACCACCACTACCTCCACCACTGCCACCACCGCAGCCCAGGTCGCGCTCTGGCTCCTCGTCGCCCTCCCCGCCGGGACCGGGGGAGCGCTGCTCGTGCTCCCCGCCCTGCGCCGCGCCGCCGTCCCGATCGCGCTCACCGTCTCGAGCCTCGTCGTCGCCCTCTCCGCGGTGGCCGTGGCCGCGAGGCCGAGCGTCTCGATGCCGTTCGTCGCGGGGGCGGACCTCGGCCTCGCCGTCGACGGGCTGTCGGCGTTCGTCCTGCCGATGGTCACGGTGGTCACCCTCCTCGTCCTCGTCTTCGCCGCCGGCGACGTGCGGACCGACCGGGCCCGCTTCCACGGGCTGATGCTCCTCTTCTCCGCCGCAGCCTCGCTGACGGCGACGGCCACGACGCTGCCCACCCTGCTCGTCGGCTGGGAGGTGATGGGAGCGATGTCCTACGCCCTCATCGGCTTCTGGTGGTGGGAGGACAGCCGCGTCTCCGCCGGCCTCACCGCCTTCCTCACGACGCGAGCCGCCGACCTCGGTCTCTACCTCGCCGCCGGAGCCGCTCTCGCGGGCGGCAGCGGGCTCGCCCTTGCCGACCTCGTCTCGGCGGCCTCCCCGTGGCGCGACGTCGTCGTGGCCGGCATCCTCGTCTCCGCGCTGGGGAAGGCAGCCCAGCTGCCCTTCTCCTTCTGGCTCTCGCGCGCCATGGAGGGCCCGAGCCCGGTCAGCGCCCTGCTCCACTCGGCCGCGATGGTGGCGATGGGCGGCTACCTGCTGCTGCGGGCGGAGCCGCTCGTCGCGTCGACGGGCTGGGCCCCGGCGGCCACGGCGTGGGTCGGGGTGCTGACCGCGATCGCGCTCGGCGTCGTCGCGCTCGCCCAGCACGACCTCAAGCAGCTGCTCGCGGCCTCGACCGGCTCGCAGCTCGGCTTCGTCGTGCTCGCCGCCGGAGTGGGCGCGGTCGCCGGCGGCACGGCCCAGCTCGTCGCGCACGCCGCCACCAAGGCGCTGCTCTTCCTCGCCGCCGGCTCCTGGCTCACGGCCCTCGGCACGAAGCACCTCGACGGCCTCGTCGGGGTCGCCCGCCGTTGGCCCCTCGTCGGCTGGTGCGCGACCGTGGGCGCCCTGGCGCTCGCCGGGGTGCCCCCGCTGTCGCTGTGGGCCACGAAGGACGCCGTGCTCGCCGGGGCGCTCGAGCAGTCGGTCTGGCTGTACGCCGCCGGGTTGGCGGCGGCAGGCCTGTCAGCGGCATACGCCGCCCGCATCCTCGTCGTCGTGTGGCGCTCCACCGACGGTCGCGAGGAGCGGGCGCGCGCCCACCTCGACGAGGAGGAGGAGGGCACCCGCGAAGTCACCACGTGGCAGCGGGTCCCCCTCGTGCTGCTGGCTGCCGGCGCCGCCGTCCTCGGGCTGCTCGCGCTGCCTCCGGTCGCCTCCGTGCTGACCGAGGTGGTGGCCGAGGCGGTGGGGGCAGGTGGCCCGGAGAGTACGGCCGCCTCGCCGCTCGAGCTGGCCACCTCCGGCGTGCTGGCGCTCGCCGTCGTGCTGCTCCTCGTCCTGCTCGCGCGCCGTGGCAGCCGCTGGCTGGAGACGCCGGGGAGCTCGTGGCTGGGGTCGTGGCTCGGGCTCGAGTCGGCGGCGCACCGCGTCGTCGTCCGCCCGACACTGGCGCTGGCCGCCCGTCTCGACCGTCTCGACCGTGGTCTCGACCGCGGCGTCGGGGCGGTCTTAGGCGGGGTGCTGGGCCTGTCCCGCGGCGCGACCCGCGTCGACGGCGGGCTCGACCGCGGTGTCACCGGGGTCGCGGCCCGGACCGTGCGGCTCGGCCACCTCGCGACCTCGGCCGAGCAGGGCGTCGACGCGCTCGTCCAGGGCCTCGCCGCCCGGGTGCGCGGCCTCGGCCGCCTCGCCCGCCGCCCCCAGACCGGGCAGCTCCACCACTACTACCTCGAGGCGGTCGCGGTCCTCGCCGCCGCCCTCCTGCTCCTTCTCACGGTGAGGTGAACGTGCTCAGCGTCCTCGTGTTCCTTCCGCTTCTCGCGGCGGTCGTCCTCGTGGCGGCGCCGTCGCTCGGCGACGCCGCGGCCCGCTGGACCTGGGTGGCCGTGTCCGCGGTCGAGGTGGTCCTCGTCGCCGTGGTGTGGGCCCGTTACGAGGCCCCCGCTGCGGGGCGGCTCGCCCTCGACGAGAAGGTCGCGTGGATCCCAGGCGTGCGCAGCAGCTACCACGTCGGGGTCGACGGGCTCTCGTTGCCGCTCGTCGCGATGACGGCCGTCGTCTTCCTCGCCTGCGCCGTCTACTCGCTGCGCGAGGCCCGGCGGCCGCGCCTGCAGGCGGCCCTGCTCCTCTTCCTCCAGAGCGTGAGCCTCGGGCTGTTCGTGTCGGCCGACCTCATCCTCTTCTTCGTCTTCTTCGACCTGTCGATCGTCGCGATGTACTTCCTCATCGCCGGCTGGGGCCACGAGAACGCCGCCCGCTCGGCGCTCCAGTTCTTCCTCTACACCTTCCTCGGGTCGCTCGCGCTGCTCGTCGGCTTCATCGGCCTCTACGTCGCGGCCGACCCGCACACGTTCGACATGCTCGAGCTCACGGCGGCGATGCCGCTGGCGGGTCGTGGCCTCGCGGGCGGGCTCGTGCTCGCCGCGATCCTCGTCGGCCTGGCCGTCAAGACCCCGACGGTCCCCTTCCACACGTGGCTCCCTCCCGCCCACACGGACGCCTCGGCGGTCGGCTCCGCGGTGCTCGCGGCCGTCCTGCTCAAGATGGGCACCTACGGCTTCGTCCGGATCGCGATGCCGATGCTCCCCGACGCGTGGCGCTCGTGGGCGTGGGTCGTCATCGTCGTCGGCATCGTCTCGGTGCTCTACGGCGCGCTCGTCGCGCTCGCCCAGACGAGCCTCAAGCGGATGGTCGCCTACACCTCGGTCAACCACATGGGCTACGTCGTGATGGCGGTCGGGGCCGCCGGCCTCGTCGGGGGGGACAGCGCCGCCGCGCGGCAGGTGGCGGTGACCGGCGCCGTGACGCAGATGGTGAGCCACGGCCTCATCACCGGCGCGCTCTTCCTCCTCGTCGGCACCCTGCACCAGCGGACCGGGACCTACGAGATGGAGCGGTTCGGCGGCCTCGCCCGCTCCGCCCCCCGCCTCGCCGGCCTCTTCGCCGTCGGCGCCTTCGCCTCCCTCGGGCTGCCCGCGCTGTCGGGCTTCATCGCCGAGTTCCAGATCTTCGCCGGGAGCATCGCGGTCGCGCCCGTCACCGCGGTGGCCCTGCTCGGCATCCTCGTCACCGCAGCGCTCTTCCTCCGGGCGCTCCAGCGTGTCTTCACCGGCGACGAGCAGGGCGCCTCGGTCGGCTTCGAGGACCTCCACGGCCGCGAGGTCGTCGCCACCGGTCTGCTGCTCGCGCTGTCGCTCGCGATCGGGGTCTTCCCGCGGCCGCTGCTGTCCGTCATCGAGCCGGCCGCCGCGAGCGTCGTCACGCTCCTGGGGCGCTAGCCGGTGGAGATGCGCCCGCTCCTGCTCCTGCCGGAGATCCTCCTGTTCGTAGGCGGCCTCGCCGCGCTGATGGGGGGATCCTTCCTGCCCCGCACTCGGCAGTGGGTCACCCGGGTCGTCGCGGCGGTCGCGCTCGTCGCGAGCATCGTGGCTGCGGTGGTCGCGCTGACCGGCCCCCCCCAGGCGGCCTTCGAGGGGACGTATGCCGTCGACACCGCCACCGGGGTCGCTCGGATCGCCGCCTCGCTGGGGGCGCTCCTCGTCCTCGGGCTCGCCGGCGACGAGCTCACCGGCGCGGTTCGCGAGAGCGAGACCTATGCGCTCGTCCTCTTCGCGACGACGGGCACCGTCGTGCTCGCGGGGGCCCGGGACCTGCTCGTCCTGGCGGTCGCCTTCCTGCTCGCGAGCATCCCGCTCTACGGGCTGATCGGGATGGTGCGCACCGCCCGCGGGTCCGAGGCCGCGATGAAGACCTACCTGATGGGGGCCCTCTTCGGGATCCTCCTGCTCCTCGGGGTGACGATCCTGTCCGGGGTCAGCGGGAGCACGCTCCACACCGACCTCGCGGACCGACTCGGGGACGCGCCGCCGGCGGCCGTCGCCGCCGGGCTGCTCGCGGTCGTCGCGGGCCTGATGTTTGAGGCCGGGGCCGTGCCGGCGCACTTCTGGGTGCCCGACGCCGCGCAGGGCGCGGGCGGCACGGTGGCGACCTTCCTCACCACGGTGCCCAAGGTCGGCGCCCTCATCGCGGTCTACCGTCTCGTCCTCGTCCTGCCCGACACCGTCGCCTGGCCGCTGCTCGTCGGCCTGCTCGCGGTGGCCAGCATGACGCTCGGCAACCTCGCGGCCTTCTGGCAGCAGGACCCGCGACGGCTGCTCGGCTGGTCAACGGTCAGCCAGGCAGGGTTCCTCCTCGTGCCGGTCGCGGTGGCCGGGCGCAGCGACCTGGCCCTGCCGTCACTGCTGCTCTACCTCGCTGGCTACGTGGCCACCAACGTCGCCGCCTTCGCCGTCACGACCGCCCTGCCGGAGCGGCGGACGCTCGCTGACTACCGGGGTCTCTCACGCTCGCGGCCGGGGCTGGCCGCGGCCCTCGTCGTCGCGCTGCTCGGCCTGGTCGGCACCCCGCCCACCGTCCTGTTCGTGGGCAAGCTGACCACGGCCACCGCCGCGTGGGACGGCGGGATGGCGTGGTTGACGGTCGCCGTCTTCGTCAACAGCCTGCTCAGCCTCTTCTACTACCTGCGCTGGGTCGTCCCCGCGTTCGCTGCGCCAGACGACGAGCAGCGTGAGGAACGCCGCGGCCCGTGGTCGGGGCCGGTGGCCGTCGGGGCGGCCGCGCTGAGCGTCGCGCTCGGCGTCGGGGGAGGCCTCGTCTGGGCCGTCGTCAGCGGACCCCTGCTTCCCTGAGTGGCTCGGAGCTCACCGCATCAGGTTTCCAGGGCCCGACTGATGCTCGACAGGGCGGCCGGGTCGGCCAGCTTCAGGCCGGCGAGTTCGGTGGGCCCGAACCAGCGAAGGTCGTCGTGCTCATCGAGTGCGCAGTTGTCCGGCTCCCCGTCCCAACGCGTGACGACGAACGCATGCACGTCGAGGGTGGGGTCGTTGAACGTCATGGGGATCGGCACGGGATCGTGGATGTGGACACCGAGTTCCTCGAAGCACTCCCGGATGACCGCCTGGGACGGCGACTCGCCTGTCTCGACGTGTCCGCCGACGAGGTCCCAGCAGTCCGGGTACCACTGACGCGACGGATGACGGTGCGCCAGCAGCACGAGACCGTCGCGAACGAGTGCGGCGACCGCTATCGGAACCCGGGCGACCATGGCGGCAAGGCTAGGTGTGATCGCCGCTGGCCGGTAGGCGCCACGACGGTGTTGAGTGGGTGGAACCAGGCGCCGATGGGACCCGGCTCCGGCCGGAGTCCGAGCCAGCCCCACGAGCACGCGGTGCACAGATCGAGGGAGAGCGACGAGATGAGACCACTTCGATACGCGATCAGCGTCACCCTCGACGGGTGCTGCCACCACGAGGCAGGGCTGCCGCCCGACGAGGAGTCGATGCGCTTCTGGGCCGCTGAGCTGGAGCGCGCAGATGCCTTGCTGTTCGGCCGGGTGACCTACGAGATGATGGAGTCGACGTGGCGCCGGCCGGCCACGGGCGGGTGGCCCGACTGGATGGACGAGTGGGAGATCCCGTTCGCCGAGACCATGGACCGGACGAGGAAGCACGTCGTGTCGAGCACGCTGAGCGGGGTCGACTGGAATGCCGAGCTCGTGCGAGGGGACCTGGGGCACGCGGTTGAGCGGCTCAAGCAGGAGCCCGGAGAGGGCCTGTTCGTGGGTGGGGTCACGCTTCCGCGGGCGTTGGCAGATCTGGGTCTGATCGACGAGTACCTGTTCCTCCTACAGCCGGTCATCGCAGGGCACGGGCCGACGTTGCTCGGCGGACTGCGAGATCGCATCACGGTCGAGCTGGTCGATCGCCACGAGTTCCGGTCGGGGGCGGTCGCCCTGCGATACCGGCCCACGCAGGCATCGTCGTGACGAGACCGCCGGATGCGCCGGCCCTCCTCTGCGGACAGGTGTCATGGGATGACGCTCCTGCTCATCGTCGGATGGTTGTGGTTCGGCGCTCATGGCGCCATAATGGCGCCATGACCAGCATTCAGATCAAGGATGTTCCGGAGAGCACCCACGCGGTGCTGCGCCAGCGAGCCGCAGCCGCGCACCAGTCGCTGCAGGAGTACCTGCGCTCCCGACTGATCGCCGAGGCCAGCCAGCCCACGGTGGACGAGGTGCTGGCCCGGGCCGGCGGTCGATCCGGCGGGTCGGTGCCGCTCGTGGACGCAGTCCAGAGCGTGCAGGGGGAACGTGCTCGTCGTTGACGCCAGCGTCCTGGTGGTCGCTCTGGCCGATGACGGCCCCGACGGGGACGCAGCGCGCACCCGGCTTCGTGGTGAGACGCTTGCAGCACCGGAGCTGGTCGATCTCGAGGTCGTCTCGGTCCTGCGTCGTCAGCACCGGGTGGGGATGCTCGACAACCGCCGAGCGGACCTGGCCATGACCGACCTCGCCGCGCTGCCGATGCACCGCGCCGCACACCTGGCCCTGCTGACTCGCTGTTGGGAGCTGCGGGACAGCCTGACCATCTACGACGCCGCCTACGTCGCACTGGCAGAGGCGCTGGCGGCGACGCTCCTGACCGGTGACCGACGACTCGCCCGCGCGGCCGGACCCACCTGCACCATCGAGCTGCTCGCAACGCCTC
>JBDSSS010000108.1:0-5905 GCA_039928615.1 Terracoccus sp. | reverse complement strand
GTGGCCACCTGACCTGGCCGTACGTCGTGATCTGGCCCGACCCTACGCCACCGGGGCCACACTCCCCCACTCGAAACCGGGCGCGTGACCGCGGCCGATCGGGCACCGCCCACGACCCGCGAAGGTGACGAAGGCCCCCGAGCGTGAGCTGGGGGGCCTTCGTCGTCCCGCTGGAGCGCGACTGGAGCCAAGCGGTGATGCTCGGCGCCAGCCGAAGCATCAGCGCTTGGAATACTGCGGGGCCTTGCGGGCCTTCTTGAGACCGGCCTTCTTGCGCTCGGGCACGCGGGCGTCACGGGTGAGGAATCCGGCGGCCTTGAGGGCGGGACGGTTCAGCTCCTCGTCGACACCGTTGAGCGAGCGGGCGACGCCGAGGCGCACCGCGCCGGCCTGGCCGGAGGGGCCACCGCCGTGCACGCGGACGAGCACGTCGTAGGAGCCGTCGAGCTCGAGGATGGTCAGCGGCTCGCGGACGATCTGCTGGTGCACCTTGTTGGGGAAGTAGGCCTCGAGGGTGCGGCCGTTGATCTTCCACTCACCGGTGCCCGGGACGATCCGGACGCGGGCGATGGCCTGCTTGCGGCGGCCGGTGGCGGCGCCGGGGGTCGAGACCTGGCGCGAGCGCTTGGCCTCTCCCGCGACGGAGGAGTCGGACTCCGAGGTGTACTCGGTGAGCTCGGGCTCCTCGGTGTCGAGGACGGCCTCGTTGGCAATGTCAGTCACAGTGATGTTCGCTTTCTACGCAGCAGCGGGCAGCCCGGGGGCTTACTGCGCGACCTGGGAGATCGTGAAGGGGACGGGCTGCTGGGCGGCGTGCGGGTGCTCGGCACCGCGGTAGACCTTCAGCTTGGTCAGCTGCTGGCGCGCGATCGAGTTCTTCGGGAGCATCCCGCGGATGGCCTTCTCGACGGCCTTCTCGGGGCTCTTGGCGAGCAGCTCGGTGTAGGAGGTCGACTTGAGCCCGCCCGGGAAGCCCGAGTGGCTGTAGGCCTTCTTCTGCTCGAGCTTCGCGCCGGTGAGGGCGACCTTCTCGGCGTTGATGATGATGACGAAGTCACCGGTGTCGACGTGCGGCGCGAACTGCGGCTTGTGCTTGCCACGCAGCAGGATCGCGGTCTGGCTGGCCAGACGGCCGAGCACGACGTCGGTCGCGTCGATGACGTGCCACTGACGAGTGACCTCGCCGGGCTTGGGGGTGTACGTGCGCAATGGAGTCTGCCTTCGCTTCATGGTGGTGCTGGGAGCCGACGCACTGCGCCGGAATGCCGCTGGGCCGGGCCCGCGCCGATCGTCCCCTCGCGTGAGGTCGGGGGCGGCTGGGCGCTCATGCCTGTCTGGCACAACAGTCACCTAGTCTACGGACCGCCGACGCGCAGCCCAAATCCGGTTGAGCGTCCCTCGAAAGGGGCTCTGACCTGCAGGGACTCCCCCGTGGCAGCTCCCGCATTCGGCCTTGTGCAGCCGTAGTGTGCATGACTATTGTGCACACTATGGCTGCACAGACCCCAGGTCCGCACCCCACCGTCGATGCCGAGAACCTCTGGCTGACCCCGGAGAGCCTCCGGGTGCTCGCCCACCCGCTGCGGTCCCGGCTGCTCAGTTCGCTGCGCCGCGGCGGGCCGTCGACGGCGACCGCCCTGGCCGGATTGCTCGGCACCAACTCGGGCGCGACGAGCTACCACCTGCGCAAGCTCGAGGCGGTCGGGCTCGTCACCGACACCGGCGACGGCCGGGGCAAGCAGCGGCTCTGGCGGGCCGCCTCCGAGCAGCACTCGTGGAACCCGAGCGACTTCGAGGGGGACGAGGACGCGGAGACCGCCCTCAACTGGCTGACCCGGGACTACGCCCGGCACTTCGCCGAGCAGTACGACCGGTGGCTCGACGTGTCGACGACGTGGCCGGCCGACTGGCAGGACGCCTGCGGCTCGAGCGACACGTCCGTGCTCGTCACCGCCGAGTCGCTCGAGGGGCTCCGCGCCGAGATGTGGGACCTCATCGAGCGGTATCGCCGCGTCGGGCAGGGCAACCCCCAGGCGCGGCGGATCGCCGTCTACGCCTTCGCCTACCCGCTCGACCTCGACCGGCCGCCGACCGGAGACGGCCGGCCGTGACCGGCTCTCCGGCCGTGCTGCTGGCGCCCGACGCCGCCCGGAGGGTCTTCCTCACCCTCACCCTGACCCGGTGGTTCCCCGTCGGTCTCGTCGTCGGGATCCTCACGCTGTGGCAGCTCGAGCGCGGGCTGACGATCGCGCAGGCCCTCACCATCTCGTCGGCCGGTGGGCTCACGGTCTTTCTCCTCGAGCTGCCGACGAGTGGCTTCGCCGACGTCTTCGGACGGCGGCCGGTCTTCGTCGTCTCGGCCCTGGTCAACGTCGTCGCGAGCGCCGTCCTGCTCGTGGCGCACTCCTTCTGGATCTTCGCGACCGCGGCCGTGCTCACCGGGATCTTCCGCGCCCTCGACTCCGGGCCGCTGGAGGCGTGGTTCGTCGACACGGTCCACGCGAGCCGTCCGGGGGCTGACGTCGACGGCTCGCTCTCGGCGCAGGGCACCGTCCTCGGCGGGGGGATCGCCGCCGGCGCGCTCGTCTCGGGCGGGCTCATCTGGTGGCACCCCTTCAGCGACGCGTCGGCCCTCGTCCTGCCCGTGGCCGTGTTCGTCGTACTCAACCTCGTGCACCTCGTGGCGGTCCTCGTGCTGCTTCGCGAGCCGCGCCCCGCCCCGCCCCTCGACGGCAGCGGCGCCCGGCGCGCCCTGGTGTCGGCCAGGGCTGCGCCGGTCGTGGTGCGCGACGGCCTTGGCCTGCTCCGCTCCAACCCCGTGCTGCGCGGCATCGTCTGCGTCGAGCTCTTCTGGTCGGTCGCGATGATCGTCTTCGAGACCTTCCAGCCGATCCGGCTGGCCGAGCTCGTCGGCGGCGAGGAGCGGGCGGGCGCGATCATGGGGCCGGTCGCCGCGGCCGGGTGGGCGGTCTTCGCGGTCGGTGCGGCGCTGTCCGGCTGGGCCAGCCGGCGCATCGGCGTGGCCCGGACCGCGATCGTGGCCCGCGTGCTCAACGGGCTCGGCGCCGTCGTGATGGGCCTCGTCGCAGGGCCGGCCGCCCTCATCGCCGCCTACGGCGTGACCTACCTGCTGCACGGGTCGGGCGGGCCCCCGCACTCGGCGCTGCTCCACCGCGAGGCGCGGGCGCGCAACCGGTCCACCGTGCTGTCGATGAACTCGATGGTCGCCTCGATCGCCTTCGGGGTGGCGGCGCCGCTGCTCGGTGTGCTCGCCCAGCACACCAGCACCCATGTCGCCATGGTCACGGCCGGGGCGTTCAGCATCCTGGGAGCCCTGTGCTACCTCCCGGCCCGGCGGGCCGAGCGGTCCCGCAGCGGCTCCCGAGGGACGGTGGGCACTCGACCGGTGCAGTGAGTCGAGTGCCCATTTCCCGACCGCGGCCGGCGGGGGGAAGTGGGCACTCGACGGGGGGACGGGGTCAGGCGGGAGGGGCGGTGATCTCGTCGAGGACCACGAGGTCCTCGGCGCTCGGCTCCCAGGACCCGGCGGTGACGTTGTCGACGATCTGCTCGGGCGTCGTCGCTCCCGCGATGACGGAGGCGACCGCCGGCTGGGCCGCGAGCCCGCCGATCGCGACGTCGACCATCCGCAGGTCGCGCTCGGCGGCATACGCCTCGAGCCGCTCGAGGGTGTCCCAGTCGGCGCCGGCCAGGCGGTCGGGCATCCCCGCCAGGCGGGTGCCCGCCGGGGCGTCGGCGTCGCGGCGGTACTTGCCGGTGAGCAGGCCGGAGGCCAGCGGGAAGAACGGCAGCAGGCCGACGCCGACGTGCTCGCAGGCCGGGACGAGCTCGTCCTCGACGTCGCGCTCGAGCAGGGAGTACTCGTTCTGTGCCGAGACGAAGCGCTCCGTCCCGGCGGCACGAGCGGTCCAGTCGGCGTCGACCACCTGCCAGCCGCTGAAGTTGCTGCTGCCGAGATAGCGGACGAGCCCGTCGCGGACCAGCTCGTCGAGCGCAGCCAGCGTCTCCTCGATCGGCGTCTGCGGGTCGGGACGGTGCAGCTGGTAGAGGTCGATCCAGTCGGTGCCGAGCCGGCGCAGGCTCGCCTCGACCGCCTTGCGGATGTAGCGGCGGGACCCGCGCACGCCCCAGTCGGGTCCGTTGGCGCCCTGCATGTCCATGCCGAACTTCGTTGCGAGGACGACGTTCTCGCGCTCGGCACCGAGGGCGCGCCCGAGGAGCTCCTCGCTCTCGCCCTGACCGTAGATGTCGGCCGTGTCGAAGAGGGTGATCCCGTGGTCGAGGGCGGCACGGACGACCGCGGTCGTGCCCTCCTGGTCGACGCGTCGACCGAAGTTGTTGCAGCCGAGGCCGACGGCGCTCACCGTCAGGCCACTGTCACCGAGCTGTCGATACGTCATCTCTGGAATGCTCACCCCGCCAACGTATCCCTCCCCCGTCGGCGGCGGCGACCCTACCGGGGCGTGATCGCCGGCCGGGCTGACGTGGCGCAGACCTCGGGGTCGGTGAGGCGCTTGACGAGCGCGAAGCCGGACACCGCGAGACCGAGCAGGCCAGCCCCGAGGGCCACGGGCGAGGTCGCGACGTACCAGACGGAACCGGCGGCCGCGAGGCCCGAGACCGCCGCGCAGGAGCCGCAGCCGAGGTCGGGGCGCCACCCGGCGCCGGCGGCCGGGACGTAGGTCGCGAGCGCGGTGGCGGAGAGCAGCACCGTGGCGAGGGCGAGCACCGACCAGAGCGGTACGTCAGCCTGCGGCCAGCCCCGCCCAGCCACGACAGCGCCGAGACCGAGCAGCGCGAGCGCGGCCGCGGCGGGTCCCCGGCGCCCGGCGATGGTGCGGCCGAGGGGGCCCTCCGACCTCACGTCGAGGACTCCGTGCGCTCGACGGCGCACCGGCCGTCGGCGCACGGCCTGCGGCGTGCGGCATAGAGCACGGCGCCGAGCAGGGAGACGAGCGAGATCCCCGCGAGCCAGGGCTGCAGGGGCTGCCAGATGCCGAGCGCGCCCGAGGTGCCGAGCGCGAGCAGGACGAGCTTGTTGCACACCGGGCAGGCCACCGCGAGGTAGGCGAGGCCGGCGGCCCCGAAGGCCGGCGCGTTGGAGTCGGCCGCCCTCGGCGAGAGGTCCGCCGCCGCGCGCTGGTAGCCGAACCACAGTCCGGTGAGGAGGCTCGTCACGAGCAGCACCGGCAGCTCCCACGGCCGCACCGGCACCTCCCGCCCGAAGACAGGGTTGGCCACGATGTCCGTCGGGAGCCCGATGAGCAGGAAGGTGAGCACGGCGGCACTGACGAGCACGACGGGTCGAGGTCGGGGCCGCTCGTGCTGGACCGCAGCCGCAAGAGGAGCGAGGGCGTCGGCGGAGGGCGGGGACGGCATACCCCCCATGGTATGCCACGGGGCGGGCCGCCGCAGCGACCCACCCCGCAGGAGCATGGTCAGCTCGGCTGGACGAACACCGCCACGGTCCGAGCAGGAACCGACAGCGTGGAGCTCGCAGCGTCCCAGGTCGACGCCTTGACCACCGCGTCGGCGCCACCGGTCTGCACCGGGCTCAACGTCACCCGGCCGGACAGGCCGGGCACCTTCTGCGCCACCGCGGAGGCTGAGGCGTTGAAGACGACGACGAGGCCCTTGAGCCTGGGGTCGGCGTCGACCCCGCGCGTGTCGTCGATCCGCATGACGATGACGCCGTCGTGCGCGTCGGTCGTGCCCGACACCGGGAAGCTCACCTTGGCGTTGATGGCATCGGCCGTCCCGAGCCGGAACAGCGGGGTGCTGAACCGGAGCTTGAGCAGGTCCTGCGCCATCGCGCTCGCCTCGGCCACCTTCGCCGCCGACGGCTTGAGGGCCGCGTTGGCGAGGAGCGGCTTCATGAAGGGCC
>JBDSSS010000107.1:0-38353 GCA_039928615.1 Terracoccus sp. | reverse complement strand
CGGCGTCACCGAGGCCCGCGGCGACGCACTTCTTGATCCACGAGAAGGCCGCGACGACGTTGACGTCGAGCACCTTGCGGGCGATGTCCACGTCGTTGTCGAGCATCGGACCGTAGGCGGGGTTGATCCCGGTGTTGTTGACGAGCAGGTGCAGGCCGCCGAACCTCGAACGGGCCGCAGCGACGACCTCGTCCTGGTGGGCCTCGTCGGCGGCGTTGCCGGCGATGCCGAGCGCGCACTCCGGGCCGCCGAGCTGCGCGACGGCGTCGGCGAGCGCCTCGGGCTTGCGCGCGGTGATGACGACCTTGGCGCCCTCGTCGACGAGCCGCTGCGCTATGCCCAGTCCGATGCCGCGGCTCGCGCCGGTGACGATCGCGACGGCTCCCTCGTGGGCACCCATCACAGGCCCAGGTCCCGGCCGATGAGCTCCTTCATGATCTCGTTGCTACCGGCCCAGATCTTCGTGACGCGGGCGTCCCGCCAGGCGCGGGCCACGCGGTACTCGTTCATGAAGCCGTAGCCGCCGTGCAGCTGGACGCAGTGGTCGAGCACGTCGTTCTGCACGTGCGAGCTCCACCACTTCGCCTTGGCGGCGTCGATGGCAGAGAGGTTCCCCTCGGAGTGGGCCAGGACGCAGTCGTCGACGTAGGCCTCGGCGACCTCGATCTTCGTGACGAGCTCGGCGAGGAGGAACTTGTTGTGCTGGAAGTTGCCGATCGACTGGCCGAAGGCCTTGCGGTCCTTCGCGTACTGGATCGTCTCCTCGAGGATCGCCTTGGCGTGGGCGACGTTGGACACGGCCGCCCCGACGCGCTCCTGGGGCAGGCGCTGCATCATCGCGATGAAGCCCTTCCCCTCCTCCCCGAGCCGGTTCTCGTCCGGCACCCGGACGTCCTCGAAGAACAGCTCGGCGGTGTCGGACTCCTCCATCCCGACCTTGTCGAGCTTGCGGCCGTTGACGAAGCCGGGCATGCCGCGCTCGACCATGAACAGGGTGATGCCCTTGGCGCCCTTGGACGCGTCGGTGCGAGCGGCGACGATGACGAGGTCGGCCTGGAAGCCGTTGGTGATGAAGGTCTTCGAGCCGTTGAGCAGCCAGCCGTCGCCGTCGCGGACAGCGTTGGTCTTGAGGGCTGCGAGGTCGGAGCCGCCGGAGGGCTCGGTCATCGCGATGGCGCAGATGAGGTCGCCGCTCGCCATGCCGGGCAGCCAGCGCTGCTTCTGCTCCTCGGTGCCGAGGTCGACGAGGTAGGGCGGGCAGACGTCGGAGTGGATCCCGAAGCACGAGCTCGTCGCGGCGTTGAAACGGGACATCTCCTCGGCGACGACCGCGTTGAAGCGGTAGTCGTCGACGCCGGCGCCGCCGTACTCCTCGGGGATGTCGAGGCCGAAGAAGCCCTGCTTGCCGGCTTCCTTCCAGATGCTCCGGTCGATCGACTTCGCCGAGATCATCTCCTCGGCGCGGGGCACGAGGGTCCGCTCGACGAACTCGCGGGCCGACGCGCGCAGCGCCTCGTGGTCCTCGTCGTAGATGTGGCGGGGCATGGTTCCTCCGGGTGGATCGGGCGACTCGACCGTGGTGACTCGCGGGTAACTAAGCGCTTGCTTAGTGTCGCGCCGCTGCGGCATGCTGTCAACGTGCCGCACCCATCCCCCACGCGCCCCGCGCCCGACTCCTCGACGGTCTCGCGCCTCATGGGCGCGGCGGCCCACGCCTTCGCCGACAAGGGCTTCCACGCGACGACGACCCGCGACATCGCCTCCGGCGCCGGCCTCAGCCCCGCCGGCGTCTACGTCCACTTCGGGTCCAAGGAGGAGCTGCTCTTCCAGCTGAGCCGCAGCGGGCACGAGTCCGCCGTGCGGCTCGTCGAGGAGGCGGTCGCCTCGGCTGACCACCCCGCCTCCCAGCTCGCCGCGGTGATGGCCCGCTTCACCGAGTGGCACGTCGACCAGTACCAGGTCGCCCGCGTCGTCCAGTACGAGCACCAGCACCTCACGGCGGAGCACCGCACCGAGGTACTCACCCTGCGCAAGCAGATCGACGCCGTCGTTCGGGACGTCCTCGAAAGGGGCGTGGCCACCGGTCAGTTCACCATCGACGACCTGGGCGACACGGCGCTCGCCCTGCTGTCAATCGTCGTCGACGTGGCCCGGTGGTACTCCCCCACGATCCACCGCTCCCCCGGCGAGATCGGCGAGACGAATGCCGCCCTCGCCCTGCGCCTCGTCGGCGCGGCTCCGCGACACTGACGTGACCGGAGCGGGCCACACCGTGTTGCAGGTCCCCGTGCCGCGGCTCGAGCCCTTCGTCCGCGCGCGGACCCTGCACTACGACACCGACTGGCTCTCCCCCGACCCCACGCACGTCCACGCCCATGTCACCGCTCTCGGTCCCTTCGTGGCGCCGGACCTTCTGGATGACGCGACCTTCGACAAGGTGGCCGAGATCGTTTCCAGCACAGCGGCATTCGACTTCACCGTGGAGCGGATGGACACCTTCCCCAACGGGATCATCCACCTGCTCCCGGATCCCGAGGGACCATTCCGGCGGCTGACCGACGACCTCGTGTCAGCCTTCCCGCAGTGTCCGCCGTATGCCGGTCAGTTCGCCGACGTCCGGCCTCACCTCACGCTCGACGCCGTGTCGTCCGAGGTGAGCGCCGCGTCGACGGCCCGGCTGCTCGCCGACCTCGTCCTCGACGCGGGCGCCCGGTGCCGCGCCGAGCGCCTCGACCTCGTGCACTACGCGCCCGGCGCCCTCCGGGTACTCCGCTCATGGCGGCTCGGGGACCGCCCTGGCGGCGAGGTCTCAGCGGTCGGCTGACCGCAGGTCGGCGATCTGCCCCACGACGTCGGCGACGAGATCGTAGGAGGCCGGGTCGGTCTGGTTGGCCATGCCGATCATGACGTCGTCGATGCCGGCGCCGGCGAGCACGCCCAGCCGGTCGACGGCCTCCGCGACCGAGACCGTCGGCTCACCCGAGGGCGCAGGCTCGCCCGACCGCGACAGGGACATCCGGGTCAGGACGGTCTTGGTGATGTCGGCGTAGTCACGGTCGGCCTCGGCGCAGCGCTGGCGCAGCACGCCGCAGGCCGCGCGCAGCTTGTCGGGTCCGACGTCGAAGAAGTTGCACGCGTCGCCGTAGGTGGCGATGAGCCGCATCGTCTTCTTCTCGCCCATGCCACCGATGAGGATCGGGGGGTGAGGCCGGCGGATCGCGGGAGGGCTGTTGAGCGGGCGCTCGAGCGAGTAGTGCCGGCCGGCATACGGGCTCTCGTCGCCCGCCCACATCTGGTGGACGATCTGGAGCGTCTCCTCGAGGCGCTCGAAGCGCTCGGACGTCGAGGGGTAGGGGATACCGAGGCCGCGGTGCTCCTCCTCGTTCCACGCCGCACCGATGCCGAGCCAGGCGCGGCCGCCGGAGAGCACGTCGAGGGTGGTCACCGTCTTGGCGAGGATGCCCGGGTGGCGATAGGTCACGCCCGTCACCAGGGTGCCGAGCTCGATCGTCGAGGTCTGTCCGGCGGCGAAGGCGAGCGCCGTGTAGCCCTCGAGCATCTCCTGCTCGGGCGGGCCGATCATGCTGATCTGGAAGAAGTGATCCATCACCCAGAGGCTCGCCATCCCCGCCTGCTCGGCGTCGCGGGCGATCCGCCCGAAGGTGGGGCCGATCGAGGCCGGCGCGCCCGGCCAGCTGAAGTTGGAGACCTGCAGTCCGAGTCGCATTCCCCGATCATCAGCCCGCGTCAGGTGATTGTCGAGGGCTCCCGCCCCGGACGGTCACGGACCGGCGGGGTCAGCTCGACGGTGAGGCGGGGCAGGAAGAACTGGACGAGCGGCCCGATCGACACGGCGTAGAGCACCGTCCCGAGGCCGACGGGCCCACCGAGCAGCCAGCCGACCGCGAGGACGAGCACCTCGATCGACGTGCGCACCAGGCGGATGCTGAGGCCGGTGCGCCGCGCGAAGCCCGTCATCAGCCCGTCCCGCGGGCCCGGCCCGAGCTGGCTGCCGATGTAGAGGCCGCCCGCGATGCCGTTGAGGACGATGCCGAGCAGGAGCATCGGGATCCGGGCCGCGAGCGCCTCGGGGGCGGGGATGAGGGCGAGGCCCGCGTCGGCGGCCAGGCCGATGACGACGACGTTGGCCACCGTCCCGAGTCCGGGCCACTGGCGCAGCGGCAACCACAGCAGCAGCACGAGCGCCCCGACGACGATCGTCACCTGGCCGAAGGTGAGCGGCACGTGCGTGGCGATGCCCGCGTGGAAGACGTCCCACGGGTCGAGGCCGAGGGTGCTGCGGATCATCATCGCCATCGACCCGCCGTAGAGGAGCAGCCCGACGAGCAGCTGGGTCAGTCGGAGCGGCATCCGCCCGGCGAGCAGCTGCTCGCGCGTGGTCAGGGCGAGGAGGGGGACGTGTCGGCGCATGGGTCCATCGTGGGTGGGATTGGCCCTTGTTTCCAGTACCAGTCGTGCGAGGGTGGACTCATGCGCACCGTGTCCGCCCGCTCGCTCGGCGCCCTCCTCGGCCCGGCGCCGCTGCCCCGCCCTGCCTACCGCGGTCTCGCGGAGGCCGTCCGGCGCCTCGTCTGCGACGGTCGGCTGCTCGTCGGGACCCGGTTGCCGAGCGAGCGCGCCCTGACGACCGAGCTCGGGCTGAGCCGCACGACCGTCGGCGCCGCCCTCGACGCGCTCCGTGACGAGGGCTACGTCCTGACCCGACGCGGGTCGGGCAGCGTGGTGGCGCTCCCGGCCCGCTCGGGCGCGATCACGCTCTCCAACGCCGGGCTGATCCCCAGTCCCCTGCCCCCGGACGTCATCGACCTCACGTATGCCGCCCTCCCCGCGGCCGCCGGGATCACTGCCGCGTACGAGCGCGCGCTGCACGAACTGCCCCGGCACCTGGCGACGCCCGGCTACCACCCGCACGGCGTGCCCGAGGCGCGGGAGGCGCTGGCCCGGTGGTTCGACGGGCGCGGCCTGCCCACCGACCCGGACCAGGTCGTCGTCACGTCGGGCGCCCACGCGGCCCTGTCCAGCGTGCTGCGGGCCCTGCTCGAGACGGGCGACCGCATCGCCGTCGAGACCCCCACCTACCCGAACGCGCTCGTGGGAGCCCGCCGAGCGGCCTACCGCGTCGTGCCCGTGCCGCTCACCCCCACCGGCTGGGACCCCGAGTCCTTCGAGGTCGCGCTGCGACGCGGCGGGGCCCGCCTCGCCTACCTCATCCCCGACTTCCAGAACCCGACCGGCCTGCTCATGCCCTCCGACGTCCGCTCCGAGATGGGAGGCGTCCTGCACCGCACCGGCACGCGGGCCGTCGTCGACGAGACCTTCGTCGAGCTCGGCCTCGACGCGTCTCCGCCCGCACCCTTCGCGTCGTCGTCGACCGACGCGGTGACCCTCGGCAGCGCAGCCAAGGCGTGGTGGGGCGGACTGCGCGTCGGCTGGGTGCGGGCCCCGTTGGCCCGGGTGGCCGACGTCGTCGAGGCACGGCACAGCCTCGACCTCGGCACGGCGGTGCTCGAGCAGCTCGTCCTCGCGGACCTGCTCGGCCAGGGGGCGGGGCTGCTCGACGAGCGCCGGGAGGAGGCGCGCCGGCGCCGGGACGCCCTCGTCGTGGCGCTGCGCCGACACGTCCCCGACTGGACCTTCACGGTGCCACCGGGCGGACTCAACCTGTGGTGCGAGCTGCCCCTCGACCGGGGGGACGAGCTGGCCCGGGCCGCCGAGAGCGCCGGCGTCCGGCTCGCCCGGGGCGGCCAGTTCGGCGCCGACGGCGGGATGGGCCGCTTCGTCCGCGTCCCGTTCTGCGTCGCCCCCGACGAGGCCGACGAGGTCGGTCGCCGCCTCGCGGTGGCATGGCAGCGGGCCCTGGGTCAGCCGGCTGCCGCCCCCGCCCGGACCCCCCTCATCGCCTGACGCCGAGCCCGGACGACAGCGCCCACCCGGCCGGAGGGTCGAGTGGGCACTGTCGTCCGGCCGCACCGGGCCGGGGGGTCAGTCGCGGGTGAGCTTGCGGTAGGTGACGCGGTGCGGGCGCGCGGCGTCGGCGCCGAGGCGCTCGACCTTGTTGGCCTCGTAGGACTCGAAGTTGCCCTCGAACCAGTACCACGTCGACGGGTTGTCCTCGGTGCCCTCGAACGCGAGGATGTGCGTCGCGACCCGGTCGAGGAACCACCGGTCGTGGGTGATCACGACGGCGCAGCCGGGGAAGTCGAGCAGGGCGTTCTCGAGGGAGCCGAGGGTCTCGACGTCGAGGTCGTTGGTCGGCTCGTCGAGCAGGAGCAGGTTGCCGCCCTGCTTGAGGGTGAGCGCGAGGTTGAGCCGGTTGCGCTCGCCGCCGGAGAGGACCCCGGCCATCTTCTGCTGGTCGGGCCCCTTGAAGCCGAACTGCGAGACGTAAGCGCGCGAGGGGATCTCGACGTTGCCGACCTTCATGTGGTCGAGGCCGTCGGAGACGATCTCCCAGAGGTTCTTCTTCGGGTCGAGGCCCTCACGGCCCTGGTCGACGTAGGAGATCTTCACCGTCTCGCCGATCCTGACCTCGCCGGAGTCGGCCTCCTCGAAGCCGACGATCGTCTTGAAGAGGGTCGACTTGCCGACCCCGTTGGGGCCGATGACCCCGACGATGCCGTTGCGCGGCAGCGAGAAGGACAGGTTGTCGATGAGGACGCGCTCGCCGAAGCCCTTCTTGAGGTTCTTGACCTCGATGACCGTCGAGCCGAGACGCGGGCCCGGCGGGATCTGCAGCTCCTCGAAGTCGAGCTTGCGGGTGCGGTCGGCCTCGGCCGCCATCTCCTCGTAGCGGGCCAGGCGCGCCTTGCTCTTGACCTGGCGGCCCTTGGCGTTGCTGCGCACCCACTCGAGCTCGGTCTTGAGGCGCTTGGCGAGCTTGGCGTCCTTCTTGCCCGCGATCGTCAGGCGCTCGGACTTCTTCTCGAGGTAGGTCGAGTAGTTGCCCTCGTAGGGGTAGAGCCGACCACGGTCGACCTCGGCGATCCACTTCGCGACGTTGTCGAGGAAGTAGCGGTCGTGGGTGACGGCGATGACGGCGCCGGGGTAGGACTCGAGGTGCTGCTCGAGCCAGAGCACCGACTCGGCGTCGAGGTGGTTGGTGGGCTCGTCGAGCAGCAGCAGGTCGGGCTTCTGCAGGAGCAGCTTGCACAGGGCGACGCGGCGGCGCTCACCACCGGAGAGGTTGGTGACCGGGGAGTCCGGCGGCGGGCAGCGCAGCGCGTCCATCGCCTGCTCGAGCTGGCTGTCGAGATCCCACGCGTCGGCGTGGTCGATCTCCTCCTGGAGGGTGCCCATCTCGGCGAGCAGCGCGTCGTAGTCGGCGTCCGGCTCGGCCATCTCGGCGCTGATCGCGTTGTAGCGGTCGACCTTGTCCTTGATCGCGCCGGCGCCCTCCTCGACGTTGCCGAGGACGGTCTTGTCCTCGTTGAGGGGCGGCTCCTGGAGCAGGATCCCGACGCTGGCGCCCGGCGCGATGCGGGCCTCGCCGTTGGACGGCTGGTCGAGGCCGGCCATGATCTTGAGGATCGTGGACTTGCCGGCGCCGTTGGGCCCGACCATCCCGATCTTCGCGCCCGGGTAGAAGGACATCGAGACGTCATCGAGGATGACCTTCTCGTTGTGCGCCTTGCGTGCGCGGGTCATGGTGTAGATGTACTCGGCCATGCCCCGAGGCTATCGGGCCGACCGCACCGCACCGAATCGGCCGCAGTCGCGTCGGGACCGGCCACCGACCGGACGCGCCCGGGCGTCAGGCGGCAGGCTCGTCGGCCACCCGGTAGGGGTCGGTCTCCGGGTCGCCGAGCTCGAGTGGCCCGGACGGGCCGGACGGCCCCGACTCCCGCGTGGGCTCCTCCCCGGGGTGGTCCCCGACGACCTCGCCGTTGGCGTCGACCCAGGACGGCCGCGGGTCCTCGGAGTCGTGCATCGCAGCCAGTGCCTCGAGAACCTCGGGCTCCCCGCTGCGGTCCTGACCGAGGGCGGCGGCCTTGCTCACCCGCTCGAAGGCGGCCCGACCCCGCCGCAGGTCGTGCCCGATGTGGGACGCCTCGACCTGGGGGGACTCGCGCTCGTGGCCGTCGGCCGTGAGCCACCGACGGGAGGAGAAGTCGCCCTCGACGGTCACGGGCTGGCCCTTGTGCAGCGAGCTCACCACGTTGGCCGCCAGGGCGTCGAAGCAGATGACGTCGACGAAGGTCGTCTCGCGGTCGACGAACCTACCGTCGGGCGTGCGCCGCCGCGGGGTCGATGCCACCGAGAAGGTGACGAAGACCCCTCCGGTGCGGGTGGTGCGCTGGACCGGCTCACCGACGACGTTGCCGTGCACGATCATGCGGATCTCGTTCATGTTCCCTGCTCCTTCGCTGCTGGCCTGGGGCGGCAGGAGGCCACCTCCGGACCACCAGCGTGCGACGCCGGGCACGGCGCAACCAGACGTCGCAGCCGACCCTGTGGACGACGCGCGAGCGGGCACAGGGTTGTGGACGTTCGGCCCTCAGGCCCCGGCCCCGGCGAGGTGCTCGCGGGTGGCTCGGTGGCGTCCGAGCACCTGCGCGATCGGCGCGGCGACGCGTTCGTCGCCGACGAGGGCCACCGAGGCCGTGAGCCGTCTCGCGATGACGGCACGTCGGTGCCGGGAGCCGACGCGGGCCCACCAGCGCGACAGTGCGCCGAGCCCGAGGCCGAGCACCACGCCGAGGACGAACAGGACCGACGGCACCGGGAGGATCCCGAGCGTGGGGGTGTCGGGGATGGGCAGCTGGAGCCAGCCGAGGACGACGAGCACCGCAAGCCAGACCAGCCCGCCGAGGGCGGCGAGCCCGAGCAGCCACTGGACGACGTTGACGACGAGCCACCAGGCGGGCCGGCGGGCCCGCAGCGACGTGCTCATGACGGCGCGGTCCAGCGCGTCCGCGAGCGACCCGTGGTCACCCGCGTCGACGGCCTCCTCGACCGCCTGCGCCCACCGCGACGGAAGCCCCTCGGACGCGTCACGGACGAAGGCGCGCGTCGCGCGGTCGACGGCGGAGGCGGCGACGCCCGAGGCCGCGGGGATGCTCGAGCGGCCGAGCACGGCCCGCACGTCCGCACCGTCGATGTCGAGCTGGATCGCGTCCCGACCGCCGGTGCGGTCCAGGCGCAGCCGGCGC
The DNA here is from genome assembly GCA_039928615.1 of Terracoccus sp. Lineage (GTDB taxonomy): Bacteria > Actinomycetota > Actinomycetes > Actinomycetales > Dermatophilaceae > JBDSSS01. Next base: position 29,183 of record JBDSSS010000107.1, on the reverse strand, counting down.
AGCGGGTCGGCGGCGAAGCCGCGGGTCCACCGGGCGAAGAGCCAGCCGGTGTGGGCGAAGGCCTCGCGCCGGTAGTCCCGGGCCACCGCGTCGAGGACGATCGGGACGCCGGCAGCGCGCGCCAGCGCACCGTCGAGCTCGGCGCGGGGCAGGGCGGCGACGTCGCGCTCACCGTCGCCCACGCCCCGACGCAGTGCGCTGGCGGCGCCGACCACGTCGGCGTTGAGCCGCTGGCGGGAGGCCGCCTGCCCCGCGACGATGGTGGCCAGCCGCTGCGAGAGCTCGGGTATGCCGTCACCGGTGACCGTCGAGGTGCGCAGGACCGAGGCCCCGGCGACGCCGTCGGCGGCGAGCAGCCGGGCGAAGTCGGTCGAGACGGCGGCAGCCGAGTCGGAGGTCAGCAGGTCGGCCTGGTTGAGCACGGCGAGGGTCACCGCGTCGTGGCGCGACAGCAGCGCGACGAACTCGTCGTGCAGCCGCGCGTCGGCGTACTTCTGGGGGTCGGTCACCCAGACGAAGACGTCGACGAGCTCGAGGACCCGCTCGGCCTCCCGACGGTGAGCCAGCTCGCGGGAGTCGAAGTCGGGCAGGTCGAGCAGCACGAGCCCGTCCAGCGTCCCCACGACCCGACCTCCCGTCGCCGGAGCGACGGCGTGTCGGGTCGGCACCCCGAGCCAGTCGAGCAGGTCGGACGCGTCGGCCTCGCCCCACACCGCGGCCGAGGGCCTCGAGGTCGTCGGCCGACGCGCGCCGATCGTGGCGACGTCGGCCCCGACCAAGGCGTTGAAGAGCGAGGACTTGCCGCTGCCCGTGGCCCCCGCGAGGGCGACCACCGTGTGGTCGCCGGGTATCGCGCCGCGCTCGTGCGTCTTGTCGACGACCCGGCGGGCCCGGTCGACCTGCGTGGGGTCGAGGGCGCCGGAGCCGGAGACGAGGGCCATCGACAGCGCCGAGGTGCGTGCCGCCACGTCGGCCGCGCTGACGCGGTGGATCCTCCTGCTCCCCGGGCGGATCGGGCTCATCGGGCCCGCCCCACCGCGGCCGCGGCCGCTCTCAGGGAGTCGGCCTGGGTGGGAGGGACCTGCACGGACTCGACGGCTCCTTCGAAGCGGGACTGCTCTGCGGCATACAGCTCGGTGACGCGGTCGACGAGGCGCTGGCGCGCCTTCGTCGCGAGAGCACGGACCGCCTGGTCACCGAAGACGGCCTCGAGCAGCTTCTGACCGACGACGGCCGTCCCCCCGGCGATGCCGACCTCGGCGCCGGTGACACCGGCGGTGCTCGCGAAGGTGACGAGCATGAGCACGACCCCGAGCCCGTTGACGCCGTAGGCCATGACGCGCGCCGTCGTGCGGCGGTCACGCCCCTCCTCACGGACCATCTCGAGGATGTCGCCCTGCCAGTCGCGCACGAGCCGCTGGATGCGCTCGTCGGCGCCGGCCGACGAACGAGTCAGCGCGGGGTCGGCGACGAGGAGCTGGTCACCACCGGGGAGGCGGCGCCACTCCCGGCTCGTCGTGCCGGCGGCGAGCTCGGCGTGGTTGGCGATGAGCGACTCGACCCCCGTCTGCAGGGCCTCCCCGAGGTCGTCGGCCTTGGCCGGCTCGCCCCGGAGGAACGCCGTGAAGCGGTCGCGGACCCGGGAGACGGTCGACTCCACCTGCCGGAAGAACTCCCCCGTGCCGACGAACTCCTGCCACCGGGCCAGGACCTCACCGCGCAGCAGGGTGCCGTCGCGCATGCCCTCCTCGACGCGGTCGAGGGCCTCGACATAGGTCGTGCGCGCCGCCTCGACGAGGATCTCGGCCGCGTCGGACTGCTCCTCGGAGTGGTCGGCGAGCGACGTGGCGCGACCTCCGAGCGAGGCGAGGGCCCCGTCGAGGGTCTGGCGCACGACGTCGGCCCGGGCCTGGGCGTCGCCCGCGAGCGCCCCGAGCCAGGCGCGCAACCGCTCGGTGCGGTCGGCCGGGAGCAGTCCGTCCTCGAGGGGAGACTCGGGCACGGCGAAGATCGGGGCCTGCCCGAGCCCCTGCTCCCGGAGCATCCCGGCGAGGTGCGTGCGGATGTCGTCGACCGCGTCGGGGGGCACGCGGTCGAGCACCACCGCGACGGCGGTGCCCCGCTCCGCGGCGCCGCGCAGCAGCTCCCACGGGACGGCGTCGGCGTAGCGGGCGGCCGTCGTCACGAAGATCCAGAGGTCGGCCGCGGCGAGCAGCTGGGCCGCGAGGTCACGGTTGGCGGAGACGACGCTGTCGATGTCGGGCGCGTCGATGAGGGCGAGCCCGGGCGAGATCGCATCCGTCGACACGAGCCGCACCGCGCCGTGGCCGTCACCGTCGGAGTGCCGACCGGTGATCCGGGCCAGTCCCGGCAGGACGCGCTGGCCGGCGAACCAGGCGACGTCGTCGGGGTGGTGGACGAGCACGGGTGAGCGCGTCGTCGGGCGCAGGATGCCGGGCAGGGAGACCTCGGCACCGACGACGGAGTTGACGAGGGTCGACTTGCCCGCGCCCGTCGAGCCGCCGACGACGGCGAGGAGGGGGGCGTCGAGCGAGGTGAGCCGGGGGATGACGTAGTCGTCGAGCTGGGCCAGCAGCCGGGTGCGGGTCAGCCGAGACTGCTCCGAGCCCGCCAGGTCGAGGGGCAGGCGTGCGTCCGCGACGGCAGACCTCAGCCCCGAGACGCTCCCGAGGAGCGCGGCGTTCCGGTCCGCTGCTTCAGCTGCCACCCGCCGATCCTTTCGTGTCGTCGTGCCTTCACCAAACCCAAACCCTCCCGTGTCGGGCGCGGACGCGCTCGGGGTCAGCGGCGGGGACGGCCCTGCCACAGCCGCTCGAGCACGGGCGGCGACACGATGCGCTCGACCCTCACTCCCTCCCCGATGCGCTCCGCGAGCGGCTGCGGGCGCGGCACCGCTCGCCCTCGCGACGCGAGGTTCTCGTCGCGACGGGACACGACGGTGATCCCGTCGCCCTTCACCGGCGCGAGCTCGGTCAGCGCTCGGGTGGTGGTCCCGTGGAGCAGCACCGGGACGCAGTGGACGCTCCAGCGCGCCCGGTCGAGGACTCGCTGCGGCGGCGCGCCGTGGTGCACCCGCGGGTCCTCGAGCGGCAGCATCGGGGCGCCCTCGAGCCAGACGTGCGCGTCGCTCCCGGCGAGCATGGACTCGACGCTGGCGACGACGGACGCCGGGTCGGCCCCGGCTGCGTCGAGGTGGATGACGACGTCGGGCACCGCCCAGACGAGGTGGTCCCCGCGGACGTCCCGGTCGGGGACGAGCGCTGCGAGCGTGAGGGTCTCGGCGTTCTTGGCCCCGATCCAGTCGCCGCGCCCGGGCAGGTCCGGTCCGTCGTGCCAGACGACGGCGTCGACGAGGTGACGCAGCTCGGCCCCGGCAACGAGGGCCCGGTGCCCGTAGTCCCAGTCCTCTCCCCCGTAGGAGGAGAAGGACTCGTCGAAGCCACCGAGCCGCTCGTGGAGAGCGCGGCTCACCGACAGCACCGCGCTGATGACGAGCTGGTAGCTGCGGGGATCGGGGCGAGTCAGGTCGAGGGTGCGGGCGTACCCGTCGAGCAGCCACTGGGGCTCCTCCAGCTCCACCGGCGCCGGCCCGTCGCCCCTCAGCCAGGTCCGGACGGCCGCGGGCCCCCAGCCGTCCAGCTCGGCGTGCCGACGGCGCCCGAGCGTGAGGTCCCAGTCCCCGTCCGTCAGCGACGCCACCTTCTCGAGGTAGTCCGGCTCGGGGACGCAGTCCTGGTCGAGGAAGACGAGCACCGACCCCCGAGCGGTGCGCGCCCCGAGGTTGCGAGCAGCCGCGGCCCGGAAGCCCGCGTCCGTCTGCGTGACGACGGTGACGTCATACGCCGGGTCGTCCACCGTCGGCGGGCGCGTCGAGCCGTCGTCGGCGACGACCACCTCGAAGTCCGTCGCCGGGAGCGTCTGCACGTCGAGGCCGGCGAGGAGCCGGGCGAGCTGGTCGGGGCGTTCGTAGTAGGGGACGACCACCGACACCACCGGGGCGCCGTCGTCGTGGCTCATGCTGTCGCCTCGCGAACATCGAGGCTCTCGAGGCTCTCGAGGAGGCGCAGGTGCTCGGCTGCACTGTCGGGCGCCGTCGGGCCGAGGACGACCGACGGGTCGAGCCAGGTGCTGGCGGGGGTCTGGAGCGCGACGGAGAGGCTCTCGACGAGGTCGTCGGCCACGACGACCGAGCCCGGAAGTCGCCGGCTCAGCTCGGTGACGTAGGGACCGCGCACCGCGACGGGTCGCCGCCCCGCCGTCAGCCACGAGTTGATCGACCCGGAGGCCGACACGTGCCGGTGCGCTGCGACGGGGACACCCGTGGCGTGCAGCGCTACCGCGAGCTCGGCATCACCGAGGTAGCCAGTCACGCGGAAGGGCACCCCGACCCGGGCGGCGCGCTCCTCGAGTCGCGCGACGACGTCGTCGTGGCCGTCGGCGACCCCGCCGTAGTTCGTCACCCCGACCTCGTGCCCGTGGGCCCGCAGGATCGCAGCCGCGTCGACGACCTCCTCCACTCCCTTGCCCGGGTAGAGGAACCCGAGCACAGCGAGGTCGGTGACCCGGCCAGGGTTCGAAGCCGGGGCGGGGGGCGCGTCGTCGTGGCGTGGCCCGACCGGGAGGGGCAGGACATGGACCCGAGGGGCCACCGACGGACGGTCGACGTCGCTGACGCAGCGCAGGAGCAGCTCCCGCTCGTAGCCGCTCGCGACGATGAGCAGGTCTGCGCTGCAAGCGATCCGGCCGTATGCCGCTCGTCGCCGTTCGTGTCGGTCGTGGCCCTCCCCCGGTTGCGGCAGGTCGTGCAGGCTCACAGCGAGCCGGGTGCGGGCCGCCAGCTCGCTGAGGATGTCGGCTGCCTCGGCAGGGGAAGACCCGAAGATGCGATCGGTGACGTTGAGCATCACCGCATCGTGCGCGGCGAGGTCGTCGACGAGGCCGGTCGGGGCGGCGCCGAGGGGGCTGGCCGGGACGCGCACGAGGTGCGCGCGCAGGTCGGGCGACGCGTCGGCCAGGGCGAGGGCGTGGGTGACGACGCCGTGCCGGTCGGGCCCGACGACGGCGAAGGCGCGGCTCACCGGCCCACCCCGGTCTCGACCCCGAGCAGGCGCAGCTGGGTCGCCGAGCGCCCGAGCAGGTCCTCGAGGACAGCGGGCCGCTCGCGATACCAGTCGATCTGGTCTCGTGCGACGTCCTCGGGGTGCAGCTCCCGGTCGCCGACGCGCCAGTGGTCCGTGGCCGCGACCGGGTCCAGGCCGAGCGCCGCGAGGACGCGCGCGTCGAGCGGTGCGTGGATGCTGTCGAGCAGCTCGCGGCCGGGGTCCTGCGCCGTGGTCGGCCAGCCGAGGGCCTCCTCCACTCGCTGCGCGAGCCCGACGAGGATGGGGTTGCCGGGATGGTTGATGGTGTTGGTTGACCGGGCCCCGGCCCCGGTGACGAGGTCGCTGACCACCACTGAGCCGGAGGCGGACTCGCGACGGGCCAGCTCGTCGAGGGACCACTGCGAGACCGCTCGGGCGTGGTCGCCCAGACCCGCGGACACCCGTGCGGCGTCCTCGTCGCGCCCCGCGGCCCGGAGCAGTGTGCACACGTCGTGGTAGGGCACGACCGGCGGGTCACCGTGGGTCGCGTCGGTGTGGACGACCTGGCACGGGAGCAGCCCGGCGTAGCGGAAGACGGGGAAGACGACCACCTCGGCCACCGGCGAGGCCCGCCGCACGTCCTCGGTGCCGAGCGGGAGGTCGTGGTAGCCGCCCGCGATCGGTTGGACGACCACGGCAGCAGCGCGCCGCAGCAGCCGCTGGAGCAGGGGCACCTCGTCGGCGTGGAGCTCGTGGACGGGCGGGATGCGCACGCTGGCACACGGGGAGTCGGGCGCCTGCTGGAGCAGGATGCGCAGCGACTCGGCCTGGCAGTTGCCGTGGACGACGAGCAGCGGCGCCTCGTCGGGCACCGGCTTGAGACCGTAGAACTCTCCGTAGTGCCATGCGCGGGCCGGGTCGCAGACGGCCGAACCGACCACGGCGGCGCCGTCCGGCAGGTCGCGGCCCTCGACGAGCGGCTCCTGCGGGGAAGGGAAGTCAGGCACGGGAGGTCTCCTTGACCAGGTGGTGGCCGGCGGTGGTGAGGTGCCAGGCGGGCGGTGAGCCGACGTCGGTGACGAGGCCCTCGTCCTCGAAGCGGGCGAGCCAGCCTTCCATCGGGAACCAGCCCCAGCGCTGGCGGAAGAGGTTCGCGTTGCGGACGATGTCGGCGAGGTGGCCGCGCGGTGGGCTCTCGACGGCGTGGTGCTGGTGGTGGGCCGCGGCCCCGCCCAGCCACCACAGCTGCACGCCTGCGCCATCGAGGCGCATCGCGAAGTCGGTATCCTCCCCGCCATAGCCCTCGTAGGTCTCGTCGAAGCCGCCGACGTCCAGCCAGGTGCGCGCCGACAGGGCGAACGACAGCGACCAGAAGAGCCGGACGTCCTCGGCCCGGAGCTCGCTGCCTGCCGGCGCCACAGGTCGTGCGGGGTGGGGACGCGACGCCTCGAGATCGGCTGCGGTGTAGGCGGATCCGCTCGGACGAGGTCCGAGGTAGTGGACCGCGCCCGAGAGCACACGCGCCGGTCCCCCGCTCGAGACGGTGGCGGCATAGCGCTCGACGAGGGTCGGCCCGGCGAGGCAGTCGACGTCGAGGAAGACGAGCACGTCCGCGCCCAGCTCCAGGGCACGCCGGGCCGCCCGGTTGCGGGCAGCCGCCAGCGGCAGACCCCACCGTCCCGGGCCCACCTCGATGACGTGGGTGCCCGTGCCGGCGGGAGCCGCATGCTCCACGAGCGGCGCGATCTCGGGGTCGTCCATCGCCGCGACGACGACATGGTCGGGGACGACCGTCCCGTGCCCCACCGCGTCGAGCAGGCCGAGGAGGTGGTCGTGACGCCCGTGGGCCAACGTGACGAGGGCGACGACCGGCGGTGCGCTCACGCGCTCTCCCCGTCCTTCGCCGACCAGCCCGGGAAGGCCGGTCGTCCGGGGAAGAGGCCGGCGATCTCGTCGAGGCGCGCGGCGCACCGGTCCGCCCCCGTCCGGTCGGACCACCGTGCCCAGTCCGCACCCGTGGCCGGGGCCGCCCCGGCCAGCAGCTCGGGCCAGGCGTCGGCCTCCGGCCAATGCTCGAGACCATGGCCGAGGCCGGTGGCTGTCAGGGCCCGGACGGTGTGACGCTGCTCGTCGTGGGGTCGCTCCTGGGCGATGATGACCGCCGGACGCCGGGCGGCCGCGATCTCCGACAGGACGTTCTGGCCGGCGTGCCCGACGACGACCCGCGCCGACTGGAGCCGCCCCCACAGCTCGTCACCGGCGAGGTCGGTGCACACGGTCCAGTCCCAGTCGGGGGTGGCCCGACGCGCCGCGTCGATCTGGGCCTCGGAGACGTCGGTTCCGCCACGTCCCCAGACGAGCGTGACCGACCGACCCCCGGGGGTCGCGCTCACCGGCCGACCGTCGAAGCGGGAGAAGGCGCCGAGCCACGTCGTCTTGGCGTCCCACCGCTGCTGCCAGCCGCCGATGACCTGCGCCCGGCGCGGCCACGTCGCGAAGAGCTCGGTGGAGGCGTCGTAGGCCAGCTGGTGCGGGGCGTCGGAGCGGTCCCCCGGCTTGAGGAAGGTGACGACCGGCACACCGAGCAGGCGCACGAGCATCGTCACCTCGACCGACACGTCGACGACGACCGCGGCCGGGCCCGTGGCAGCGACCCAGGTGGCGATCGCCGTCATCCGGTCCTCGTAGCCCGGGTGGTGGAGCGGGGCCCAGTGCAGCGAGCCACCCGCCGTGGCGTCCTGACCGACCGGGTCGGCGTCGGAGGGGAGCTGGACCCAGTCGTCGGAGGGCCAGTCGAAGGGTCGCCGCGCCGAGCTGAGCACGACGACCCGCGCGTCCATCCGGGCGGCGACGGTGCGGGCCCGGGCGACGTGACCGGCACCGTGGTGGTGCGCGTACCACCCGATGACCGGTCGGCTGCCGGTGACGACCCTCATGCGACCCCCGCGGTCCGGACGTCCCCGAGCACCGCGGCATACAGCTGCTCGTGGCGTCGGCTCACCGAGCGCTGCTGGGCCACGCGCTGCGCGGGGTCGGCCTCCCACCGGGGGCGGTCGAGGACCGCGAGCTGGAGGGCCGAGAAGATCTGCCCGGCGTCAGGGTGACCATCGCGACCCCAGCCGAAGGTGAGCATCGGCTGCTGCTCCACCCAGTGGCCGGTGCGCGGTGCGAGGACGGTCGTGCCGAGGTCGTGGCACAGCTCGACCCAGCCCGAGTGCGTCCCGTGGGCGTAGGCGAGGACCGACAGGTCGAGCCCGCGCACGTGCTCCCACAGCTGCTCGTCGGTGAGGCGCTCGTGCACGTCGAGCACGATCCTGCCGCGACGCACCAGCTCGGCCAGGGTCTCGATGAGAAGGCGGTCGTGGCGCGGATGCAAAGGCGAGAGCACCTCGCGCTGGATGCTGACGACGAGCTCGGCCCCCGGGAGCCCGGCGACGGCGTCGGCCAGGGCCCGCACGACGGGCTCACCGACGACGTTGGCCCGCAGGCCGGCGAGGCGCAGACCGATGCGGAAGACACCGTCGCGGCCAGGACGCGGAGCGCCCACGAGCTCGATCGGGGCGACGTGCGGGTGGGCGACGACCTCGACGTCGCGGCCCCAGCGCTCGCGGATCTCGGCCGCCGCGCCCTCGGTGAGCGTGATCACGGCGGCGGCGGCGAGCACGAGCACGTCGAGCCTCGCCAGATGCGCGGTCTGGTCGGTGAAGTGCGGGTTGGCGAGGTCGTGCACCGTGAGCACGAGCGGTATGCCGGTCTCGTCGAGCGCGTCGACCCACCCTTGGAGGTCGTCAGGAGAGGAGGCGTCGAAGCCGAAGTGGAGGTGGATGACGTCGACCTCGTCGGCGTGGGCACGCACCCAGTCGGCGTCGAGCGCGGGCGGCGGCCACCACTGACCGTTCGGAGCCCCGGCGACGGGAGGGTCGGTGAGGTGCACGACCGACGAGTGCTCCGCGTCGGGACCGACGGCACGCAGGCGTTCGGGGTAGGGGTGGGCCGAGGGAACGGCGAGGACCCGGGTGGGGGTCGGACGCGATGCGGTCGAGAGGGTCGGGATCACCGAGCCCGGACGGGTGTGAGGCACCCCGCATACGTACCCGCTGAGCACGGGACGGAACCCTGTCGGGCGTCGAGAACGGTCGGCGCCCCCGGCAGGAATCGAACCTGCGACCGAGAGATTAGAAGGCTCTTGCTCTATCCGCTGAGCTACGGGGGCCGTTCGCCCCGGGGGCGACGGCCCCATGATAGACAGCGCCCGCACGCCGTCGACCGTATGCCGTCCCCGCTCGTCAGGGGGCGGGTCAGGTGACCGGGGAGCCGACGAAGTCGCGCCGGTGGGTCGTGATCGCCGCCAGGAGCACCCGCTCGCGCTCGGCTGCTTCGTCCTCGGCGGTGCCGTGGACGATCCGGGAGCGGAGCAGGGCGAGGTCGGAGGCGCTGTCCTGGAAGGCGCTCATCGAGCGCAGGGCCGGCCGGCCGCCGGCCGAGCGGGCCCACGCCCGCGCGGCCCGTCGCCGGCGCAGGCTGGCGAGCATCGCGACCTCGTGGTGGGTGAGCCAGCCGGCATCGGCATACGGGGACAGGTGGGCGCCGATGAGCCGCCCCTCCCGGTGCCGGACCCAGACGAGGAAGGCGATGAAGCCGAGGAAGAGCGGCACCTGCACGGTGACGTAGGCGGCGAGGAAGCCGTCCGTGCCGGCGACGGCGGCGAGGTTCCACAGGCCGTGGAGCAGCATCGCGCACAGCCACCCGACGACGATCGCGGCGAGCCGCAGCGCCGGGCGGCGGACCGAGACCGCGATCCCGATCCCGATGCCGGTCAGCGACGTGAAGAGCGGGTGGGCGAAGGGGCCCATCAGGCAGCGCACGATGAACGTGCCGGTGAGCCCCTCCGCACCGGAGTCGGTCGCGGCCTGGCCGAGGTAGAGGACGTTCTCGCTGAAGGCGAACCCGGCGCCGACGATCCCGCCGTAGACGATCCCGTCGACGACACCGTCGAACTCGCGGCGTCGGAACAGGAAGATGAGCAGGACGCCGAGGCCCTTGAGGGTCTCCTCGACGACCGGGGCGAGGTAGACCGCGCCCGTCTCCATCGGGTCGTTCCACGTGGCGTCGAGGAGCAGGCCCAGCCCGTAGGTGTTGAGGAAGAAGGCCCCGACGACGGCGACGAGGGCGCCCCAGAGGAAGGCGAACAGCTGGTAGCGCACCGGCTCGGCCTCGTAGCGGTCGAGCCACAGGTAGACGGGCACGACGACGAGCAGCGGGACGAGCGCCATCAGCGCCGACACGACGATCGCCTGCGCCGTGAGCCGCTCGCCGAGGATGCCGAGCAGGATGACGAGGCAGAGCAGGAAGCCGCACGCGGCGACGCCGAAGGTCAGCACCCCGCGGAGCATCGGCCGCCGGGTCGGGTTCGGTGCGGGGTCCCAGTCAGGCCCGCTCCCCGGTCGCGCGGCGAGGTCCCCTGAGGTCATGGTGAGCAGGCTAGCGGCCGCGCCCTATGGTGGACCGGTGACCGAGACGAGCCAGCGCGCCACTGCCGACCGCATCATCTGGATCGACTGCGAGATGACGGGTCTCTCGCTCCAGACCGACGCCCTCGTCGAGGTCGCCGCCCTCGTGACGGACTTCGAGCTCAACCAGCTCGGTGACGGGGTCGACGTCGTCATCCGCCCGCCCGAGGAGGCCCTCGACCAGATGGTCGAGTTCGTCCGCGACATGCACACCAGCTCGGGTCTGCTCACCGAGCTGGAGTCGGGAACGACCCTGCGCGAGGCCGAGCAGCTCGTCCTCGACTACGTCCGCGAGCACGTTCCCGAGCCGCGCAAGGCACCGCTCGCCGGCAACACCGTCGGCACCGACCGCGGCTTCCTCGCCCGTGACATGCTCGAGCTCGAGTCGCACCTGCACTACCGGATCATCGACGTCAGCTCGATCAAGGAGCTGTCGCGCCGCTGGTACCCGCGGGCCTACTACAACTCCCCGAAGAAGGCTGGTGGCCACCGGGCCCTCGCGGACATCCGCGAGTCGATCGCCGAGCTGCGCTACTACCGGGAGGCCGTCTTCGTCGCCCAGCCCGGCCCCGACAGCAAGACGGCGAAGGCGCTCGCCGAGCGCCACGTCATCGCCCCCGACCCCGACGCGACCGCCTCCTGAGCGCGTGACGAGGGGGTGGTCACGAGCACCCTCTCGGAGCAGGTAGGCTTGGCGTCGCAGATTTGGCACGGTCGTCCCTCGGGTTTCCGCGCCGGTCACATGGTGGGTGTAGCTCAGCTGGTAGAGCACCTGGTTGTGGTCCAGGTGGCCGCGGGTTCAAGTCCCGTCACTCACCCCACAGAACGATCCCCGCACGGACTCCCGTGCGGGGATCGTTCGCTTTCCGGGAGGGTGCCCGGACACGGCATACTCGAGGGTGGTGAGACAGTGGAACCCTGGACGGGGCCGCGGGATCGACACGATCCTCACCCGACACCGACCCTTCACCGCCTTCAGCTCGTCCCCATCTCGTTAGGACCGTCATGACCCAGTCCCGCCCGACCGCGCCGAAGGCACGTCCCGCCGGGGGACGCCGATGAGCGCCCGCCGCGGCCGCAGCCCGCGCCGGAGCAAGGACGCGCTGCCCGCGCTGCCCCCCGACGGTCTGCGGATCGTCCCGCTCGGCGGGCTCGGTGAGATCGGCCGCAACATGACGGTCTTCGAGCACAAGGGCCGGCTGCTCATCGTCGACTGCGGCGTGCTCTTCCCCGAGGAGCACCAGCCCGGCGTCGACGTCATCCTCCCCGACTTCACCTGGATCCGGGACCGCCTCGACAAGATCGAGGGCATCGTCCTGACCCACGGCCACGAGGACCACATCGGCGGTGTCCCCTACCTGCTCAAGGAGCGGCCCGACATCCCCCTGATCGGGTCCAAGCTGACGCTCGCCTTCATCGAGGCCAAGCTCAAGGAGCACCGGATCACCCCCGTCACCGTCCAGGTGCGCGAGGGCGACCGGGAGAAGCTCGGCCCCTTCGACTGCGAGTTCGTGGCCGTCAACCACTCCATCCCCGACGGCCTGGCCGTCGCGATCCGCACGGCCGCCGGTCTCGTGCTCCACACGGGCGACTTCAAGATGGACCAGTTCCCGCTCGACGACCGGATCACCGACCTGCGCTCGTTCGCCCGGCTCGGCGAGGAGGGCGTCGACCTCTTCCTCGTCGACTCCACCAACGCCGAGGTCCCCGGCTTCACCATGTCCGAGGGCGAGCTCGCCCCGGCCATCGAGGCCGTCTTCCGCAAGAGCACCGGACGCGTCATCGTGTCGAGCTTCGCCAGCCACGTGCACCGGATCCAGCAGGTGCTCAACGAGGCCCACGCGCACGGCCGCAAGGTCGCCTTCGTCGGACGCTCGATGGTGCGCAACATGGGCATCGCCTCCGACCTCGGCTACCTCGACATCCCCAAGGGCCTCGTCGTCGACCTCAAGCAGCTCGAGCGGATGGCCCCCGACAAGATCACGCTCGTCTGCACCGGCTCGCAGGGTGAGCCGATGGCCGCCCTGTCCCGGATGGCCAACCGCGACCACCCGATCCGGATCACCGAGGGTGACACCGTGCTGCTCGCCAGCTCGCTCATCCCGGGCAACGAGAACGCGATCTATCGCGTCATCAACGAGCTGACTCGCTGGGGCGCCAACGTCGTGCACAAGGGCAACGCCAAGGTGCACGTGTCCGGTCACGCCAGCGCCGGCGAGCTCGCCTACTGCTACAACATCGTCGCCCCCTCCAGCGTCCTGCCGGTCCACGGCGAGTGGCGTCACCTGCGGGCCAACGCCGACATCGCGATCCGCACGGGGGTCGACCCCAAGCGCGCGATCATCGCCGAGGACGGGTCGGTCATCGACCTCGTCGACGGGAACGCCCGGATCACCGGCAGCGTCCCCGCCGGTCTCGTCTACGTCGACGGCATGACCGTCGGCGGCGCGACCGAGGAGTCGCTGCACGTGCGCCGCACGCTCGCCGAGGAGGGTGTCGTGACGATCGTCTGCATCGTCGACCCCGACACCGGCAAGCTCATCGAGCCGCCCGACTACCTCGCGCACGGCTTCGAGCACGACCCGAAGCACTTCGAGTCCGCGACCCCGGTCATCCAGAAGGCGCTGACCACGGCGTCCAACGAGAACATCGAGGACATCGAGCAGCTCGAGGAGCTCGTGCGCCGCGCCATGAACACCTGGGCCGGTCGCCAGCGCAAGCGCAGCCCGCTCATCATCCCGGTCATCGTCGACGCGTGACCCTGACGGTCGGCGTCGTCCTCCTGCTGGGGGTGGCGGCCCTGCTCGTCGGGGTCGCCAAGACGGCGATCGGCGGGCTCGGCTCGATCGCCGTCGCGATCTTCGCCAGCGTCATGCCGACGCGGGAGTCGACGGCGGCGATCCTGCTGCTGCTCATCACCGGTGACGTCGTCGCCGTCTGGCGCTACCACACCGGCGCCGACTGGGCGCTGCTGCGGCGGCTCATCCCGGCCGTCCTGCCGGGGCTGGCGCTCGGTGCGCTCTTCCTCCGGGTCGTCGACGACGACGTGCTCCGCCGGTCGATAGGCGCGCTGCTCCTCGTGCTCGCGGTGGTCCAGCTCGGGTTGCGATGGCGCGGACCGAGCCTCGAGTCGGTCGGGTCCTCCCGGGGCGCCGCGGTGGGCACCGGTCTCGCGGCCGGTTTCACGACGATGACGGCGAATGCCGCTGGGCCCGTCATGACCCTCTACCTCGTCGCGCAGGGGGTGGAGAAGGCGCGCTTCCTCGGCACGTCGGCGATCTTCTTCCTCGGCGTCAACCTCTGCAAGCTCCCTTTCAGCGCAGCGCTCGGGCTCTTCACCGCGCCGACCGTGCTCGCCGCCCTGGCCCTCGTGCCCCTCGTCCTGCTCGGGGCCTGGCTCGGTATCCACGTGGCCCGCCGGCTCAGCCAGCGCCGCTTCGACGACGCGGTGCTCGCAGCGACGGCGGTCTCCGCCGTCGCCCTGCTCGTGCGCTGAGGACGCGCTGACGGCCGCTCAGTCGACGGTGTCGTAGGGGAAGGCGATGGCCTGACCCTCGATGCGCAGCCGCATCTCCGTGCCGGGGGCGGCGATCACCGCGTTGGAGTGGCGGATGCTGATGATCTGGCCGCCGTCGCGGGCGAGCGCCGAGGTCTCGCAACCGGGCTCGCGGTCGGAGGTGAGCACGAGTCGCACCGTGCTCTCGGGCCCGAAGTAGTCGGTGTCGACGACGACGCCGATGATCGGGCCGTCCTCGTCGACCCGGATCTGCTCCGGACGCAGCATCAGCTGGACCCGGCCACGGTGCGGGGTCGGGGCGAGCGGCACGGCGCCCAGCGAGCAGGTTGCCGTCGACCCCTCGACCCAGGCCTCGAGCAGCACGGCGTCACCGAGGAACTCCGCGGTCGCGCGGTCGACGGGGCGGGAGTAGACGGCGAGCGGCGTGTCGACCTGGGCGAGCGTCCCGTCACGGAGCACGGCGACCTGGTCGGCGAAGGAGAGCGCCTCGGCCTGGTCGTGGGTGACGAGCACCGTGGTGATGCCGGCGTCGCGCAGCACCGCCGAGACGGTGTGACGGGTCGCGGCGCGCAGCCCCGCGTCGAGGGCGGAGAAGGACTCGTCGAGGAGCATCAGCTGCGGCTCGCGGGCGAGCGCTCTCGCCAGGGCGACCCGCTGCTGCTGGCCACCGGAGATCTCGTGGGGGCGGCGGGTAGCGAGCGACCGGTCGAGCGAGACCATGTCGAGCAGCTCGGCCACCCGTCCCTCGAGGGCACGGCGGCCGCCGGGCAGGGAGCCCCGGTCGATCCCGAAGGCGACGTTCTGCCCGACCGAGAGGTGGGGGAAGAGTGCGCCGTCCTGCGCGACGTAGCCGACGGCGCGGTGGTGCGCCGGGACCCACTCGCCGGCACCGGCGAGCACCCGACCCCCGAGGGTGACGCTGCCGGAGTCGGGCCGCTCGAAGCCGGCGATGAGCCGCAGCAGCGTCGTCTTGCCAGAGCCGGACGGCCCGACGATCGCGGTGGTGCTCCCCGGGTCGACCGACAGGGTCACGCCGCGGAGCACGCAGTGGGGGCCGAAGGCCTTGGCCAGCCCGTCCACGACGAGCCGACCCGGTGCGTCGTCGGCCCGGTAGTCGAGCCGACCGGTCTCGTCGGCGAACTCGTCCGTCACTGGCCCGCCACCTTCTTCGACTGCTGGAAGAGCAGGTAGGTCATCGGGGCGGACAGCAGGACCATGAGCAGAGCGTAGGGCGCGGCCCCGGCATAGTCGATCTCACTGCTCTTGGCCCAGAACTGCGTGGCGAGCGTCCGGGTGCCGTTGGGCGAGAGCAGCAGGGTCGCCGTGAGCTCGTTGACGATGGCGAGGAAGACGAGGGCGCCCCCGGCCGCCGCCGCCGGGGCGGTGAGGCGCACGGTGACCCGCACGAAGGCGCGCAGCGGGGAGGCCCCGAGCGCCTGCGCGGCCTCCTCGAGCTCCCGAGGTGCCTGCGACAGCCCCGCTCGGAGGCTGACCAGGGCTCGCGGCAGGTAGAGGAGCACATAGGCGGCGACGAGCACGACCGCGGTCTGGTAGATCCCGGGGAAGAGCCGGATGCTCACGGTGACGAAGGCGAGTCCGACGACGATGCCGGGCATCGAGCTCGTGACGTAGTTGGACAGCTCGAGGGACCGGCTGAACCAGCTCGGCCGGCGCACGGCGAGGAAGGCCATCGGGAAGGCCACGACGGTCGTCACCACCGCTCCCCCGATGCCGTAGAGCAGCGTCTGGGCCAGGGCCGGACCGAGCTCGTCCGGCACCCAGATCTGAGACCCGCCGAGGACGATCCACCGCAGCACGAACCACATCGGCACCCCGACGGCGAGCACGACGAGGAGCAGGAGCGCGAGCTGCGCGGGGACCTGGAGGCGGCCCAGCGGCATACGACTCGGGGCGGCCTGTCCACCGGACCCGACGCGGGCGTAGCGGGCGCTCCCCCGGCTGCGGACCTCCGCGAGCAGCAGCAACAGGCAGAGCACGACGAGCACGCTGGCGAGCATGTTGCCCGCCGGACCGCTGAAGGTCGACTGGAACTGCACCATGATCGCCGTCGTGAAGGTGTCGAAGCGGATCATCGCGAAGGCGCCGTACTCGGAGAGCAGGTGCAGGCCGACGAGCAGCGCGCCGCCCGTCATCGCCAGGCGCAGCTGGGGCAGGACGGTGCGGCGGAAGACCGCCCACGGACCGAGGCCGAGCGAGGCCGCGGACTCCTCGAGCGCGGGGTCGAGGCGGCTCAGCGTCGCGGCCACGGGGATGTAGACGAGCGGGAAGTAGGACAGCACGGCGATGAGCACGCCCGACCAGAGTCCGGCGAGCGACGGGACCGCGGACACCCAGCCGTAGCTGTTGACGAAGGCCGGGATCGCGAGCGGCGCCGCGAGCGCCAGTGCCCACCAACGGCGCCCGCGCAGCCGGGTCCGCTCGACGAGCCACGCGCCGCCCACCCCGAGCACCACGCAGAGCGGCACCGACACGACCATGAGCAGCACCGTGTTGACGAGCAGTTCGGCGACCTTGCTCCGGAAGATCAGTGCGACCGCCGTGTCCCACCCGGTCGTGACCGTCATGACGACGACGTATGCGAGCGGCATGAGCGAGAACGCGGCGATGAGCACGGCGAGGATCGCCAGCACGGGGACACGCCTCGGCGGGCCGGGGCGGGTGCCACGGCCCACCGGGGGCGTCGCCGCGGGCGCGGCCACGGCGGGGGTCTGCAGGTCGGTGCTCACGTGAGAACTACAGCAGACCCGCCTGGGTCATCAGCTCGGTGACCTTCGCGGAGTTGAGCTTGGCCGGGTCGACGGTCGGGGCCTGGAGGTCGGCAAGGGGAGTCAACGCCGGGTTGGCCGCGACGTCCGAGGCGACGGGGTACTCGAAGGAGGTGCCCTTCTCGAGGACCTCCTGGCCCGACTTGCCCGTGATGTAGGTGAGCAGGGACTGGGCCGCCGCGGCGTTCTTGGAGGACTTGAGCACGCCGCCGCCGGAGACGGAGACGAAGGCGCCGGGGTCCTCGTTCTTGAAGTAGTGCAGGCCGATGTTGGCGCTGTTCTCGCCGGTCTTGGCCTGGTCGCCGAAGTAGTAGTAGTGGTAGATCAGCGCCGTCTCGACCTCGCCGGAGTTGACTGCCTTCATCGCCGTGCTGTTGCCCTTGTAGGCCTCGGCGTTCGTCTTCATCCCCTTGAGCCAGGACGTCGTGGCGGCCTCGCCCTTGAGCTCGTAGAGGGCCGAGACGATGGCCTGGAAGTCGGCGCCGGACGGCGAGGCGGCCCAGCGGCCCTTCCACTCCGGCTTGGCCAGGTCGAGCATCGAGGCCGGGAGCTGGCTGTGGGTCAGCTTCGTCTTGTCGTAGACGAGCACCGTTGCGCGGGCAGCGATCCCGGTCCACTTGTTGGTGGACGGGCGGTAGCCGGCGGGCACCTGGTCGAGCGTGGCCTGGTCGACGTCGGCAAAGAGGTCGGCATTCTCGACCTGCGTCATCGCGGGGCTGTTCTCGGTGAGGAACACGTCGGCGGGCGAGGCGCCGCCCTCCTGGATCAGCTGGTTGGACAGCTCGGTGTCGGAGCCGTTGCGCACCGTGACCTTGATCCCGGTCTGCTTGGTGAAGCCGTCGAGCCACTCCTGCGTGAGGCTCTCGTGCTGCGCGTTGTAGACGGTCAGCTCACCGGTGGCGCCGGTGGCGCCCGACTCCGAGCCGGAGCTCGAGCCGCAGGCGGCGAGGCCGAGGGTGGCCGCGGTGGCGAGGGCGATACCGGCGAGGGGCCGGGGACGGAACTTCATGGGGAGGGACTCTCCTGCGTCGACGGGGGCGTCGCTCCGGTGTCACCGGAACGTGAGACCACCACTGTAAGCCATAGGTAAGGCTATCCTTACCACCCGCCCACCCCTCGTCGCCCAGTGAGACCGACCTCACCCGCGTAGGGTCCTCCCATGGCACCGCTCACCGATGAGGCCCCGCTCGTCCGCGCGTCCCGACGGGCGTGGGGCGCCCTCGAGTCCGTCCACGTCCTCGGCTACTTCGCGCAGGACGTGATGACCGCCTACACCGACCTCGGGCTGCGCCGGAGCCTTGCCTACTTCGCCGCCCGCTCGGCGGCCTTCGGGGCCGTCGGCCCCGAGGTGCCCATCGCGACCTTCTACGTCTTCGCCCCGTGGCTGCACGCGAAGGCCCTGCCGTCCTCGTGGGACGTCGCCTCCCCCGAGGCGGTCCAGACGGCTCGGCGCGACGGGATGCGCACGGTCCTGTCGAAGGTGCTCGGCGACACCGACGTGACCGAGCTGCTCTCGCTGACCCGCACCGTGTGCGAGGGCCTGACGGCGCACGGCCGCCCGTTGTATGCCGCTCACGCCGGCCTCGAGTGGCCGGGTGAGCCCCAGCTCGACCTCTGGCACTCGAGCACCCTCATCCGGGAGCACCGCGGCGACGGTCACGTGGCCGTCCTGCTGCGGTCGGGGCTCGACCCGGTCGAGTCCCTCGTGCTCGGAGGGCTGTTCGCCCACAACACCCCCTTCCTCAAGGCCACCCGGGGCTGGACCGACGAGGAGTGGGACGCCGCGACCGACCGCCTCACCGACCGGGGACTCGTCGATGCCGAGGGCCTGACCGTCGACGGCGTCGCCTTCCGCAAGGACGTCGAGAAGCAGACCGACCGGCTCGCCCTCGAGGGCTGGGCCCACCTCGGCCCGGAGGGCACCGCGCGCGTGCTCGAGCTGGCGACACCGCTGCGCGAGGCCGCGCTGGGCAGCGGGGTGCTGCCCGACTGGGTCAGCTCCCGGGGCTGAGGTCACCCCGACCTCAGCGCCCCCACGACCGAACGGACCCGACCGAGGACCGGACCCCCGCCGGGAGGGCGGCCTGCCGGTGGCAGGCTCTGGGGCATGGCAGCAGGCGCGGAGGGCAAAGAGGCGGAGGAGTTCGTCTCCGAGCGGGTGACCCACGTCGGCACCCGGTTGGTCCGGACGCTCCACGCGTCCGCGGTGGACCCGGTGACCGTCGCCTCGCAGCGACCGCTGCTCGTCGTCGTCCCCGGTCTGGGGCTGCCTTACTACACGCTCCCGACCCTCGTCGCCGTGGCGCGCTCGGGCCTGGACGCCGTCGTGCTCGACGTCCCGGGCTTTGCCTCTGACCTGCCCCGCGCGACCCGACCGGACATCAACGCGATCGGCCTCGCCGCAGCGCACTGGGTCACCTCGGAGGCGGGTGACCGCCCCCTCGTGCTGCTCGGCCACTCGACGGGGTCGCAGGCGGCCCTCACCGCGGCGCTCGCCCTCGGCGGCCGACGCGGCCTCGCCGTCGTGCTGGCCGGCCCGACCTTCGCCCCGGCGCAGCGACGCCTCCACCGCCTCGTCGCGGCCACCCCGTTCGCCTACCGCGACGACCGGCCCGACCAGCTCCACGCCCGCGAGCTGTGGCGCGGGCGCACCGGCATCCTGGCGATGCTCCAGTCGGGCCTGCACGACGTGCCCGAGCGCAGGGTGGCCGCGCTGACCGCGCCCCTCACCGTCACCTCCGGCCGGCACGACGCCTTCGCGCCGGTCGACTGGGTCGACGACCTCGCCACCGCGGCGGTGCGCTCGCCGAGGACCCGCACCTCGCAGCTCGGCGGGTCACACAACAACCTCTGGACCCACCCCGACGAGATGGCCGCCCTGGTGACCCTCTCCGCCTCGGACGCGCTCGAGAACCGCTGACTCCGGGCGATGACCCCAGAGGGCCCCACAGCTATGAGTACGTGAAGGTTCTGGGCCCCCCTGGGGGCTCGAAACCTGCACGACCCAGTTGGTCAGCCTCGCGCGAGCAGCAGCGGCGCCCCCTCGACGTTGCCGCCGACGTGTCCGCCGTTCTCGCGGAACTCGGTGAGGACCCTGTGATTCCCGTCGCTCACGTCCTCGACGGCGTGCCCGTGGTGCCGTGGCGTGAAGCCATCTCGACGGAGACCGCGGCGCCCGTCCGCAGCGAGGCGAGACCTGCATCGCAGGCGCAGACGGCGGCATACCCGTCCCACGCGGTGGGCCCGACCACCTCACCGCGGTGCGATGCGTCGACCCACGCCTGGACCTCGATGTCGTAGGCCCGGGCGAAACGCCTCCGGAAGTCGTCGGGGACGCTGCCGCCGTAGCGACCCGACTGCCGCAGCAGCAGCGACTGACCCAGACCGATCGTGGCGTTGCCGCGCTCCCCCACGGCCTCACAACGCACCTCGTAGCCGATCTGGCTGTTGACGAAGACCTCCGTCGTCGCCATCCCGCCGCCGGCCATCCGGAAGACGGCGACCTGGGGGTCGAGCGCGCCCTCGGGGGCGTGCGAGGTCGGTCTCGGCGCGAGGATCGTCACGTCGGAGATCTCCTCGCCGAAGAGCCAGCGGCACACGTCGACCTCGTGGACGAGCGAGTCGCGCACGATCATCTCGGAGCGGAAGTCCGGCCCGGCCGACCGGTTGCGGTGGACGTTGTGCACGAGGAGCGTCCGGCCCAGCGCCCCGGTGTCGAGCACCGCCTTGAGGTCGGCGTACTCGGGGTCGAAGCGGCGCATGAAGCCCACCTGCACCAGCGCACGACCGCCCGCCCGCTCGGCCTCCACGACACGGAGTGACGAGGCGGCGTCCATCGTCAGGGGCTTCTCGCAGAGGACGGGCTTCCCGTGCTCGATGCAGGCGAGGACCTGCTCCTCGTGCGCGAAACCCGGAGAGGCGATGAGCACGGCATCCACGGTGTCGTCCGCCACGAGGTCGAGCGGGTCGGCGATGCTCCGAACGCCCTCGAAGCGCCCGGCCAGGGCCTCGCCCCGTGTGGCGTCGGGGTCGGAGACCGCGACGAGCCGGGCCCCGGACACCCGCATCACCAGGCGTTCGGCGTGGTCGGTCCCCATCAGCCCGAGGCCGATGACCCCGATGCGCAGGTCTGTTGACATGTGGTCAGTCCTCCTCGTGCACAGCGGGACCCGTCGGATCGAGCAAGGGTCGTTGGGCGCGCTTGTGCGCGACGTAGTCGGCATGGGCCGCGCCGGTGGTCTCGATCCCGCTCACCTCGGCCACGGGGACGTCCCACCACGACCCGCCGTCGGGCGCCTGGACCGTCGGGTCGGTCTCGACGTGGATGACCACCGGACCGCCGTCGGCCGGGGCCGCCTTGGCCTCGGCGATCGCCTCGCGCAGCTGCCCCACCGAGTGCACCTCGATGACGTGGGCCCCGAGGGACCGCGCGTTGGCCGCGAGGTCGACGGGCAGCACCTCGCCCTCCAGCCGTCCGGTCGACCCATCGCGATAGCGGTAGCGCGTGCCGAAGCGCTGTGACCCCAACGACTCCGACAACGAGCCGATCGAGTGGAAGCCGTGGTTCTGGACGAGGACGACGATGACCTTGACCCGCTCCTGCACGGCAGTGACGAGCTCGGTGGGCATCATCAGATAGCCACCGTCACCGACCATCGCGAAGACGTCGCGCGAGGGGTCCGCGAGCCGGATCCCGACCGAGGCCGGGATCTCGTAGCCCATGCAGGAGTAGCCGTACTCGACGTGGTACGCCTTGCGCTCGCGGACCCGCCAGAGCTTGTGCAGGTCACCCGGCATCGAGCCGGCCGCGCAGAGCACGACGTCCCGCGGGTCGGCCAGCTCGTTGACCGCCCCGAGCACCTGGCCCTGGGTGAGCACGCCGTCCGCGAGCCGGTCGGTCACCGAGCCGTCCGGGTGGTGGGCGGACTCGACCGCCGCGTCCCACGCCGACCACAGGCTCGCCTGACGTTCGAGGTGGGCGGGCTCCACGGCATACCCCTCGAGCGCGACGGCCAGCGCCGTGAGCGACTCACGGGCATCTGCGACGACGGAGAGGCCGGACTGCTTGCCCGCATCGAAGCGGGCGATGTTGAGGTTGATGAAGCGAACTCCACTGTCCTGGAATGCAGTCCGTGATGCCGTGGTGAAGTCGCTCCACCGAGTGCCGACCCCGATCACGAGGTCGGCATCGGCAGCCACGGTGTTGGCCGCGGTCGTCCCGGTCGAGCCGACCGCCCCGAGCAGCTGCGGGTGCCCGTGGAGGAGCGATCCCTTCCCCGCCTGCGTCTCCGCCACCGGTATGCCGGTCTGCTCGCAGAGGTGGCGGAGGGCGTCCTCGGCTCCGGAGTAGTGCACACCCCCTCCCGCCACGATGAGGGGGCGCATCGCCGCGCGGACGAGCGCGGCGGCATCGGCCACGTCCACGGCCTCGGGGACGGGGCGCGCGATGCGCCAGACGCGCTGGGCGAAGAGCGCGACCGGCCAGTCGTGCGCCTCGGCCTGCACGTCCTGCGGCAGCACGATCGTCGCCGCTCCGGTCTCGACGGGGTCCGTGAGCACCCGCATCGCGCCGAGCAGAGCCGAGGGCAGCTGCTCGGGTCGGCTGACCCGGTCGAAGAACCGGGAGAGCGGCCGGAAGGCGTCGTTGACCGTGACGTCGGCGGCCCACGGCAGCTCGAGCTCCTGGAGCACGGGCGAGGCGGCTCTCGTCGCGAAGGTGCCGGAGGGCAGCAACAGCACGGGGATCCGGTTGATCGTCGCGAGCGCGGCGCCGGTTAGCATGTTCGTCGAGCCGGGGCCGACGGACGCGGTGCAGGCCCACGTCGAGAGCCGGTCCTGCTGCCTGGCGTAGGCGACCGCGGTGTGGACCATGGCCTGCTCGTTGCGAGCCAGGACGTAGGGCAGCCGCTCGTCGCCCGGCGCGAGGAGCTCGTTCTCGAGGAGGGCCTGCCCGATGCCGGCGACGTTGCCGTGGCCGAAGATGCCGAGGCACCCGGCGAAGAGGCGCCTTCGCTCGCCGTCCCGCTCGGTCCACTGCTGGGCCAGGAACCGCACCACGGCCTGGGCCACGGTGAGGCGGACGGTCTCGGTGGGGCTCGTCATCGTGCATCTCCCAGTGGCAGTCGGGGGTCCATCGGCTGGTCCGGCCAGGTGTCGCGGACCCAGCCGTGGTCGGGATCGTCGCAGATCAGCCAGGCCCGCTCCGGGCCGGGACCGGCCATGACGTTGAGGTAGTAGAGGTCATAACCGGGAGCCGCCATCGCCGGTCCGTGCCACCCGTGCGGGACGAGCACGACGTCACCGGAGCGCACCTCGGCCAGGACGTCGATGGGGCGAGCAGCCGTGCCGTAGACCCGCTGGTAGCCGACTCCCTCGCGGGCGGAGCCGTCGGTCGACCGCACCTCGAAGTAGTAGATCTCCTCGAGCTCGGTCTCCACTCCCGGCCGCTCCTCGTCATGCTTGTGCGGCGGCCAGGAGCTCCAGTTGCCCGAGGGGGTCACGACCTCGCAGGCGATGACCGAGTCGGCGTCGAGGACCCCGGGCACCCCGAAGTTGCGGACCTCGCGAGAGGCGATGCCCGCCCCGCGCAGCTCCACGGGGACCTCCCCGGCGTCCACCCGGATCAGCGGCGGCGTGCACGGGCCAGCGGCGCGCGCGCCACAGATCGCAACGCGGACCGGGCCGTTTTCGGCGCTGATGGTCAGCTCGCAGTCCCGCGACAGGCGGGCGACGTCGGTGGCTCCGGCGAACACCGACGGGCGCCCGGTCAGGCGCACGGAGTGCGCCGCGCCCCCTCCATCGACCCCTCGCACGGTGACCGATCCCTCGAGGGGCACGACGACGTGCTCCCACGGCCCCGCCTCGACCGTGCGGCTCTGGCCCCCTTCGAGGTCGATAACGAGAAGCCGCGTGTGCGACCAGCCGTCGACCGTGTCGTCGATCAGGACGGTCCAGCCGTCCCGCGCAGCGGTCCCGAGGGGACGGACCCAGCGTGCGTTGTCGCTCATCCGAGCCCCTCCGGGCCGTGGACGAGCCCGGCTGCGATGTCGACCGCGGCGGTGACGTCCCCGTCCGGTGGGTAGAGCAGGGCCCGACCGACCACGAGCCCTCGGACCGCGGGAAGCGACAGCGCACGTCCCCACGCGTCGTAGGTGTCCTGGGGATCCCCCTGGGGGTCGCCGCCGAGCAGGAGGGTGGGCAACGTCGTCGCGTCCATCACCCGCTCGATGTCGTCGATGACCGGGAGCTTGAGCCAGGTGTGCGCGCTCGACGCCCCGAGCCCCGCGGCGATGTGCACCGACGCGATGACGCTGTCGGCGTCGAGCCGGTTGGCGACCCGGCTGCTCTCGCGCGTCGAGAGGAAGGGCTCGACCATCGCCATCAGCTCGAGCTCGGCCAGGGCGGTGACGGCGTTGGCGCTGGCCTCGAGCGTGGCGACCGTGTCCGCGTCCTCGAGGCAGATCCGCGTGAGCATCTTGCCGCCGTCGAGCCCTCGTGCCCCGATCTCCCGGGCCGTGTAGGCGGTGAAGCGGTCGTCCAGCTCGAAGGTGGAGCCCTGGAGGCCACCACGGTTCATCGAGCCGATCGCGACCTTGCCCTCGAGCGCGCCGAGGAGCAGCAGGTCATCGAGGACGTCGGGCGTGCCGAGGACCCCGTCCACGCCCGGACGCGACAGCGCTGCGACGAGGCGCCGCAGCAGGTCGGACCGGCTGGACATCGCCCCCGAGTCACCACGGACGCCGAGTGCGCCACGCGCCGGATGGTCTGCGGCGACGAGCAGCATCCGGCCGTCGGAGCCGACGAGGGGCCGGCGGGCTCTGTCCACCCACCGCTGCAGGATCCGTCCGGGTTCCCGGACGCGCACCTCGGTCAGCCCGTCGATCGACACGTCGCCCTGCGGCATACCGGCACTCATCGTGCCTCCTCGAACGCTGTCGACGACGAGAGTCGCTCGCGCACCTCGGCGCTCGTCGGCATCGCGGTCGAGCACTCGAGCCGACCGGCGACGATGGCGCCGGCGACGTTGGCGAACTCGATCATCGGCCGCAGTGGCCAACCCTCGAGGAGCCCGTGGCACAGCGCCCCACCGAAGGCATCGCCCGCCCCGAGGCCGTTGACGACCTCGACGGGGAAGGGGGCCACCTCGACTCGCTCGTCGCGCGTCGCTGCGAGGACACCCCGGGGACCTTGCTTCACGACGGCGAGCTCGACCCCTCGCGCGAGAAGCGCGTCGGCGGCGCGGTTCGGGTCGCTCTCGCCCACGGCCACCTCGCACTCCTCCCGGTTGCCGACGGCCACGGTGACGTGGTCGAGAGCCCTACCGACCTGCGCGCTGGCCTCGGCGGCGCTCTCCCAGAACATCGGTCGGTAGTCGAGGTCGAGGACGGTGTGTGCTCGGCGGCCCCGGGCCTCCCAGGCGCGGAAGTGGGCGGTGCGGCTCGGCTCCTGAGAGAGCCCGGTGACCGTGGACCAGTAGACGCCCGCGGTCTCGATGGCACCAAGCGGGAGCCCAGTGGCCTCGATCATGAGGTCGGGGGCCGTCGGGTAGCGGTAGAACCAGAGCGGGAAGTCGTCGGGCGGGAAGACCTCGCAGAAGGTGACCGGCGTGGGTGGCCCGTCCACTGCCGAGACGAAGGTGTCGTCGACCCCGAAGCCCTGCAGTGCCTCGTGGACGTAGCGGCCGAAGGCGTCCCGGCCGGTCCGTGTGATCAGTGCGGTGACGCGGCCGTGACGCGCCGCTGCGACGGCGACGTTGGTGGCGCTGCCGCCGAGGAACTTCTCGAAGGTGCGCACCTTCTCGAGACCGACCCCGTGCTGGAGCGGATAGATGTCGACCCCGGTCCTCCCGATGGCCACGACGTCGTATGCCGCTGAGACCCCTTGCGGCGCAGACGCGTCCATCACCGATCGTCCTTTGCACCCTGCTGCGACAGCCCGCGCAGGAGTGCCAGACTCGCCCGGACGTCTCGGGAGGGACCTTGGCCGTCGGTGGGCGGTCCGGTGAGGATCGCGTCCTGCTCGAGGACGTACCAGCCGGCGTAGCCCGCTCCCTCCAGGGCCGCGACGATGGCGGCGACGTCCACGTCACCCTCGCCCAGCGGGACGTACATCCCGGCGGCGACCGCCTCGGTATAGCTGACGTCGCCGGACTGCACGCGCCGGGCCCACTCGAGACGGACGTCCTTGAGGTGGACGTGGGCGATCCGATCCGGGTGGGCGACGGCGATCGCGACCGGGTCTCCTCCCCCGATGAGCAGGTGGCCGGTGTCGAGGCAGAGCCCGATCCGCGACCCGGCGAGCACCCGTTCCGCCTCGTCGCCGCTCTCGATCATCGTGCCGACGTGGGGGTGCAGCGTTGCGGTCAGACCGCGGGCGGCCACCGCGTCGTCGAGCCGGTCGAGGTTGGACAACAGGGTGGCCCAGCCCGCCTCGTCGAGCTCGGGTCGAGCGTCGTAGCCCTCCGACCCCGTGGCCGCAGCGAGGACGACCGTCGACGCGCCGGCCGCGAGCAGCCCTCCGAGGGCTGCTTGGACGTCGGGGAGCGGGTCGTGGTCCGGGTCGTGGAGCAGCACCGGCACGAACTGGCCGACGGCGGCCAGACCGTGTGACGCCAGTGTCGCCGCCTTGTCGGACGGGGCATCGGGCAGGAACCCATCGGGCCCGAACTCCGTTGCCACCAGACCGATCTCACCCATCTCGGCGAGAACGGTCGCAGGGTCGTACTGCCAACCCCAGTCAGCCACCTCGCACACGCCCCAGGAGATGGGAGCGCCTGCGATCCGCTCCTCGAGGGGACGGATGGCTCGCGGGGAGTGCTCGGGCTCGTGGGTGACGGTGCTCATCGGGTGGTGATCTCCTCCAGGCGCACGACGCGCCTCTCGTGTCGGGATCGCTCGCAGGCCTCTGCGACGCGGAACGCCTCCAAGGCGTCGTCGACGGTGCACGGCGACGGCCGGCTCCCTGCGACGACCTCGGTGAACGCGGTGAGCTCGGCCTCGTAGGCGGCCAGGAAACGCTGCATGAAGGAGGCGTGGGGCGGCCCGGCCGGGAAGTCGACGCCGTCCTCGGCCGAGCGGAGGGCGAGGGTGTCGTCCAGCCCCACGCCGAGGGCACCCGCACTGCCGAGCACCTCGAGCCGGACGTCGTGGCCCTGGCCGTTGTAGCGGGTGGCCGAGACGAGGGCGATCGTCCCGTCGTCGAGGGTGAGCAGGGCCGCGCCGGTGTCGACGTCACCGGCTTCTGCGAAGAAGGGCTCGCCCTTGTTGGAACCGGTGGCGCAGACGGTCTCGACCTCCCGTCCGGTGACGAAGCGGATGGCGTCGAAGTCGTGGACGTTGCAGTCGCGGAAGATTCCGCCGGACGTGGGGATGTAGCCGGCGTGCGGAGGTGACTGGTCATGGGTGTTGGCCCGGAGCGTGTGGACGAAGCCCAGCTCGCCGGCGGCCACAGCCTCGGCAGCACGGCGGTACCCCCGGTCGAAGCGCCGTTGGAAGCCGATCTGCACGGGGGTCTCGGAGGTGGCCGCGAGACCGGCCAGCTCGACCGTCTCCGCAAGCGTGACCGCGACCGGCTTCTCGCAGAAGGTGGGCAGGCCCAGCGCCACGGTGCGGCGGAGGAGGTCCGCGTGCGCGGAGGTCGCGGTGGCGATGACGAGTCCGTCCAGGCCCGCGGAGAGCAGCGAATCGACGTCCGGGACCCAGCCCACGCCGAGCTCGTCGGCAACGTGCCGGGCGAGGTCGGGGGCGACATCGGCGAGGACGAGCTCGTCGACCGCTCCGATCCCCGCGAGGGTCGCCGCGTGGAAGGCGCCGATCCGTCCCACCCCGGCCAGACCGATCCGCATGGCTCTCCCGTCTCTGCCGGCCTCGCGCGAGGCTGATCGCCGCAACCTCGTGGCCGCGCCGTCGCCACCGATCGTGAACGCGTCCGTGCCGCCTGTCAAGAGTATGTCAGGACATTCTGACGTGGTCCCCTGGGTGGAGTAGGGTCGCGCGCATGGCCCAGCACGTCGAGGTACGGATCGACCGCTCCTCGCCGGTCCCGCTCTACCACCAGCTCGCCCAGGCCCTCACCGCGGCCGTGGTCGACGGCAGCCTCCAGCCCGGCGACCCCTTCGAGAACGAGATCGCGATGGCCGAGCGCCTGCAGCTGTCCCGGCCCACCGTGCGACGCGCCATCCAGGAGCTGGTCTCCCAGGGCCTGCTCTTCCGGCGCCGCGGCCTCGGGACGACGGTGGCGAGCCGGCGCATCCACCGCAAGGCCGAGCTGACGAGCCTCTACGACGACCTCGAACGCGTCGGAGCGGGCGCCCCGGGCACCCGCGTTCTCAGCCATGGGCTGGTCGTGGACGAGACCGCCTCCGCCGCGTTGGGACTGGCGCCGGACACTCCACTCCTCGCCATCTCCCGGCTGCGGACCGACGGGGGGCGCCCACTCGCCGTGCTTCGCAACTGGCTGCCGCCCGACTACGCGGACCTCACCGTCGAGCAGCTCGAGGGCAACGGGCTCTACGCGCTCCTGCGGGCCCGGGGCGGCAAGCCCGTCGTCGCACACCAGAGCATCGGGGCGCGGCCCCCGTCGGCGCAGGAGCGGCGCCACCTCGACCTGCGGCCCTCGCAGCCCGTCCTGACGATGACCCGCAGCGCATTCGACGCGGTCGGTAAGCCGGTCGAGTACGGCGATCACTGCTACCGCGCCCAGGACTACCGCATCGAGGTCATGATCGACGAGAGGTGAGCCCCTCCCCGATCGGCCCGCTCGATGGGTGACAATGTGTGGATGCTTCTCGGGAACAAGAAGACCCAGCGGATCATCGTGGGCGTCGTCATCGGCCTCCTCGTGATCAGCCTCGCCCTCTCCCTCGTCGCCGCGAGCGCCTCCCCGCTCTCCGCCGTCGCGCCGCCTCGCGGGGCCAACCCGGTGGCCGTCCAGGCGAGCGACCCCTCCCCCACGCCCGCCCCCGCGACGCCGGTGCTCGACTCCTCGGGCGAGCCGATCCCGGTGACGAAGACTCCGCAGGGGACCACGACACAGGCGACCGACGGGGAGCACGTCGGCGGCCTCGTCGCCTACCTCGTCTTCATGCTCGGAGGGGTGCTCCTCCTCGTCCGCGGGCGCCGTCGCGAGGCCCGGGAGGGCGCCGCGAACCGGGTGCGCCAACCGATTTTGCCGTGACCCGACCGCCCTGATAACGTTTCTCCTCGTTGCGCCGCTAGCTCAATTGGCAGAGCAAGTGACTCTTAATCACTGGGTTCGGGGTTCAAGTCCC
>JBDSSS010000106.1:0-20470 GCA_039928615.1 Terracoccus sp. | reverse complement strand
CACCCTGCCGGAGGTCTTCCCGGACTTCGCGCCAGGCAACTTCACCTGGGACGACGAGCTCGCGGCCTGGGTGTGGACGACGTTCAACGACTACCAGTGGGACGTCAACTGGGCGAACCCCGACGTCCTGTGCGAGTACGCCGAGACGATCCTGACCCTGGCCAACGACGGGGTCGAGGTCTTCCGGCTGGACGCGATCGCCTTCACCTGGAAGCGGATGGGCACCAGCTGCCAGAACCAGCCCGAGGTGCACGCTCTGACGCAGGTGTTGCGGGCCGTCGCTCGGATCGCTTGTCCCGCAACGGTCTTCAAGGCCGAGGCGATCGTCGGGCCGCGCGATCTGGTGCAGTACCTCGGCCAGCACGAGCGCGCGGGACGGGTCAGCGACCTCGCGTACCACAACAGCCTCATGGTCCAGATCTGGTCGATGCTCGCGACGGGCAACGTCGTCCTCGCCCGACAGGCCCTCCGGGCGCTGCCGGCGACGCCGCCGACCGGCACGTGGATCTGCTACCTGCGCTGCCACGACGACATCGGCTGGGCCATCGACGACGGCGACGCGGCCGCCGTCGGCCTTGAAGGTTTCGCGCACCGTCGCTTCCTCTCCGACTGGTATGCCGGTGACTTCCCTGGCTCGTGGTCCGACGGCCTCGTCTTCCAGCACAACCCCTACTCCGGTGACAAGCGGATCAGCGGCACGGCAGCCTCGCTCACCGGGGTGTCCGGTGCGAGCGACGCGGAGAGCCTGGACCTCGCACTCGGACGGCTCTACCTGGCACATGCCATGGTGATGGGCTGGGGCGGCATCCCGGTGCTCTGGAGCGGGGACGAGCTGGGCCAGCCCAACGACCCCGGCTGGGCCGATGAGGCCGGCCACGAGGACGACAACCGGTGGGCTCACCGTCCCCGCCTCGACGAGGCGCTGGCCGCGGACCGCGACGACCTCGCCACGGGCGCCGGTCGGGTCTTCCAGGGCGTCGCCCACCTCTCCCGGATCCGCGCCTCCCTCCCGCAGCTGCACGCGGCCGCCGACGGTCAGGTGCTGGCAGACACCGACGACGGGGTGCTCGTCGTGCGACGGTCGCACCCGAGCGGTCCGATGCTGTGCGTCTACAACGTCACCGAGGCCTGGCGCCCCCTCGAGATGCGCCACGTCCGAGAGGCCGGCATCGACGCGGCCTGGAACGCGCTCGGCGCCCACGGGGTTGTCGGCGGCGAGGACGACCGCGCCTGGCTGCCTCCCTACGGCGCGTGGTGGCTCGTGGAGTCTTCCGCGGTGTCCTGACCTCTCCTTGATAAGGGTTATCCGTTAACCTTTATCAAGGAGGTGGAGCATGCCCATGATCTGGCCACAGCTGACGACCCACCGGGTCCGGTGGACATCGGGCGTCGACGGCCTCGTCGTGCCGTCCCGGAGGGCACGACGAGAGGTCCCCGACCACTACGACGCCTCCGTCGTCCCGTTCGTCGCCGCCGCGGGTCTGCGCCTCGACGGTGACCTCGCGGCCGACCTCGACGACGCCGCACGCCAGCTGACGGCCTTCGACAGCGGGGGAGCGGGGGAGATCGCCCCCTTCGCCACGGTGCTGCTCCGGTCCGAGAGCGCAGCGAGCTCGCAGATCGAGAACCTCACCTCGTCGGCGCGCGCCCTCGCGGAGGCGGCCATCGGGCAGGGCTCACGCGCCAACGCCACCGTCATCCTGGCCAACGTCAGCACGATGCAGGCTGCGCTCGACCTCGCCGGGTCCCTCGACACCGCAACGGTGCTCGCGATGCACCGCGCGCTCATGTCGCACCAGCGGCTGCACGAGCCGGGACAGTGGCGCGACCAGCAGGTCTGGCTCGGCGGGGCCGCGTCGCACCCCGCCGGAGCGGCCTACGTGCCCCCCGTGGCCGCCGACGTGCCCGCCCTGATGGACGACCTCGTCGCGCTGATGGACCGCGACGACCTCCCGCCGCTCGCCCTCGCGGCGCTGGCGCACGCGCAGTTCGAGACGATCCATCCCTTCACCGACGGCAACGGCCGCACGGGTCGGGCGCTGCTGCACTCGGTGCTGCTCCACACCGGGGTCATCCACCGGGTCACCGTGCCGATCTCCGCCGGGCTGCTCGCCGACCGCGACGGCTACTTCGCGGCCCTCACCGCCTACCGGCAGGGTGACCCCGAGCCGATCCTGCGATGCGTCGCCGAGGCTGCGCGCACCGGCACCCGCGTCGGGGGCCTGCTCGTCGCTCGTCTCCGCGCGCTGCGCGCCGGGTGGGACGAGGTCGTGACCGCGCGACGGGGCGCCGCCGTCTGGCCCCTGCTCGACCTCGTGCTGCGCCAACCGGTCGTCACGGCGCGTGTCGTGTCCGACGAGCTGGCCGTGTCGACCCCGACCGCTCAGGCTGCGCTCCAGCACGCGGTGGACGCCGGCGTCCTGGTCGAGTCGACCGGTCACCGGCGCAACCGGGTCTATCGCTCGACGAAGGTGCTGCTGGCCCTGGATGACTACGCGGAGAGTCTCGGCCGTCGCGGCGGTTGACGGGTTCCGTTGGGTTGCAGTCTTTTCGGGACGACCTCAGGCCAGGTCGATCCACTGGCCGTGCTCGTGGCAGGTCCCGAGGACGCCGGGCTCGGTCTCGTGGCCGGCCCGCCACGTCCGGGCCCCGAGCACGGTCCCGCTCGTCCGGTCGGCCAGGGCGGGCGGCAGCCTGAGACCCGGCATGCACCCGGGAGGCTCGGCGGTCAGCCAGCTGACCGGCATACCCCCGCGTGCGGCGTCCGAGAGGACGACGGCCACCTGCGGACGGCGCTCCTTGGCGACGTAGGTCAGGGCCCACGAGCTGAGCACGACGACGTGGACATCGGGGGAGTCGGCGCCGGCCACCGCCGACCGGATGACGTCGCCGAGATCGTCGACCATGTCGCCCCGGCGCAGGGTCGGCGAGGTGGCGACCGTCACCGCGACGGCTGCCCGGAAGCGCTCGACCCGGCCGGCGACGTCGGGCCAGAGGCAGGCCTCGAGCCACCGCACCGCCTCGGGGTCGCGGAGGTCGACCGGGTCGAGGTCCAGACCCACCCGGCCGACGATGCGGGGGAGCGGGCCGACTGGTGGTCGGCGCCTGGAGCGGTCGGTGCCCGCGCACACGACGGTCGACGCGGGGTCTCCGAGGACGGTCACGACGTCATCGCTGTCGGACGTCAGCTCGACGCGGTAGTGGTCGACGCCGAGGAGCAGGCCGGCACTCGCGCCGAGCTCGACGAGCACGACTGGACGCTCTGGCAGGTCGGCGCAGACCCGACCGAGCGCGGCCGCGACGTAGACGCAGCGGTTGACCTCGTTGGTCTGGGTCGAGCGGGTCGTGATGACGTGGGCCAGCTCCTCGCGGTGGTCGAGCACGGTCCGGCGGATGTCGGGCCACGGGTCGCCGACCGGGACCGCGTCCGGGCCGACGACACTCGCGAACCAGCGCGCCGCAGGCAGGTCCGGACGGCGCAGGACGAGGTCGTGCAGGGCGGCGAGCCAGAGGACGGGGCGTCGCTGGCCCGGGCGGGCGGCGAGCAGCAGCGACGCCGTCTCGTCGTCGTCCGCAACGGCGGCACAGATAGCGGCATAGAGCGGCAGCTCCGGGTGGTCGGCGGCCATCCGCGCGAAACCCCCACGGACGTCAGCGATCTCGTCGGGAGATGCGGCCATCTGTTTGTCAGAACGCCGTGTAGCCACCGTCGGCGACGAGCACCGAACCCGTGACGAACGACGAGGCGTCGCTGGCGAGGAAGACGACGGCCGGGGCGAGCTCCTCGACGGTGCCGTAGCGCTGCATCGGCGCGTCGTCGATCCAGTGCTGTCGGTAGGCCGGGTCGTCGACGGGGGACATGTCGGTCTTGATGTAGCCCGGCGCGAGCGCGTTGACGCGGACCCCGTGGGGCGCCCACTCAGCGGCGAGGCTGCGGGTGAGGTGGTGGACGGCCGCCTTGGACGCGTTGTAGGCGGGCTGCCACTGGGGCCGGTTGACGATCGTGCCCGACATCGAGCCGATGTTGACGATGACCCCGGAGCCCTGGGCCACGAAGTGCCGCCCGAAGGTCTGCGAGCAGGCCCAGACCGCGTCGACGTTGACGGCCATGACGTGGCGCCAGTCCTCGGCCGTGACGTCGAGCGCGTCGGCGTGGACGCAGGCGCCGGCGTTGTTGACGAGGACGTCGGCGCGCCCGAAGCGCTCGAGGGTCTCGGCGAGCACCCGGTCGACGTCTGCCGCGTGGGTGAGGTCCGCAATGACCAGGGCGGCCTCGACCCCGTCGTCGGCGAGGTCGGCGAGGACCGACGCGCCGGCCTCCGCGTCGCGGCCGACGATGACGACCGAGGCCCCGGCCGCCCCGAGGGCGCGGGCGAACCCCTCGCCGAGGCCGCGGGTGCCGCCCGTCACGACGGCGACCTTCCCGGTGAGGTCGAACCGGTCGTGCAGCCGCGCCGCTGCGGAGGAGGTAGCCATGCCGGTCACGCTACGCGGTCCGGCGACACTCATCGCAGACTGATCCGCAGATTGACGCCCCATCCCGATCAGTCTGCAAATCAGTCTGCGTTTGGTGTCGTCAGGGCAGCACTGCACGCAGACTGATCTGCCGATTGATGCCGGGCGCCGATCAGTCTGCGGATCAGTCGGCACCTGGTGTCGGTGCGGCGGGGCTCGTCGTTCAACTGGCAGATCAGCAGGCAGTTGTGTCGTCAGGGCAGCGCCACGTGCCAGTTGATCTGCCAGTTGATGGTCGTATGCCGTGCAGCCGGCTCCCGGGGCGGGCGCGCTCCGAGGGGAGGGCGGTTGAAACCGCATAATGACATAATGTCGATTATCGGCGTAGTTCTGGGAGCCTGCCTAGGTGGCCTAGCGTGAGGTCCATGATGCCGACCGTCACCTCGATCCACATCGCGCCGGGCCGGCGTCTGCCGACGAAGTCCGTCCAGAGCGTCGAGGCCGAGGCCGGCGCGGGGCTCCTCGGTGACCGCTACCACGGCAGCAAGCACCGACACGTGACGCTGCAGTCGACCGTCGACCTCAAGGCTGCAGCCGCCGACCTCGGCCGCCCCGTCGAGCCCGGCCTGACCCGGCGCAACCTCACCATCTCTCACGGCACGATCCCGACGAAGCCGGGCGCCCGGGTCACCATCGGCGAGGTCGAGCTGGAGGTCGTCCGGATGGCGGCGCCCTGCCGACTGCTCGACGACGGCCTCGGACCGGGCGCCGCCCGCGCCATGCACAACCGGGGCGGCACCGTGCTGCGACTGCTCAGCTCCGGCACGATCGCCGTCGGCGACGAGGTCCACCTGCCCGACCCCGTCTAGGACGGGCACTAGACACGCCCATAACGACGTCGTCAGGTCGCGTCGGGCTCCTCCGCAGCAGCCGCAGCAGACGCGGCCGCGGCGGCCTCGGCCTGGGCCTCCAGGCGGGACTGCCAGGTTCGCAGGGCCAGCTCGAGGGTGCGTCGCTCCGTGGCGTCCAGGACGGTGAGCAGGCTCTCGTCGGCCGCCACGACGTCGCCGATGACGGCGTCCAGACGGGCGTGGCCCCCGTCGGTGAGCCGCACCTGGACGCCCCGCCGGTCCGACACCTCCCGGATCCGCTCGACGAGGCCGTCGACCTCCATCGCGGTCACCCGCTGGGTCGTCGCGCCCGGCGTGACCCCACACCGCCGCGACAGCTCGCCGGCCGACAGCCGGTGGGGCGCGCCCGCGAGACGCAGCGCCACGAGGACGTCCATGTGGCTCGGCTCGAGGGCGTGCTCGGCCAGCGCCCGGGCCCGGTTGTGCGACGAGAGCGTCTCGAGACGGTGCAGCGGACCGAACACCGCGGCCGAGGACACGTCGAGGTCGGGGCGCTCCCGCGCCCAGTCCCGGACGGCGCGCTCGACGCCGTCCCCTGCTCCCCCATGCCGTGCCACGGCGTTACTTTAGTGGTGAAATCTTCGGTCGGGAGGTATTTCGACGGGTGATTCTCCACGTCACCCACCGCCGGCCCACCGCACTTCTGCCCCCCTCCCTCGGCCACTCCCCCGCAACTCCTCCCGCCACTCCTCCGCCACCGCTCCCGACCCCCGCGGCGTGTTCGCACGGAGTCCACCCCGGCGCACCGACACTGTGCGACAGTTCGACTCATGGACGTCGTCACGGTCAACGAAGCCCGTCCGGAGACCAAGGAGCAGCGCGCCTGGTACTGGTACGACTGGGCCAACTCGGCCTACGTGACGACGACCGCGACGGTCCTGATGAGCCCGTACCTCACCTCCGTCGCCGAGGCCGCGGCCTGCCCCGACCTCGCGGACGGCGCGGTCTGCACGACCGACCTGTCGATCGTCGGCGTCCCCGTGGCGCCGGGGTCGCTGTGGTTCTACACCGTCACCTTCGCGACGGTCCTGTCGGCGATCGTGCTCATCTTCGTCGGGGCGATCGCCGACCGCAGCCCCCGGCCGACCCGCCTCTTCGCCGGGTTCGCTTGGGCCGGAGCACTGGCCGCGAGCCTGATGTTCTTCGTCGCCGGCACCAACTGGCAGCTCGGCGCCTTCCTCGTCGTCATCGCCGGGATCTGCCTCGGCGCCTCCCTCGTCGTCTACGACTCGATCCTGTGCCGGATCGCCAACGAGAACGAGCGCGATCGGGTCTCCTCCAAGGGGTGGGCCTTCGGCTACCTCGGCGGCGGCACCCTGCTGGCGCTCAACTTCGCCCTCGACTTCTTCCACACCGACCTCGGCCTCGAGCGGGGCCTGACGACGCGGATCAGCATCCTGTCGGCGGGCCTGTGGTGGGCCGCCTTCACCGTCATCCCCTACCGCGGGCTGCGCCACCTCATCGGGACCGTCGAGACGCCGGTCGACCGCGGCTCGGGCGTCGTCCGCGGCAGCCTCACCCAGCTGCGCGGCACCTTCCGCGACCTGCGCAACTACCCCCAGACGGGCCTGTTCCTGCTCGCCTACCTCTTCTTCAACGACGGCATCCAGACGGTCATCGGCAGCTCGAGCGTCTACGGCAACAAGGAGCTCGGCTTCTCCGAGACGACGGTGCTCGGGGTCTTCCTCTTCGTGCAGTTCGTCGCCTACTTCGGCGCCCGCCTCTTCGGCCGGGTCGCGGCCCGGATCGGGGCCTGGCGAACGGTTCTCAACGGGATCGCGCTGTGGACGGTCGTCGTCGTCGGGGCCTTCTTCGTCCCGTCGGGTTCACTCGTCGTCTTCCTCGCCCTGGCCCTGCTCATCGGCATCGTCCTCGGCGGCACCCAGGCACTGTCCCGCTCGCTCTACAGCCAGCTGATCCCCCGGGGCCGGGAGGCGGAGTACTTCAGCCTCTACCAGGCGATGGAGCGCGGGACGAGCTGGTTCGGCACGCTGATCTTCGGACTCGTCTTCCAGTTCACCGACAGCTACCGATGGGCGATCATCGCGCTGATGCTCTTCTTCGTCGTCGGCGGGCTGCTGTTGTCACGCGTGCGGATGCGTGAGGGCATCATCGCGGCGGGCAACCCGGTGCCCACGGTGGTCTGAGTCCGGGTTAGGCTTTCCGGTTCGTCGGGAACATCGTGACGTTCTTGGTCGTTCAAGTGTCTGTGAGGGTAGGACACCACGGAGTGTCGACCACAATCAGACGTTTTGGAGGGGGCTTAACCATGGCCGATCGAGCACTACGCGGTTCCAACCTCGGCTCCAGGAGCATGGAGTCCGACGAGAACGTCGTGCCCAGTGAGCGTCAGCTGACCGCCTACGTCTGCGCCAACGGCCACCGCACGGAGCTTCCGTTCTCCGTCGAGGCCGACATCCCGCCGACGTGGGAGTGCCGCTGCGGACTGGACGCCAAGCTCCAGGGTGGTGGCCCCGAGCCGGAGGCAAAGCCGGTCAAGCACCAGCGCACGCACTGGGACATGCTGCTCGAGCGTCGTTCCATCCCCGAGCTGGAGGAGCTCCTCGAGGAGCGCCTGACGCTGCTGCGCGCGTCCCGTGGTGAGAAGCCGCGTCGCCGCAAGAGCGCCTGACACCAGCACGACCGTCGCGAGCCCGTCCCCCTGAGGGGGCGGGCTCGTCGTTGTCTCCGAGGGTATGCCGCTGAGCCGGCCGGGTGGGGACGCCTCAGTCGTCCTCGACGACCTCCCCCTCGATGACCTCGTCGCTCGAGGCCGACCGCTGCGGACCGGCCGGGCCCGACGCGGGGCCGCCCGTGGAGGTGTTGGGGGCGCTGGAGGTGGGACCGGCCGGCGTGCCGGTGACGCCGGGTCCGGTGGCGAACTCGGCGCGCGCGAGCACCCGGTTGGCGATGGCGCCGGCGAGCAGGCCGCGCGCCACCGGGCGGGTGAAGGGCAGGATGAGCACGAGCCCGACGATGTCGGTGACGAAGCCCGGCACGACGAGGAGCAGGCCCCCGACGAGCACGACGATGCCGTCCGCGAGCTCGGTGGCCGGCATCCGACCCTCGCGCAGTGCCTGGCCCAGGGCACGCCACGCGCGCCCGCCCTCGCGCTTGATCAGCCACGCGCCGAGCAGCGAGGAGCCGAGCAGGACGAGGATCGTCCACCACGGGCCGACGAGGCTGTCGACGAGGCGGATCGCGAGCACCTCGAGGATGATGAGGACGACCATGGCGAGGCCGACGACACGCGTCGGGCGCAGGCCACGCCGTCGCGGCGCTCCGGGGGCGCCGGGGGAGCTGGTCATGTCCGCTCCCCTGCGCCGGTGTGGCCGGGCGGGGGCGGCGGAGCGTCCACGCCCGGGCGGGACTGCCTCGCTCGCGACGAGGCGAGGCCGCCGACGAACCCCTTGACCTGGCCGTAGCGGTACTCGACGCCCCACCGGGTCACGTTGACGAGGGCCTCGCGGACGATGTCCTGGCCCATCTTGGAGACGCCGACCTCGCGCTCGACGAAGGTGATCGGGACCTCGACGACCTCGAGCCCGGCGCGCACGGCACGCAGGGTGAGGTCGATCTGGAAGCAGTAGCCCTGGGACTCGACCCCGTCGAGTCCCATCGTGCGCAGGGCTCCGGTGCGGTAGGCGCGGAAGCCGGCGGTGGCATCGTTGACCTGCATGCCGAGCAGGACCTTCGTGTACAGGTTCGCCCCGACGGAGAGAACCTTGCGGTGGGCCGGCCAGTTGCGCACCTCTCCCCCGCGGATCCAGCGCGAGCCGATGGCGAGGTCGGCGTGGGCGAGGGCTGCGACGAGGGCCGGCAGCTGCTCGGGCTGGTGGGAGCCGTCGGCGTCCATCTCGACGGCGGCGTCGTAGCCGTCGGCGAGAGCCACCTCGAAGCCGGCGAGATAGGCCCGGCCGAGTCCCTGCTTGCCCGGACGGTGCAGGACCCGCACGTGGGGGTCGGCGGCGGCGAGGCGGTCGGCGACCTCGCCGGTGCCGTCCGGCGAGTTGTCGTCGAGCACGACGATGTCCGCATCGGGGAGGCTGGCGCGGACGCGCTCGACGATGCCGGGCAGGTTCTCCCGCTCGTCGTAGGTCGGGATGAGCACGGCCACCCGGGTGACCGGCTCACGCTTCGTCGTCGTCATCCTCGTCCTTCGTCGGGTCGTCCTGGCGGTCAGTGCGGGTGCGGCCGCGCCGCGTCCCCGGAGCGACGAGACGCGTGCCCACGAGCACGAGCAGGGCTGCTGCGGCGGCCCACTCCGGGGCCTCGCCCACCCGTGTCGCCACGGTCGTCTCGTCCCGCAATGGTAGGTCCCCACGGACCACCGCCTGTGTGAACAACGACGTCACCTGGTGCGCGGTTCCGTCGGGCGTGATCAGCGCGCTCTGCCCGACCGTCGAGACGTGCACGACCGAGCGGCCGAACTCCATCGCTCGGACCCGGCTGATCGCGAGCTGCTGGGGCGACTCGGCGGTGAAGCCGAAGGTCGCGTTGTTGGTCTGGACGAGCAGCACGTTGGCTCCGGCACGCACCGTGTCGCGCATGATGTCGTCGTAGGCCACCTCGAAGCAGATCGCGATCCCCGCGCGCACGGACCCTCCGCTCGCGGCGGGCACGGTGAAGACACCCGAGCCGCTGCCGGCCGTGAAGTCGCGTCGGACGAGGTCGACCTCCGAGCTGAAGATCCGCCAGAAGGACCGGTTGGGGATGTACTCGGCGAACGGCACCGGGTGCTGCTTGACGTAGCGGTCGACGATGCCCTGGCCCGGCTCGTAGAGCAGCGAGACGTTGGACAGCAGGTCACCCGGCCCCTCGAGGAGGGTGCCCACGACGAGCGGGGTGCGCAGGGCGTCGACGGTCTCGGTGATGAGCGAGGCGGCGTCGGCGTTGCGGACCGGGTCGATGTCGGAGGCGTTCTCCGGCCAGACGACGAGGTCGGGCCGCGGCTCCTTCCCGGTCGTGACCGCGTCGGCGACCCCGAGGGTCGCCTGGACGTGGTTGTCGAGCACGGCCCGGCGCTGGGCGTTGAAGTCGAGCCCCGCCTGCGGCACGTTGCCCTGGACGCCGACGAAGCGGGCGGCCGGCCCGTCCGTCGGGAGGGGGACGAGCAGGCCGGCCGCGCCGAGACCGACGGCGAGCGCCGCGGGGACGAGACGGCGGGCGAGCGGCATACCCCGTGCCGTGACGGCGAGGGCGAGCAGCGCGCCGCTCAGGGCGAGGACGAAGGCGACGAAGGGCGCTCCCCCGAGCGCGATGAGCGGCCCGAAGGGTGAGTCCGCCTGCCCGAAGGCGAGCTTGAGCCAGGGGAAGCCGCCGTAGGGGACGCGGGCCCGCAGCCCCTCGGCGACGACCCACACGAGCGCGAACGCGATCGGCCGGACTCGACCGGCCCGGCTGAGCCAGCCGTAGACGGCGCCGGCGAGGGCGAGGAAGAGCGCCTCGAGGCTCGAGAGGGCCACCCACGGCAGCGCCCCGACGTAGATGCCCGACCAGTGCAGGCTGGGCAGGAAGAAGGCGAGGCCGGCGAGCAGACCGAGCAGGGCCCCCCGACGTGCGCCGGCACCGGTCCAGGCCCACGCCGTCAGTGCGAGGGCGAGCGGCGCAGCCACCCAGATGTCAAAGCTCGGGAAGGCCAGGCACAGCAGTCCCCCGCCGGCGAGGGTGAGGATCAGGCGACGCACGGGATCACCGTATGCCGCCCTCCGGCCCGCGCCGCCCCCCGGGCACCCCCACGGCCCCGTTGGGCAGGGTGGTCGCCCTCGTCAGGGGACGACGACGACGCCGCGGGCCGTCGTGGCGACGACGGGCGGGTCGAGCATCTCCGCCGCCGACTCGCCGCGCTCCTGGTTGCCCCGGCCGACGACGAGGACGGCGAAGTCGATCTCGCGCGACCGGGTCCCGACCCGG
This sequence comes from Terracoccus sp., assembly GCA_039928615.1. Classification (GTDB taxonomy): domain Bacteria; phylum Actinomycetota; class Actinomycetes; order Actinomycetales; family Dermatophilaceae; genus JBDSSS01. The sequence goes on along the minus strand of JBDSSS010000106.1, from coordinate 9,191 downwards.
ATGATCTCGGCGGAGATCTCGAGCACGTCCCCGGCCTTGACCCGCGACCGGAACTGGACGTCGCTGTAGGAGGCGAAGAGCCCCTCGTCCCCGTCCGTGAGGATGCACATCTCTGTGGCGACGTCGCCGAAGGCCGCCATCGAGTAGGCGCCGTCGACGAGGTTGCCCGCGTAGTGCGCGTGGCCGTAGGGGACGTAGCGGCGGTGGATGATCCGCAGTCCCACCTCTGCTCGGGTCAGCCGGCGGGGGTCGGAGGTGGTGCTGCCGCTCGTCATGCTCGGGCGCCCTTTCTCAGGTTGATCTCGTGGACGAGGTAGCTGGCCACCTCGCCGGGGGTCGTGCCGCGTCCGAAGATGCGGTCGACGCCGAGCCGGGGCTCGGAGCCCTCCTCGAAGCGGGGGCCGCCGGCGATGAGGATCGGCACCTGACCGGCCGGGTAGGCCTCACGGAAGGCGGCCGACATCTGCGTCGTGTTGTGGATGTGGGCGTCCTTCTGGGTGACGACCTGGCTGACGAGCACGGCGTCGGCCTTCTCGGCCCGGGCCGCCTCGACGAGCTCGGGCACGAGGACCTGCGCACCGAGGTTGACCACGGTGATCTCGCGGTAGTACTCGAGGCCCTTCTCGCCGGCGAAGCCCTTGATGTTGAGGATCGCGTCGATGCCGACGGTGTGGGCGTCGGTCCCGATGCAGGCCCCCACGACGACGAGTTTGCGCCGCAGCCCCTTCTTGATGCTCGCGTTGGCGTCCTTCGGGGTGAGCAGCGGGTACTCGCGCTCGATGACGACGACCTCGTCGAGGTTGACCAGGTGCGTCGAGCTGCCGTAGATGACGAAGAAGGTGAAGTCCGGGCCCATCGGCTTGGCGTGGACGAGCAGGGCCGGGTCGATGCCCATCTTGCGGGCGAGCTGCAGGGCCGCGCCCTCGGCCCGCTTGTCGTGGGGAATGGGCAGGGTGAAGCTGACCTGCACCATCCCGTCGCCGGTCGTGTCGCCGTAGGGGCGGATGATCGGGCCGGTCATCGCTTCGCTCCCTTCACCGTGGCGGGGTTGCCCGCGTCGAGCGCCGTCGTCGCGGGGTTGTCGTAGTCGGGCGCTCGGACGATGACGCCGTCCAGGCCCTTGCCGCGGGTCGCCGGCCGCTTCATCAGGCCGAAGGTCCCGTCACCGATCGCGGCGAGGAGCGGGGCGTCGCCCGACGAGTCGGTGTCCCCGACGATCCGCTCGAGCAGGTCGACCGCCTCGCCGAGCACGTGCCGGGCCCGGTTCTGGATCATCCCGTCGCGCGGGGGGTGGAAGTCCTCGGTGAGGCCGCTCGCCGCATTCATCACGTAGCGGACGTTCTGGAGCGCGAGGTCGCGGTCGGACAGGAAGGGCGTGACGACCGCCTCGGTCATCATCCCGACGAGGAGGATCCCCTGCCCCGTCATCGCCCCGACGAGGTTGAAGAAGCCGTCGAGCAGGTAGCCGCGGAAGATGTCGCCGGTCATGTGCTTCGTCGGCGGCATCCACTTCAGGGGGGCGTCCGGGAACAGCTGGCGCGCGAGCAGGGCGTGGGCGAGCTCCATCCGGAAGGAGTCCGGCAGCTCGGGGTTGATCTCGAAGGCGTGCCCGAGGCCGAGCTGCCAGTCCTCGAGGCCCGCCTCCTTGGCGAAGCGCTCGTTGAGCAGCTGGCTGACCGTCACCGTGTGCGCCGCCTCGACCGCGTCGGCGGTGGTGAGGTAGTTGTCCTCCCCCGTGTTGATGATGATCCCGGCGCGCGCGTGCACCTGGCGCGAGAAGCGCTGGTCGACGAAGGTGCGCACCGGGTTGATGTCGCGAAAGAGGATGCCGTACATCGAGTCGTTGAGCATCATGTCGAGACGCTCCATGCCGGCCAGGGCCGCGATCTCGGGCATGCAGAGGCCCGAGGCGTAGTTGGTCAGCCGGACGTAGCGACCGAGCTCCTTGCTCACCTCGTCGAGCGCCGCCCGCATCAACCGGAAGTTCTCCTGCGTCGCGTAGGTGCCGGCGAAGCCCTCACGGGTCGCGCCCTCGGGGACGTAGTCGAGCAGCGACTGACCGGTCGAGCGGATCACGGCGATGACGTCGGCGCCCTCCCGAGCGGCCGCCTGGGCCTGCGGGATGTCCTCGTAGATGTCACCGGTCGCGACGATGAGGTAGATCCACGGCTTCGACCTCGGGTCCCCGAGCCGCTTGACGAGACGCTCGCGGTCGCGGCGGGCGGTATCGACCTTCTTGAGGCCCACCCCGACGCCCTTCGTCGCGGCCCGCCGCGCGGCGGTCTCCTCGCGGCCGGTGGGCAGCCGGAAGGACACGTTGCCGCTCGCGGCCTTCTGCGCGAGCGTCGTCAGGTCCGGCGCCTCGCCGCGCAGCAGCGCGTCGAAGACGGGCGTCGTCACACCGTGCTCGAGCCCGACCTCGTCGCGCACTGCGGTGACGAGGTGGTTGACCCACGGGATCCGCTCGTGGTCCGCCCCCGACAGCCCCGCGAGGCGCAGGGTGGCCCGCTCGACGGAGACGGTCGTGTGGCTCTTGGCCATCCGCACGACCGGGGCGGCCGCCTTGCGGGCGAGGGACCGGGCACGCTTGACGACCTCGGGGTCGAGCTCGAGCAGCGGGGCGCTCTTGCGCGGGCGAGTGCGGGCCGGGCTGGGGGTGGGGCTCATGAGGTCGATCCTGCCGGTTCGAGGCGTGACTCGAAGAGGGACCGCACCGCGGGGACCTCACGGATCAGCGAGAGCGCCACCTCGGCGTGCCCCGGCACGTAGCCGTTGCCCACGAGCATCCGCACGTCCGCAGCGAGGCCCTCGGCGCCCAGCGCGGCCGCGGCGAAGTTCGTCGCCATGCTGAAGAAGATGATCGTGCCGCCCTGGGCGGTCGAGAGGATCGCCGGCTGCTCGCAGCCCGGGACGTCGACGCACACGACGGTGACGTCGGCCGGCCCCCCGGCCTCCGCGACGGCGCCGGACAGGCCGAGGGGTGAGCGGGCGTCGGCCAGCACGACAGCGTCGGCGAGACCGGTCGGAGCGAGCAGGTCACGCTCCCGCTCGTTCGGGACCACGCCGAGCAGCCGGCCCGCGCCGGCCCGACGGGCCGCGGCGAGCGACAGGGAGCCTGACTTGCCGGCCGCCCCGAGGACGAGGACGGTCGGCGTGACGCCACGAGCGGCATACTCCCCGACGACCCGCTCGACGAGCGCGGGGGCGCCGCAGACGTCCATCACCATGAGCGCGAGCGTGGGGTCGAGGTCCTCCGGCAGGGTCGCGACGATGCTGCGGCCGAAGAGGATCGCGTGACCGCTCGCGGCCACCTGCTCGGACCGGCCGTCCCACTGCTCGAGCCCGTCGGTGATCGCGAGGGGGGTCAGCGACAGCGAGACGAGCGTGGCCACCCGGTCGCCGGCGTGCAGACCGAGCGGGCTGTCGGGGCCCACCTGCTCGACGGTGCCGATGAGCATCCCGCCCGACCCGGTGACCGGGTTCTGCATCTTGCCGCGCGTGCGCACGATCTCGAGCACCTCGGCGCGCACGGCGTCCCCGTCGAGCACTCCCCCGCTCGTGTGCTTCTCCGCGAGCTGGCGGTAGGACGCGGCGTCGAGGTTGAGCGTCTCGACCGCGATCCGCACCTCGTCGGGCCACAGCTCGGGCCGGGCGTCGAGACGCCGCGCGGCCTGCGGGAGCGTCACGTCGGCGCCACTCGGCTCGAGGACGCGGTGCAGCCCGACGGGCGACGACACGCGGAGGCTCCCGCCTGCATCTGGGCGGGCTGGGACGGGGGCGGTCACGATAGTGAATCCTTCTGTCTGTGAGGCGTTTGTCCGAAGATCCTGCACCAGAGTAGTGCTCTTGCCGATGAACCTCTGTCCAAAACGCGCGAGGGCGTGTTTGGCTACACCTATCCCTACCGTTACAGTTCCCGCATGAGCAAGGTTGAGCAGCCCTACGCGTACCGCTACCGCGAGCTCGTGGAGCCCGACTGGACCCGGTTCCCGGGCTGGGTCGGGGTGACCCAGGCCGACTGGGACAGTGCCCAGTGGCAGCGGGTCAACTGCGTCCGCAACATCAAGCAGCTGCGCGCCCTGATGGGTGACCTGCTCGAGGACCGGCTCTACGACGACCTCGCCCGCGACCAGGCCGAGCGCGCCACGATGTCGATGCTCATCCCGCCGCAGATGCTCAACACGATCGTGCCGTCGACCGACGCCCCGATGCCGGCGAGCGGGCACGACTTCACCGAGGCCTTCTACGCCGACCCGGTTCGCCGCTACATGCTCCCCGTGTTCTCCGACCGGCGCACCGACTGGCCCTCGCACCCGCACTCGTCGCGCGACTCCCTCCACGAGCACGACATGTGGGTCGCCGAGGGGCTCACCCACCGCTACCCGACGAAGGTGCTCGCCGAGCTGCTGCCGACCTGCCCCCAGTACTGCGGTCACTGCACGCGGATGGACCTCGTCGGCAACTCGACCCCGCAGGTCGCCAAGCTCAAGTTCGACCTCAAGCCGGTCGAGCGCTACGGCGCGATGCTCGACTACCTGCGCACCACCCCGGTCGTGCGTGACGTCGTCGTGTCCGGTGGTGATGTCGCGAACATGCCGTGGAAGAACCTCGAGTCATTCCTCGACCAGCTCCTCGAGATCGAGAACATCCGAGACATCCGGCTCGCCACGAAGGCACTGATGGGCCTGCCGCAGCACTGGTTCGCCGAGGACGTCGTCGAGGGCGTCGGGCGCGTCGCGACGAAGGCCCGCCAGCGCGGCGTCTCGCTCGCGATCCACACCCACGTCAACAACGCCCAGTCGCTGACCCCGTCGGTGGCCCGCGCCTCCCGGGCGATGCTCGACGCCGGCGTCCGCGACGTGCGCAACCAGGGCGTGCTCATGCGCGGTGTCAACGACACGACCGAGCAGCTGCTCGACCTCTGCTTCGGGCTGTCCGACGGCGCCCAGATCACGCCGTACTACTTCTACATGTGCGACATGATCCCCTTCTCCGAGCACTGGCGGCTCTCCCTCGCCGAGGCCCAGCACCTCCAGCACTCGATGATGGGCTACCTGCCCGGCTTCGCGACGCCGCGCATCGTGTGCGACGTCCCCTTCGTCGGCAAGCGCTGGGTCCACCAGCAGGACGAGTACGACACCGAGCGCGGGATCTCCTACTGGCGCAAGAACTACCGCACCTCGATCGAGGGCGACGACACCGAGGCACTCTCGCGCGAGTACGTCTACTACGACCCGATCTACACCCTGCCGGAGGCCGGCCAGCAGTGGTGGCGCGACGCGAGCGACCACGAGGCCCTCCTCGCGAGCGCGACGGAGCAGGCCGCCGTCAGCCGCACCGCCGCCGAGTCGCAGCTCGTCTGAGACGGGTCCCACAGGGTGGCCCGGGCGCGCTCTGCTGACGGCCCCTCGACGCCGGCCACCGCGGCGCTCGACCGGGCCGACGTGGTCTACCGGCGACACCCCTACGCCCACGACCCCGCGGCGCCGAGCTATGGGCTCGAGGCGGCCGAGGCGCTCGGCGTCGCTCCCGAACGGGTCCTCAAGACGCTGCTCGTCGACACGGGTGCGGGTCTGGCCGTCGGAATCGTGCCGGTCGCCGGCCAGCTCGACCTCAAGGCGATGGCGGCCGCCCTCGGGGCCAAGAGCGTGCGGATGGCAGACACCGCGGCCGCCGAGCGCTCCTCCGGCTACGTCGTCGGCGGCATCTCGCCCGTGGGTCAGCGCCGGCCCCTTCCGACCGTGCTCGACGAGTCCGCCTTCGACCACGCGACCGTCTACGTGTCGGGTGGTCGGCGCGGCTTCGACCTCGAGCTGTCGCCCGTCGACCTGCTGGCCGTCACTGGCGCGTCCCGCGCGCCGATCGGGCGGCCGACCTGAGCCCAGGCGTCGTCGGGCCAGGTGTCGTCGGGCCAGGCGTCGTCAGGCGTCGTCGTCGGGCACGGCAGGCGCCTCAGGCGTCGGAACGGCCGAGGCGCTGCGTCCCTCCCACGGCGTCGAGAGCACGACGGTCGTGTGCGTCGAGACGTTCGCCGCCGCGCGGATCCGGGCCAGCAGGTCCTCGAGGTTGGCCGGCGTCGCGACCCGCACCTTGAGGATGTAGCTCTCCACGCCCGCGACGGAGTGGCAGTCCTCGATCTCGCGGATAGACGACAGCCGCTGCGGCACGTCGTCGGGCGCGCTGGGGTCGAAGGGGGCGACGGAGATGAGGGCCGTCAGCGGGAGGCCGATCGCCTCGGCGGAGACCGTCGCGGCATACCCCGTGATCACCCCGCGCTCCTCGAGCCGGCGCACCCGCTGGTGCACGGCGGAGGTGGACAGGCCGGTGGCCTTGCCGAGGTCGGTGTAGCTCATCCGTCCGTCGGAGAGCAGCAGCCCGACGAGACGGCCATCCAGATCTTCCATCCGCGAAGGATAGGGGTAGCACCCCGGGGGCCGCTGGCGCTTCTCACCGCGCGCCCCTCACCACGATCGCCGAACGGGCTCCCAGGACCCCCGGCGGCTGGGCTTCGCCTCCCGTCGCTCGTCGTCATCGACACCCGGACCCGAGCCGTCAGCCCGGGAATCCGAAGCAGGGGAAGAAGCCCTCGACGCCGGGCCGGGGAACCTCGATGCACCGCGACCTCGACTGCTCGATGACGGAGCCGGTATCCGTGCCGGATGCCGAGAGTCGCGCCGCCTGCCCCGTCACCTGGACGGACACGCGGGCGGTGGCGTCGCGCCGCAGGTTGTTGTCGGTCGCGTTGACGTTGCCGTCATCGGAGTGGTGGTGGCTCGAGACAGTGGAGTGCTCGAGGGGGCCGGTGCCGGTCCACGCCGCGACGAGGTGGACCATGACGGGGTTGCCCTCACCGTCGGTCCCGGGAAGGTCCGTCGTGACCGAGGCACGCGTCAGGCGCGGGTCGACGACGAGCGCCGCGCCGTTCCGTGCGTCCGCCTCGAAGAGGACCGCGCCCCCGCCCCCGGCCGCGGCGGTGACCGCCCGGCCCACGCGTGCGCAGGTATCGGTGATGCGGACGTACACCGCCGTCAGCCCCTGCGTGTTCACGGGACCGGGCTGGGCGGCATACCTTCCCTTGCTCGAGGAGACGAACACCTCGGTGAGCTGACAGTCCTGCGTCGCGGCGATGGCGGCGGACGCCGAGGTGGAGCCGATGGTGTGGTAGATCCGAGGCTGAGCCGCCCCGGCGGACCCCGTGCTGAGCGGGAGGAGGACGAGCGGTGCGGCCAGGACGGTCGCGACGGCGATGACGCGTTTCATGAGGGCTCCCAATCGATTCCGTTCCCCTGGCTTCTCCAGCGTGACATCACGATGCCGGGGCGTCCGGCGCGCAGAACGTCTCGTGCGTCACATCGCTCGACGTGGCGGGCATGCACCTGCTAGGCCGGGGGTGACAGGTGCCGCAGAACCTGAGGAGGGGTCGATGGCGAAGAAGAAGTGGTCCGACCTGACGAGCCGCCAGCAGACGGTGATCGTCGTCGCCGGGTGCGTGCAGGTGTCGCTCGCCGCAACGGCGTGGGCCGACCTGGCCCAGCGCCCGGCCGGCGAGGTCGCCGGGAGCAAGGCCAAGTGGGCGGCGATCATCGCGATCAGCTTCGCCGGACCGCTCGCCTACTTCGCGCGAGGACGCAGGGCCGCAGCCGGGGTGGTGGCCTGAGGCGCGACCGGTGACAGTGACAGACCGCGTCCGTGCACGGGTAGTCCGTCGTCCCGTAGCCTCCACCCATGCTCGATCCAGACCGCCCGCAAAGGTGTCTTCTGCTTGACTCCGCGTCGCTCTACTTCCGCGCGTTCTTCGGCGTGCCCGAGGTCGTCGGGCCGAGCGGGGTGCCGACGAACGCCGTGCGGGGCCTGCTCGACATGATCGCCTCCCTCGTCGAGCGCGGCCGGCCCACGCACCTCGTGGCCTGCTGGGACAACGACTGGCGACCCGCCTTCCGCGTCGAGGCGATCCCGTCCTACAAGGCGCACCGGCTCTCCGACGACGGCGGCGAGCAGGTCGACGACCGGCTCGGTGTCCAGGTCCCGATCATCATCGAGGCGCTCACGGCGCTCGGCATCGCGCGGGTCGGCGTCGACGGCTACGAGGCCGACGACGTCATCGGCACCTACACGGCGCTCAACCGCGGCGTCATGCCCGTCGACATCGTCACCGGCGACCGCGACCTCTTCCAGCTCGTCGACGACGCCCAGGAGATCCGGGTGCTCTACACGGCGCGCGGAGGTGTCCGCTCCCCCGACCTCGTCGACCAGGGCTTCCTCGCCGAGAAGTATGCCGTCCCCACCGGCGCCGCGTACGCCGACATGGCCGCACTGCGCGGGGACACGAGCGACGGCCTGCCGGGCGTCGTCGGCATCGGCGAGAAGACGGCCGCCAAGCTCATCGATGCCTACGGCACCCTCGCCGCGATCCGGCAGGCCATCGCCGACGGCGACCCGAAGATCAAGGGGGCCCAGCGGACCCGGATCGAGGCGGCGAGCGACTACCTCGACGTGGCGCCGCTGGTCGTCGCCGTCGCCCAGGATGCCGCGGTGCCCGACGTCGACATCAGCCTCCCCCGGTCCGTGGCCGATCCCCGGCTCATGTCGCGCCTCGCCCTCGAGCACGGCCTGACGAGCTCGTTCGACCGCGTCGTCAACGCCCTCGAGCTCGGGTCATAGCCCGGCCCCCACCCGCACGGGGTCGCGATCGCAGGCTCCGGCAGCGCCCACAGGTGTGATCGTGACCCCGTCCCCCGGACTTGGCCGGAGCTGGCCGGACCTGGCCCGTCGTGTCGGGCGGTGCGCCGATGGCATCGTTTGTGTCTCAGATGGGGCACACGGTCGGGATGGGCCGTCCGGTGCCCCATAATGGACATGATGACTACCGGATCCGCCGCAGATCGGCCACACCTGTCCAGCAGCCCCTTCAAGGCACAGCCCGCGCGTGCCATCGAGGAGTTCTCCGTCGGCGACCGTGTGACGCACGACAAGCACGGCCTCGGCACGGTGCTGTCCCACGACACGTCCACGATCACCGTCGCCTTCGGTGCCCAGCGCATCCGGATCGCGAGCCCGTTCGCCCGGATGACGAAGATCTAGCGCCCCGACCTCAGCACACCCGACGCTGGGCCCGACCTCATCGAGGTCGGGCCCAGCGTCGTCTGTCCCGCAGGTGGTCGGGGCATGCAGAAAGGGCCGGCCCCGTGGGG
>JBDSSS010000105.1:0-15301 GCA_039928615.1 Terracoccus sp. | reverse complement strand
TTCGTCGTCAGGCCCTCGGACGCTCCAACGTCGCGGGGGCCACCTTGCCTAACCGAGGAGATTGCACTCCACAGCGCTTCGCCGGAGCCTTCCTACGAGTGTGTCCCGCACAGCGCTAAGTGCTGCGTATTCGAGAAGTTCCTCGGCCGCTGAACTGCGTCGGTATGCCGCCCACCCCCCCCGGGCTGGCCGGCATACCTGTGTCCGGCGCCGGTTCCGGCGGCCCCGGGTCCACAGGGGGGCGGAGTCGACATCGGTCGGGGCCGTTGGCGCCTGCCCTGACGGGGCGGGCTCCGCAGCAGCAGGCGCAGACTGATCTGCAGCTTGATAGCCGCGGACCGTCAATCTGCGGATCAGTCCGCAGCTGCTGTCGTCAGGACAGCACCAGATGCGAACTGATCCGCAGACTGACGGCCAGAAGGGATCAGTCCGCAGTCGATGTCGTGGTGAGGAGCCGGCTCGGCCTGGCTTCGTCCACATCCCGGCCGATGGCGACCTGCCGTCCACAGCCACGTCGCTCGGACCTGCGACGTGGCGGCACGGGCGGCGAGTCTGATGCGCATGGAGCTACCCGAGGAGATCCTGCGTCTGGCCGACCTCCAGTCCGATGTGGTGAGCCGGGCCCAGCTCGGGGCGGCCGGGGTACCGCCGGGGATGGTGCGATGGCACAGCACCCGGCACTGGCGGTCGCTCCTGCCCGGGATCCTGATGCTCAACACCGGGAGCCCGACCGATCAGCAGCGGCTCGTCGCCGCGCAGCTCTACGCCGGCGCTGACGCGTGGCTCCGCGGAGAGTCCGCCTTGGCCTGTTACGGGGCGGGCCCGAGGCTGCGCTCCCCGGTCCAGCTCTACGTGCCGCACCCGCATCGGGCCCGCCGGGTGATGTGGCTGTCGATCGCCGCCACGCGACTGACGAACGAGCGCGTCGTGGAGCGTGGTCCGCTGCGGATCTCCTGCCGTCCCCGTGCCGTCGTCGATGCCGCTGCGGACGCCATCGACGACCGTCAGGCCCGCGCCCTGCTCGTCGGGTGTGTCCAAGAGCGCTTCGTCCGACTGGCCGACGTCCAGCACTGGGTCGGGGTCCGACGCCGCAACGGCACGGTGCGGCTCAACGCGGCTCTGGCCGAGGCCGCGTCCGGGGCGTGGTCCCTCCCCGAGTCAGATCTGGCGCGGCTGCTGCTGCGGTCGCCGCGGCTCGCAGGACTGATGGCCAACCCCGGCCTCACCACCCACGACCGCATCCGGCTGACGACCCCGGACCTGTGGATCGACGAGGTGGCGCTCGCGATCATGGTGCACTCGCGCCGGTTCCACTCCGACGTCCTGGACTGGGATTCCACCGTCCTCGCTGACCAGGACCTCAGGGACGCCGACATCGAGGTGGTGCCGTTGACCCCGCACGTGATCACCACTGATCCTGCCGCGTGTCGGGCCGCGGTCCATGCTGGTCTGGACCGAGCCCTGCGCCGCCCGCGGCCGCCGGTCATCGCCACGCCGAGGGACGGCCTCGCCTGGGCCAGCTGAGATCAATCCGCAGATCAGTCTGCATCCGGTGCCGCCAGGACGACAGCTGCCGCAGACTGATCCGCAGATTGACGGCGCGACGGGATCAGTCTGCGGATCAGTCTGCATCCGGCGCGGTGGCGCTCGGGCGGGGGAGGCGACCGGCTGGGAGGGCGCTCGGTAGGGTCGACGCATGACGGCACCGGTGCTTCATGTCCGCGGGCAGGTCCTCGTCGGGCCACACGAGTCCGTCCCCGATCTCTGGGTCATCGACGGCCGGGTCTCGTTCACCGGCCCGGGCCCCGGCACGGACGTGCAGACCCTCGAGGGCTGGGCCCTGCCCGGCCTCGTCGACGCCCACTGCCACATCGGGCTCGGGCCGCACGGCGAGGTGCCGGCCGAGGAGGCCGAGCAGCAGGCCCTCACCGACCGCGACTCGGGGGCCCTGCTCATCCGGGATGCCGGCCAGCCCGGCGACACCCGCTGGGTCGACGACCGCGAGGACCTGCCCAAGATCATCCGGGCCGGCCGGCACATCGCCCGGACCCGCCGCTACATCCGCAACTTCGCCCACGAGGTCGAGGAGGACGAGCTCGTCCGGCACGTGCGGCTCGAGGCCCACCACGGGGACGGCTGGGTCAAGCTCGTCGGCGACTGGATCGACCGCGACGTGGGCGACCTCGCACCGAGCTGGTCCCGGGACGCCGTGGCCTCAGCCATCGCGGCCGCGCACGAGGAGGGTGTCCGGGTCACTGCGCACTGCTTCGGCGAGGAGTCGCTGCGCGACCTCGCGGCGGCCGGGATCGACTGCATCGAGCACGCGACCGGCCTGCAGGAGGACTCGATCGACACCTTCGCCGAGCAGGGCATCGCGATCGTTCCCACGCTCGTCAACATCGCGACCTTCCCCGCCATCGCCGAGCCGGCCAAGGCGAAGTTCCCCGACTACCACCGGCACATGATCGACCTCCACGAGCGACGGTTCGCCACGGTCGGCGCCGCCCACGAGGCGGGCGTGCCGATCTACGTCGGCACGGACTCCGGCGGCAGCCTCCCGCACGGCCTCGTCGCGAAGGAGATGGCCGAGCTCGCGCGCGCCGGCCTGTCCACCACGGAGGTGCTGGGCGCGGCGACGTGGGGTGCGCGGGAGTGGCTCGGCCGCCCCGGTCTCGTCGAGGGCGCCGACGCCGACCTCGTCGTCTACGGCTCCGACCCGAGGCAGGACATCGGCGTCGTCGCCGACCCGCTCGCGGTCGTCCTGCGGGGGCGGCATGTCTGCTGATCCCGGTGGCCCGTCGGCCTGGGCATCGGGCTCTGCGCATCCGCTGACGGCGGTGAGCGACCTCGTCGCGGTCCGTCCGCCGCGCACCGAGGACCTCGCGGCCTACATGGAGGCGGTCTCGATGTCCGCCACGCGCCTGTCCACCTTCGCCGTGCCGGACCCGCACAACCTCGGACTCGTCATCGAGAGCCAGTCGCCGGCCTACCGCAGCTTCATGGTGTGGGCCCGTGAGCCCGCCGGCGCCCACGGCCTCGTCGGCCGGATCAACATCGCGAACGTCGTCCGCGGCGCCTTCCAGAGCGCCACGGTCGGCTACGACGCCTATGACCCGTATGCCGGTCAGGGCCTCTTCGTCGAGGGGCTGCGCCTCGTCATCGACATCGCGTTCACCGACGAGCCGCAGGGGATGGGGCTGCACCGGCTCGAGGCCAACATCCAGCCGGCCAACGTCCGCTCGGCGGGTCTCGTCCGCTCCCTCGGCCTCGTGCACGAGGGCTTCTCCCGCGACTTCCTCCACCTGCCGGGCGCGGACGGCCGGCGGGGGTGGCGCGACCATGACCGCTACGCGATCCTCGCGCCCGACTGGCCCGCCGCGCCCTACCGCCACCAGCCCCCGCGACGGCTGGCTGCGATCGTGCACGGGCCGCCCGTCCTGCAGGGCCCGAGCTTCGCCGCGCTGCTCGCGGCCGACCTCGGGCTGCCGCTCTTCGGGGGGACCGCACCGCTGGCGACCCTCTGCGAGCTGCTCCGCGCGTCGACCGTCGGCGGCGTCGTCGAGACCGGGGTCGTGGGGCCGGAGCTGCGGATGGGGCTGGCCCGGGCGGGGCTCGACCCAAAGGTGGTGCCGGTCTTCGAGCCCGCCGGCAACCCGAGCAAGGCGGACGTCGTGCGGGCAGCGCTCGCGGTGCGAGCGGCATACACCTGAGGTGTCGGTCCGCCCAAACGCAGGGTGGTCGGAGGGGTCGACGATCTCTGGCAGAATGGACGGCTGTACCCGTCGGGCCGGAAGTCCTCTCGCCTGACCCGGACGCCTACACCGAGCTGTCGGCCCCCCACGCGATCCTGTGTGGTCTTGCCGCGCTCACCACACAGAAGCAGGAGACCCACCAACGTGTCGGTCAAGATCCGTCTGAAGCGCATGGGCAAGATCCGTGCACCGTACTACCGCATCGTCGTCATGGACTCGCGCGCCAAGCGCGACGGCCGGGCGATCGAGGAGATCGGCAAGTACCACCCCACCGAGGAGCCCTCGCTCATCGAGATCGACGGCGAGCGCGCCCAGTACTGGCTCAAGCAGGGCGCCCAGCCCACCGAGACCGTCGCCGCGCTGCTCAAGGTGACCGGTGACTGGCAGCAGGCCAAGGGCCTCGAGGGCGGCGAAGGCACCCTCAAGGTCAAGGAGCCCAAGACCCCGAAGAAGGACCTGTACGAGGCGGCCATCGCCGCCGCCGGCAAGGCCGACTCCGGCAAGGACGCCTCCACCACGCCCCGCAAGAAGGCCGAGAAGAAGGCCGACACGACCGAGGCTGCTGCCGCCCCGGCCGAGGCCGAGAAGACCGAGGCCTGAGCATGCTCGAGGAAGCCCTCGAGCACCTGGTCAAGGGCATCGTCGACCACGACGAGGATGTCGTCGTGGTCCGCAAGGAGCTGCGTCGCGGTGAGCTGCTCGAGGTCCGGGTCCACCCCGACGACCTCGGCCGCGTGATCGGCCGCTCCGGTCGCACCGCCAGCGCGCTGCGCACCGTCGTCGGGGCCCTCGCGGGCAACGGCAACGTCCGGGTCGACATCGTCGACACCGACCGCGCCCGCTGACCCAGCCCAGCACCCGAACGACCCGCACCACCCGCACGACCCGAACCACCAGCAGGGGCGCCCCGAACCACTCGGGGCGCCCCTGCTGTCTGTATGCCGCTGGGCCCGTCCCGTCGCGGCCGCCGTGGCGAGGGGTGGCCACCGGGGCCGTTCGCACCTGAGAGGATTCGTGCCATGAGCGTCGAGAAGCTGGTCATCGCCCGGATCGGCAAGCCCCACGGGCTGCACGGCGAGGTCACCGTCCAGGTCCACACCGACGAGCCGGAGCGCCGCTTCGCCGTCGGCGCCGAGATCGACACCGAGGCCAGCGAGGGCTCGGGTGTTCCGCGCTCGCTCACCGTCCGCTCCACCCGGGTCCACAACGGGGTCTGGCTCATCGCCTTCGAGCAGGTGCCTGACCGGACCGGGGCCGAGGGCCTGCGCAACACCCGCCTCGTCATCGACGACGAGCAGGCCGTGACGACGAAGGACGACGACACCTTCTACGAGGAGGACCTCGTCGGTCTCGAGGCACGCGACCCGTCCGGCGCCGTCGTCGGCGTGGTCAGCGGGCTCGAGCTCGGCTCGGCCCAGGACCGGCTCGTGCTCACCCTCACCGACGGGGTGACCGCCTACGTCCCCTTCGTCCACCAGTTCGTCCCCGTCGTCGCGGACGACCACGTCGTCGTCGACCCGCCTGCCGGCCTCTTCGACCTCTACCGCGAGCTGGCCGAATGAGGATCGACGTCGTCTCGATCTTCCCCGACTACCTCGCCGCGCTCGACCTCTCACTCATCGGCAAGGCCCGGGAGGAGGGGCTGCTCGACCTCGCCGTGCACGACCTGCGCGACTTCACCCACGACCGGCACCGCACCGTCGACGACTCGCCCTACGGCGGGGGCGCCGGCATGGTGATGAAGGCGCAGCCGTGGTCCGAGGCGCTGCGCCACGTGCTCGACCTGGCCCCGTCGGCGTCCGGCGCCGACCGGCCCCACCTCGTCGTGCCGGGCCCGGGCGGGGTGCCGTTCACCCAGGCCCTCGCCCACGAGCTCGCGGATGAGCCGTGGCTCGCCTTCGCCTGCGGACGCTACGAGGGCATCGACGAGCGGGTCTACGAGCACGCCCGCGACGACCTCGGCCTGCGCGTGTCGGTCGTCAGCCTCGGCGACTACGTCCTCAACGGCGGCGAGGTCGCCGTGCTCGCGATGGTCGAGGCGGTGGCCCGGCTCGTCCCCGGCGTCGTCGGCAACGCCGAGTCGCTCGTCGAGGAGTCGCACGAGGACGGCCTGCTCGAGTACCCGATCTACACCAAGCCGCGCGAGTGGGAGGGCCGGGAGGTGCCGCCGATCCTGCTGTCGGGCAACCACGCCGCCATCGCAGCGTGGCGCCACGAGCAGCGACTGGCCCGCACGGCCGCCCGCCGACCCGACCTGCTGCCCACCTCCCACGGTGACGGTGAGGTGGAGCTGCGGCTCGCGACCCCGGGCGACGTTCCCGAGCTGTTCACCCTCGTCCGGGCTTGCTGGGTCCAGGAGGCGGTCGCCAACGACACCCTCGCGATCCCGGCGCTGCACGAGGACATCGACACCCTGCGCGCCAGCCTCGACACGACCCGCACGTGGGTGGCCCACCGGGGCGGTCGCCTCATCGGGTCGGTGCGCACCGAGGTGCGGGGGAGCGAGCTCTTCGTCGGCCGTCTCTGCGTCGCACCCGACCTGCAGGGCCGTGGACTCGGCCGGATGCTGCTCGAGCACGCGGAGGGGACCGCGGTGAGCGGCATACGGACGTTCGCGCTGATGACCGGCGCGGGGAGCGCCGACAACATCCGGTTCTACCGCAAGGCGGGCTACCGCCCCGCGAAGGTGCCCTCGGGGGTGCCCGGGGTCCTCGACCTCGTCAAGCGCCGTCGGCCCTGATCACGACACGAGGGTGACGCGCAGGTCGGGCGGCAGCAGCCGGCGCTGACGGATGAAGCGGGCCTGCACGCCCGCGGTGATCGACTGCGTCGCCATGATCGCGAAGAGGACCAGCACCTGCGCCGTCGCCGCCTGGACCGCGGTGCCGCCGCCGAGCATCACGCCGATGAAGGCGCCCGGCAGGGTGACCACCCCCGCGGTGCGGATCTGGTCGAGGCCGGGCACGAGCCCCTCGGGCACCCGGCGCGCGATGATCTCGTCGATACCCTGGTCGGCGGTGAGGCCGATCGACAGCGACGCCTCGTACTGCCCCCGCTCGTCCCGCAGAGCCGCGAAGGTGCGGCGTCCGACCAGGGTGTGGACGGTCATCGTGTTGCCGAGCACGATCCCGGCGACGGGGATGAGGGCGATGCCGACGAAGGGGATCGCCCCCGTCGCGATGACGATCGCGAGCACGGGCAGCACGCCGCACGCCATCGCGAGCGCGGCCCACGGCCACGAGCCGGGGGCGCCGATGCGCTTGCACGTCGTGAAGACCGCCATCGCCGCCATGCCCGCGATCGCGAGCAGCGACAGCCAGATCGACCGCACGACGACGGTGATGACGAGGGCCGCGAGGCCCAGCTGGAGGATGGAGCGCACGCCGGCGATCACCGCGTCACGGGCGAGCGGGAGGCGCCCGAGGCGGTAGGCCGCGACGGTGACGAGCAGCAGGGCGGCGATGGCGATGGCGACCGGCCAGCCGGGGGTGACGTCCACGCAGCCACCGTAGGGGGCGACACTGACGGTGGGGTCCCGGGACCGCCCGACCGGCCGATTTCAGGTATGCCGTCCGCTCTGGCAGACTTAATCCTTGCGTCCGGCAATCGACGGCCCCTGCCACAGGGGGAGTTGGGCACCACCTCGCGAGCTCGCCTCGCACCGGTGTCCACGCGGCCGAGCCGG
Organism: Terracoccus sp.; assembly: GCA_039928615.1. GTDB lineage: Bacteria > Actinomycetota > Actinomycetes > Actinomycetales > Dermatophilaceae > JBDSSS01. The sequence goes on along the minus strand of JBDSSS010000105.1, from coordinate 7,864 downwards.
ACACACCCCGAGACACACAGCCGGGTGACCTGTGGCGCCCAGGAAAGCGAACCAGCATGCACACGTTTGACGACATCAACTCCGCGTCACTGCGCTCGGACGTCCCCGACTTCCGCGCCGGCGACACCCTCCGCGTCCACGTCAAGGTCGTCGAGGGCACGCGCTCGCGTGTCCAGGTCTTCCAGGGCATCGTCATCCGTCGCCACGGCGGCGGCGTGGCCGAGACCTTCACCGTCCGCAAGATCTCCTTCGGTGTCGGCGTCGAGCGCACCTTCCCGATCCACACCCCGATCATCGACCACATCGAGGTCATGACCCGCGGTGACGTGCGTCGCGCGAAGCTGTACTACCTGCGTGGTCTGCGCGGCAAGGCCGCCAAGATCAAGGAGAAGCGCGACTCCTTCCCGTCCAAGAAGACGGCTGCCGCCAAGACCAGCTGAACCACCCGGCAGGTGCACGACGTCGCAGGCGCGGTGTCCCTCGGCCCCTCCGGCCCCCGATGACCTCGGGGCCGGTCGGCGCGACGGGGGAGGCCGCGCCTTCGCCGTCCCCCGGGGAGGAGGACCCCACCCGCGGTGGTGCCCGGCGTCGGGCGCGTGAGCTCCGTCGTCGGCACGGATGGCTCGTCGCGGCAGCGGTCCTCGTGCTCGCCGTCATCGTCGTCCGGGCGTTCGTCGTCACCCCGTTCTCGATCCCCAGCGGCTCGATGGAGCACACCCTCCTCGTCGGGGACCGCATCCTCGTCACCCGTCTGGGCGAACCGGGCGACCTCGTCCGCGGTGACGTGGTCGTCTTCGACGGCACCCGGGCCTTCGCCCTCCCGCCGCCCGACGCCGGGCCGCTCGGGGTCGTCGTCGGCGCGGTGCAGGGCCTCGTCGGCACGGGACGGTCGACCGACTTCGTCAAGCGCGTCATCGGGATCCCCGGTGACCACGTGCGCTGCTGCGCCCCGGACGGCCGGCTCGAGGTCAACGACACGCCGGTCTCCGAGCCCTACCTCAAGCCGGGGGAGGAGCCGAGCCTCACCCCCTTCGACGTCATCCTGCCGGCCGACCGCTTCTGGGTCATGGGGGACAACCGCGGGCACTCGGCCGACTCCCGCGCCCACCTCGGCCAGCCCGGTGGCGGGATGCTGCCCGGGGAGGACATCATCGGCAAGGTCTGGGTGCGATACTGGCCGCTCGATCGGCTCGGACCGGTCGAGACGCAGCACCCAGAGCCCCTCTCCTCCACCCCACGAAACGGTGAATGATGTCGCAGAGCCCCGGACGCCCGGACGGATCGAACCCGGGTCACGCGTCCGACGGCGCCGGGAGCGGTGCCACCGGGCGTGGCGGTGACACCGACCTCGACGACCGCTACGACGACGAGCCGGGCCGCGGCTTCGGGGCCACGCTCCTCGCCGGCCTCCGCGAGCTCGTCATCGTCATCGTGCTGGCCATGGCGCTCTCCTTCATCGTCAAGACGTGGCTCTTCCAGGCCTTCTACATCCCGTCCGGTTCGATGGAGAACACTCTCGTCCGCGACGACCGGGTCATCGTCAGCAAGCTGACGCCCGGCCCCTTCGACCTTCGGCGCGGCGACGTCGTCGTCTTCGAGGACCCGGGCACGCCGACGCCGTGGCTCAACGACGTCGCGCCCGGCAGCACCTCCGATGTCGGCGGTCCCTTCCACAACGCCCTCGTCTTCGTCGGCCTGCTGCCCGAGGACGCCGAGAACCACCTCATCAAGCGGGTCATCGGGATGCCGGGCGACCACGTCCAGGCCGACGGCACGACCGGCAAGATCACGGTCAACGGCGTCGCGATCGACGAGAGCTACATCAAGCCCGGTGACGCCCCGAGCGAGGGCAAGGCCTTCGACATCGTCGTCCCCGCCGGTCACGTCTGGGTGATGGGCGACCACCGCTCCGACTCCTCCGACAGCCGCTACCACGACGACGGCACGGGCCGGACGGGTTCGGTCCCGATGGACAAGCTCGTCGGCCGGGCCCTGTTCATCGTGTGGCCGATCGACCACGTCACCTGGCTGGGCGTCCCGAAGCGCACCTTCGAGGCCGTCCCCAGCCCGACCCCGAGCACCCCGTCGTCCACCTCCACGGGCCCGTCGACCTCGCCGACGTCGATCCCCACGGTGACGAGCACGGCCAAGGGCTGACCCGGTCGTCGTGTCCCGAACCGCTCCGTCGAACAAGCCGTCCCTCCGGGTCGAGCGCGCCCTCCAGCGCGCCGGCCATCGGCTGCTCGCCGGCATGGACGAGGTCGGTCGCGGCGCCCTCGCCGGACCGGTGAGCGTCGGGGTCGTCGTCATCGACGAGACCGTCCGGTCGGCGCCGCGGGGGGTCAAGGACTCCAAACTGCTCAGCGAGCGGGTCCGCACCAGCCTCGTGCCCCGGATCGAGCGCTGGGCGGTCGCCCACGCCGTCGGCCACGCGAGCAACGACGAGATCGACGAGATCGGCATCATGCGCGCGCTGCGGCTCGCCGGGACGCGCGCCCTCGACGCCATCGCGGCGGACGGGGTCGTGCCCGACCTCGTCATCCTCGACGGCAACCACGACTGGCTGACCTCGCCGTCGGAAGTGGGGCTGCTCGCCTTCGCGGAGGCGGCCGGCCCGAGCCTGCCGCCGGTGACGACGATGATCAAGGCCGACATGAGGTGCTCCTCGGTCGCCGCGGCGAGCGTGCTGGCGAAGGTGGAGCGTGACGAGCTGATGGTGGGCTGGGGAGCCCGGCACCCGGCATACGGCTGGACGCTCAACAAGGGCTACGCGGCGCCCGATCACCTCGACGCGCTCGCCCGGCTCGGGCCGTGCGACCTGCACCGGCGGTCGTGGCGGCTCCCCGGTGTCGGCGGGACGGGTGACGCCCGACCGGACGGGGTGTTGGATGATGTGGTGGCGCAGACCGCGGCGGCTGCGGCAACGGGACAAGGGACGGCGATCAGGTGAGTTCGGAAGATCTCGAGAAGTACGAGACCGAGATGGAGCTGCAGCTCTACAAGGAGTACCGCGACGTCGTCGGGCTCTTCACGCACGTGGTCGAGACCGAGCGTCGCTTCTACCTCGCGAACTCCGTCGACGTGAAGGTCCGCAGCGACGGCGGGGAGGTCTTCTTCGACGTCACGATGGCTGACGCGTGGGTCTGGGACATCTACCGCCCCGCGCGCTTCGTCAAGAACGTGCGCGTCGTGACGTTCAAGGACGTCAACGTCGAGGAGCTGCCCAAGCCCGACATCAAGCTCCCGGAGTCGGGCGACTTCTCGTAGTCCAGGCGGGGACGTTGTCCCCAACCCACACGGCCGAGGTATGCCGTCCACAGACTCGCGCTGCCCGACTGTCCTCCCCGGGTCGGTCGAGGGCAGCCTCGGTGCATGGACTCCACCGCGACCCGCGCCCTCGGCGACTACGGCGAGCGGCTCGCCGCGCGCTTCCTCGTGGAGCAGGGCCTGACCCTCGTCGAGCGCAACTGGCGGTGCGCCCGGGGTGAGATCGACATCGTCGCCCTCGACGGCGACTGCCTTGTCGTCTGCGAGGTCAAGACCCGCTCGTCCGAGGCCTACGGGGCGCCCTTCGAGGCCGTGACGTGGCGCAAGGCCCGGCGGCTCGGCCACCTCGCCCACCTGTGGCGCGACGCGCACCCTCACGAGCCGCGCGGCCGGGGAGGGCTGCGGATCGACGTCGTGTCGGTGCTGCGGGTGGGCCCGGGGCCCGCGGTCGTCTCGCACCTGCGGGGTGTCCAGTGAGCGGGCTCGGTCGGACGCGGTCGGTCGGGCTGTCCGGGGTTACCGGCTTCGTCGTCGAGGCGGAGGCGCACGTGTCGGCGGCCCTGCCGGGGTTCGAGATCGGCGGCCTCGGGGACTCCGCGGTCGGCCAGTCGCCCGGGCGGATCCGGGCCGCGGCGGGGGCGGTCGGGATGCCGGCCAGCCAGCGCCGGGTGACGGTCAACCTCTCGCCCGCCGGGGTGCGCAAGGTGGGGGCCGGCTTCGACCTCGCGATCTTCGTCGCCGTCGCGGTGGCGATGGGGGAGGTGGCCCAGGGCGTCGTCGGCGACGTCGTCCACATCGGGGAGCTGGGACTCGGTGGGGCGGTGCGGGGAGTGCCCGGCGTGCTGCCGGCGATCCACGCCGCGGCCCGGGCCGGGGTCCGGCACGCGGTCGTGCCCGTCGACAACGCGGCCGAGGCGCGTCTCGTCGCGGGGATCCGGGTGCACCCGGTCGCGCACGTCGGTGAGCTCGTGCGGCGCTACGCCGACCTGGCGAAGGGCCGGCCGGTGGCGGAGGTCCCGGTGCCGCCGGTGCCGCCGCCGAGTGACCCGCCGGTGCAGGACCTCTCGGAGGTGGTCGGACAGTCGGAGGCGAAGCTCGCGCTCGAGATCGCCGCCGCGGGTGGTCACCACCTGCTGATGGCGGGGCCGCCGGGGGCGGGCAAGACGATGCTCGCCGAGCGGCTGCCCGGGGTGCTCCCACCCCTCGACGAGGCGTCCTCGATGGACGTGACGGCGATCCACTCCGTGCTCGGTACCCTCGGCGACGACGTCCGGCTGATCACCCGGCCGCCCTTCGTCGCGCCGCACCACGGGGCGTCGCGGGCCGCCGTGATCGGCGGGGGGAGCGGCCGGATCCGGCCGGGCGCGATCACCCAGGCCCACTGCGGCGTGCTCTTCCTCGACGAGACACCCGAGTTCGACAAGGCCGTGCTCCAGGCCCTGCGCACGCCACTCGAGCGAGGGACGGTGCAGATCGCCCGGGCCAACGAGATGGTCGTCTTCCCGGCCCGTTTCCAGCTCGTCCTCGCGGCCAACCCGTGCCCGTGCGGCAACGGGTGGGGCAAGGGCCTCGACTGCACGTGCAGCCCGAGCCTGCGCCGGGCCTACTTCGGCAAGCTGTCGGGCCCACTGCTCGACCGGGTCGACCTGCAGGTGCATGTGCAACCACCGGGTCTGTCGATGGCGGGGCAGCCTCCGGGGGAGGGATCTGCCGAGGTCGCGGCCCGGGTGGCCGCGGCACGCCTGCGCCAGCGTGACCGGTGGCGTGAGCCGTTGGCCGAGCTGGGTGTCCCGGGGTGGCTCAACAGCGATGTGCCGGGGTCGCTGCTGCGGAAGGGGCCGGAGCGCCTGCCGGCGTCGGTGACCGCGACGCTCGACCGTGCCCTCGAGCGGGGTGGGATCAGCCTGCGTGGCTACGACCGGTCCCTGAGGACGGCCTGGACGATCGGGGACCTGGCGGGACTGGACCGCCCGGGCCGCGAGCAGGTGGACCTCGCGCTGTCGTTGCGGCACCAGACGGGGGTGGCGGCATGAGCGACGACCGGTGGGCGCGGGCGGCTCTGTCACGGCTCACCGAGCCCTGCGACGCGCGGGTGCACGCCCTCGTCGAGAAGGTCGGACCGCCCGAGGCGGTGGAGCGCATCTGCGCGGGGGCGGGGTGGTTGGACCGGTTTGCAGCGCGAGTGCGGACGCTCGACACGGGCCGTGACCTCGAGATCGCGGCCAAGGTCGGTGCGCGGCTGATCGTCCCCTCGGACCCCGAGTGGCCGAGCCGGCTCGATGACCTCCCGATGCCCCCGTGGTGCCTCTGGGTGCGTGGTCCGGTGCCGCTCGACCTCTCGCTACGGCGATCCGTCGCGATCGTCGGGGCGAGGATGGCGACCACCTACGGCGAGCAGCTCGCGGCCGAGCTGTCGGCCGGTCTCGCCGACCGGGGCTGGACGGTCGTCTCGGGCGCGGCGTTCGGCATCGACGGGGCCGCGCACCGGGGGGCGTTGGCCGTCGAGGGGACGACGATCGCCGTGCTGGCGAGCGGGGTGGACCGGCCCTATCCCGTGGCCCACACCACCTTGCTGCGTCGGATCGTCGAGACGGGCGCCGTGGTCTCCGAGGTGGCGCCCGGGTGCGCGCCCCTCAAGTCTCGCTTCCTGCACCGCAACCGGCTCATCGCGGCGATGACCCGCGGGACGGTCGTCGTCGAGGCCGGGCTGCGGTCGGGTTCGCGCAACACCGTGAAGCACGCCACCGACCTGTGCCGTCCCGTCGGGGCTGTCCCCGGGCCGGTGACGTCGATGGCCTCGGCGGGGTGCCACCAGGAGGTGCGCGACGGCCGGGCCGAGCTCGTGACGAGCGCCGCCGAGGTGATCGACCTCGTCGGGGACATCGGCGGTGATGCCGTGGAGCCGTCGAAGGGGCAGGTGCAGCAAGCGGATTCGCTCGGGCCACATGACGCGGCCGTCTACGAGGCGCTGCCCTACCGTGGCTCACTCGGGCTCGACGGTTTGGCTGCACTCACGACGCTCGCCCCGCTCACGGTCCGGTCGGCGCTCGCGCGGCTCGAGCAGGCGGGGCTCGCCGTGACCCGCGACGGCGAGTGGAAGAAGGCCCGGCGCAGGGCCGCGTCATGACGACCTGCAGCACTGAGGTCGCACGTCACGGCTGCTGCCGGGCTTGGATGAGGCCACTGGCGACGAGGAGGACCAGAGCGACTGCGACCCACGGCCACGGACTCCACTGGTCGATACAGGCGGTCGTGCCGCCGGCGTTCGAGCAGACCACCCCGGGGCCGCTCCGGTTGAGGTAGGCGACGTAGAGCAGGGGCACCGCAAGACCTGCCAGCAGTCCGAGCACTCCTCGCTTCGCCCAGCGCGACAGCATCAGGGCGACGGTGCCGACGACCGCGGCGATGAGGATGGGCAGGCCGATCGTCATGATCGACAGGAAGCCGAGCGCAAACCCGACTCCGACGAGTGACCAAGCGAGGAACGCCGGCCACGAGTGGCCGCTCCGTGACGCGTCTGCGGTGCGCATGCATCCAGCATCCTCCCGCGGCGGGGTCCGGATAGAGCCCGCCGTGGTGATGGCGGTTACGCGCCCGTCTCAGGCCGGACGCGCCTGCCACTCTCGGGCCAGGATCGCGTACTGGTAGCCGTCGACCCACCCCAGCTCGGCGTGCCACGAGTCCTCGACGCCGTGCTGCTCACGGCGCATCCCGGCCTTCTCGAGCACCCGCACCGACGCCGGGTTGTCGGCGTTGCAGCTCGCTGTGACACGGCGGAGCCCGAGATGGGCGAAGGCTGCGGTGAGCAGTCCTCGGGTGAGGTCGCTGGCCACGCCCTTGCCCTGTGAGCCGGGCTCGACGATGTAGCCGATGACGCCCTCGATGCGGAGCGGCATACCAGGTTGTCCCATGCCGTCGACGACGTCGAGGAAGCCCATCGCGACGACGGACCCGTCGATCTCGGCGACGCAGGAGAAGTCCGCGTCGTTGGCCGGCACGGCCAGCCACTCGCGGTGGAACTGCTCCGGGTCGACGTGGGTGCGGAGCATGAAGCGGTTCACCGCGGGGTCGTTGCGGACGGTGAGCATCGGCTCGAGGTCGATCTCGACCGCCTCACGCAGGAGCAGCCGACCGACGTGCATCGGCCACGGGTTGGTTGTCATCCGGCGATCCTCTCAGCCGCTCGATCCACGTCGCTCTCCGTCCTCTGCTGACCGGGGTGGTATATCTCGTGTTCAGCGCCCATTCATCACCGACGGATCCAGGGGGACTCACGTGCACGGTTCTCCGGCAGGGTCGATGACGGTGGGGGTGGTGGGCGCGGGTGGCATCGCCCAGCCGCACCTCGAGGCGTGGCGTCACCTCGGCGCGCACCTGCTGCTCCAGTCGCCGGAGCGCGCGGAGGAGATGGCACAGCGGTATGGCGCCGTGGTCACCCGCGATCTCGACGAGCTGCTCGCCCGGTGCGATGTGGTCGACATCTGCACCCCGACCCGAACCCACCACGACATCGTGCTCCGGGCGGCGGCCGCGGGTCGGCACGTCATCTGCGAGAAGCCCCTGAGCAATCGCTGGGAGGAGGCGGTCTCGATGATTG
>JBDSSS010000104.1:0-6194 GCA_039928615.1 Terracoccus sp. | reverse complement strand
CGCCGAGCACGCCCCCCGGCACCGAGGCCACGAGCGCGCCGAACTTCGGCGAGAGGCCGAAGATGATCGCCACGGCCGCGGCGACGTAGTAGGCGGCGGTCGAGTAGACGCGGGTCGCGGCCATGACGCCGATGTTCTCGGCATACGTCGTGGTGGGCGAGCCACCGACGGACGAGGCGATGACCGTGCCGATGCCGTCGGCGGCGATCGCGCGGCCCATGTAGGGGTCGAGGTCGGTCTTCGTCATCTCGGCGACGGCCTTGACGTGGCCGGTGTTCTCGGCGATGAGGGCGATGACGGCCGGCAGGACGAGCAGGATCGCGGCGATCGAGAAGGACGGCGCGTGGATGCCGACGATCTCCTTGCCGTCGGCGCCCATCGTCGTCGACGGGGGCAGACCGAACCACGGCTCACTGACGATCCGGTCGAAGTTCGTGCGGAAGTGCGTGGTGATCTTGCCTGCGCCGGCGTCGTAGGACGTGATCTGGCCGAAGCCCTTGTCGAAGAGCCACGAGATGACGTAGCCGAAGACGAGGGCGAGGAACACGGCGATGCGCGAGATGAAGCCCTTGAAGGCGACGGCGCAGACGATGGTGAACGTCATGACCAGCAGGGCCACCCACTGGTCCTGGGGCCAGTAGACCCCGGCCACCACCGGCGCCAGGTTGAAGCCGATGAGCATGACGACCGCGCCGGTGACGACGGGAGGCAGCACCTTGTGCAGCACCGACGAGCCGAGGAAGTGGATCGCGACGCCGATCAGCGCGAGCACGAGGCCGGCGACGAGGATCGCACCGGTGACCTGGGCGGACGTGCCGCCCTGGGCGCGGATCGCGGCGACCGCGCCGACGAAGCTCGCCGACGTGCCGAGGTAGCTCGGCACCTTGCCCTTGACGATGAGCAGGAAGCAGATCGTCGCGATGCCGCTCATCATGATCGCGAGCTGGGCGTTGAGACCCATGATGAGCGGGAAGACGAAGGTCGCCCCGAACATCGCGACGACGTGCTGGGCGCCGAGCCCGATCGTCTTGCCCCACGCCAGCCGCTCGTCCGGTGCGACGACGTCGTCGGGGCCGCTGAGGTTGCCGTCCCCGTGCAGTTTCCAGCCCAATGCCATTCCGACTCCTCATGGTTGCCCCATGCGGTGATGTGGGTCACTCCCACGCCGCGTTGGCCGAAAACTACTCCCACCACAGGTCTCTGAGTTCGTCAAAGGTTGATACACGCCGAGGTCGGCCCTCTGGCAGGTCATGACGTATGCCGTCCCGCCCGCGGTCAGCGATACGGTGCCGTCCATGGGCGAGCGACGGACATCTCTGGGCGGCAGCGCCATCCGCGCGGTCCGGGACTACGAGCCCCGCGACCGGGCCGCGCTCTACGACGTGTGCCTGCGCACCGGCGCCTCCGGTGACGACGCAACCGCCCTCTACGCCGACCCGCTGCTGATCGGCGAGGTCTGGGTCGGCCCCTACGTCGACCTCGAGCCCGAGCTGGCACTCGTCGTCGACGCCGGAGCCGGCGCGGAGGGCTACGTCGTCGGGGCCCTCGACACCCGCGCCTTCGAGGCCCGGTGCGAGCGGGAGTGGTGGCCCCGATTGCGCGAGGAGCACCCGCTGCCAGCCCCGTCGACCCCGGCCGACGCCCACCTGGTCCGGCTCGTCCACGCGCCTCCCCGCTCGCCCGACGCGGTCGTGGCCGACCACCCGTCGCACCTGCACATCAACCTCCTGCCGCGCGGTCAGGGCGGCGGCCGGGGTCGGCTCCTCATCGAGGGGCTGCTCGAGCGCCTCGCGCAGGCGGGGTCACCGGGCGTGCACCTCGGGGTGGGGGCCGACAACGTGCGGGCCCGCGGCTTCTACGAGCACCTCGGCTTCTCCGCGGTCGAGGTGACCCCGGCGACCCACTGGCTCGGCCGCCGCCTCGGCCGCCGCCTCGGCTGAGGTCTCGCGCTGACGACGCTCAGATGCCGCGCATCGCGTGGATCTTGAGGGCGAGCGCGAGCGTGAGGCGCAGGTCAGGGTCGGTCGTGAAGGGACCGAGGATCTTCTCGAGCTTGCCGATGCGGTAGCGCAGCGTGTTGTAGTGGAAGAAGAGCAGCCGGGCCGTCTCGGCGACGTTCATGTTCGTGTCGATGAGGATGGTCAGGGTCTGGCGCAGGCCGGCATACTCCGGCGAGTCGTCGGTGGCGAGCTCACGGAGGGACTCGCGGACGAAGCGGCGCAGGTCGGTCCCGTCGGGGATCAGCGCGAGCAGACGGTAGATGCCGAGGCCGTCGACGTGGGTGAGGGCGCCGTCGCCATGCATCTGGCGGCCGACGGTCACGGCGGAGAGGGCCTCGTCATAGGCGTGCTGGAGGCCCGCGGCGGAGGCGATCGGGCGCGAGACCCCGGCGGAGAAGCTGCGCCGGCCCCCGCCGCCGTCGCCGCGCACGACCCGGACGTACTCGCCGACGATCCGCATCACCTGGTCGGTGTCGGCCTCGGCGGGCACGCCGATGAGCGCGACGACCTCGCGGCTGAACCCCATGACCGGCGATCGCGCATCACGGACGGCCACCGCGTGGGTCCACGCGCGGGCGAAGCGCTGCTGGAGGAAGCGGACCTCCTCGGCGTCGCGCAGCGACCGGTCGTCGTCCTCGTCGGTCTCGGCGACGACGACGACCATCGGGCGGTCGATGTCCCAGCCGAGCGAGCTCGCGTGGGCGACGGCGTGCACGGCCGAGCCGGCGCGGCCGGCGAGGGCGTCGCGGAGGAACTCGGCGCGGTACTTGCTCTCGACGGCCGATACCGCCTGGTCCTTGGTGATGGCGAGGGCGGCGACCGTCGCGGCCCGCTCGAGCAGGCGGACGTCGTCGACGGTGAGGTGGCGCTGGCTGGAGAAGGCGATGAGGATGCCGTGGTCGAGGTGGCCCGCGACGATGCGGACGGCGGCGCGCCCCGCGGTGGGCCCGTCGGGCCGCGGGCCCATCGGCTCGGCCTCGGTGAGCAGCCGTCCACTCCGGTCGAAGCACGGCAGAGCGGTCGCGTGGTCGAGCTCGCGCTGCGAACCGGCCCGGGCAATGACCCGGCCGTCGGTGGTCGTCACCATCGCGGCGCCGTCGAGGAATCCGACGACCTGCTCGCAGAGGTCGCCGAGCGACCCGCCGGCGAGCACGATCTGCACGAGGGCCCGGTCGGCGTCCTCGAGGCGGCGCAGGGTCGCGGTCTGGTGCTCGAGGATCGCCGTGAGCACCTCGGTCGTGAAGGTGGCGAGGTGCTCCGGCGGCACCTCGATGAGCGGCAGCCCCGTCGCGGAGGCGATGCCCGCGAGGACGGCGCCGGACTCCGGGTCGAGGCCCGAGACGACGACCCCGGCCACCCCCGCCCGGTCGAGCGTGGCCACGACGTCGCGGAGGCGGTCGTCGCCGTCGTCATCGTCACCGGCCGACTCGCCCGTCGCCCCAGCCAGGGCCGCGGCGTCGGCCAGGACGAGCCGGTGCGCGAGGGGGGTGCCGGCGGCCGCGTCGCGCAGGGCCGACCGGAGCGGGGTCGTGCTGTCGACGGTGACCTCGAGCCGTTGCCCGGAGGCGTGGACGACGCCCTGGGATGCCGCGGCGAGGCCGGTGATGAGCCGCAGGGAGATGCCCGACAGCTCTGGCTCGGGGTCGCTCGAGCGACTCGCCGCTGGCAAGTCACCCTCGCGAAGGGCCTGATCGTTGGCAACTCTCACCATGAGCGCACCCTACCCAGCGTCGATAGCGTCTCGGACATGGATCCACGGGTGAGCGGCGGGAGAGCGCATGGGTGACCCGCGCGCGGTCCTGCTGCCGGCTGCGGTCTCGCCCCTCGTCGCCGCCGAGGTGGGCGGGGCGCCGCGGCCGTGCCGGGTGCTCGCGAGCTTCCCGACGTGCCTCTACCTCGAGCTCGGTGCGCACGAGCGAGTCCTCGCCGTCCTCGCCGCCGACGCCATCTCCCTGCCCATCGGCCTGCGGCTCGCCCTCCCGTCCCCCGAGGTCCGCTGGGGTGTCGAGCCGGGCGACGAGGTGCTCGTGGGGGAGGGCCGGGTGCGGCTTCCCCGGGCCGAGGTGGTCGCCACCCGATGCTCCCGACCGGCGCGCGTGCGCCCGCAGCCACGGGGCTCCGCTCGCACCCTCTCGCTGCCCGACCCCGGTGTCCTCGGCGAGCTCGCCCACGACCTCACATCGGCGGCGCTCGGCGGTCGCTCGGCCGTCCCCGGCGTCCGCGGGCTCGTCGGCGTGGGCCGCGGCCTCACCCCGAGCGGCGACGACGCCCTGTGCGGCATCCTGCTCACGCTCGGTGCACTCGACGACCTGAGGGCGCAGCGCGCGCTCGGGGTGGTGCGCGCGGCCGTCCGTGACGTGTTGCCCCGCACGACAAGCCTCTCGGCGGCGCTGCTGCTCGCCGCCGGGTTGGGGTATGCCGTCCCCGACGTCGTGCGCCTCGTCACCCTCCTTGTCGGGGCGCCCCGCGTGGGCGAGGACCCCGCAGACCTCGACGACCTCGTCGGCCGCGTGCTCGCCATCGGGCACTCGTCCGGTCGCGACCTGCTCTCCGGTGTGAGCGGCGCCCTCCGCGCCGTGGACACCCGTCATCCCACCTCCCACCCGCACCCCACCGAAGGAGCCCACCGTGGCTGACCACGTCGAGCTGAGAACCGGAAGCTACCTCGACTCCGTGACCCTGATGCAGGTCTCCCGGACCGTCGCCGCGACGCCCGGGGTCGAGGCCGCGCAGGTCGCGATGGCGACCGAGCTCAACCTCGACGTCATCCGCGGGATGGGCTTCGAGGTGCCGGCCTCCTCCCCGAACGACCTCATCATCGCCATCCGCGGTGACGCGTCCGGCGTCGATGCCGGGCTGGCCGCCCTCGAGGGTGCCCTGACCCAAACCCGTTCTGCCGCAGACGCTTCTGGCGGTCTCGGTGCCGCGCCGCAGGCCCGGACGCTCGGCGGGGCGATCCGCCTCTCGGGCGCTGACCTCGCGCTCGTCTCGGTGCCGGGGGAGTATGCCGTCACCGAGGCGCTCGACGCGGTGCGGGCTGGCATCTCGGTCATGGTCTTCTCCGACAACGTCCCGGTCGAGGACGAGGTGCGCCTCAAGGACGCCGCAGCCGCCGCGGACGTGCTCGTCATGGGCCCCGACTGCGGCACCGCCGTCGTCGGCGGGGTCGCGCTCGGTTTCGCCAACGTCGTGCGCGCGGGCTCGGTCGGGATCGTCGCCGCCTCCGGCACCGGCGCCCAGCAGGTCAGCTGCCTGCTCGACGCGGCCGGCGTCGGCATCAGCCACCTGCTGGGGGTGGGTGGCCGTGACCTGTCCTCGGCCGTCGCGGCCCGCTCGACGCGGCAGGCGCTCGCCGCGCTCGCCGCCGACCCGGAGACGACCTCGATCGTCGTCGTCTCCAAGCCGCCCGCGCCCGAGGTGCTCGCCGACCTCGAGACGTATGCCGCCGGGCTCGGCAAGCCGGTCCACTGGGCGACGCTCGGCGCGGGCCGACCCGACCTCACCGCCGCCGTGGAGTCGGTGCTGTCCGCGGTGGGCGTGGACGCCCCGGCGTGGCCGACCTGGTCGGCCGCCGCTGACGCGAGCACCACGGACGCCGACGCGACGTCGGGCTCCCTCCGGGGGCTCTTCTGCGGAGGCACCCTCGCCGACGAGGCGATGCTCGTCGCGGGGGAGGTGCTCGGCGACGTCCGGTCCAACATCCCGCTGCGGCCCGAGCTGGCCCTCGGCGACGACCTGCGCGACCCCGGCCACGTCGTCATCGACTTCGGTGACGACACGATGACGGTCGGCCGGGCCCACCCGATGATCGACCCGTCGCTGCGTCTCGAGCGGATCGCCGTCGAGGGGGCCGACCCGACCTGCGGAGTGCTCCTGGTCGACCTCGTCCTCGGCCACGGAGCCCACTCCGACCCCGCGCCCGAGCTCGCCGCCGCCGTCCGCTCCGCCCGAGAGGTGGCGGCCGCAGCCGGCCGCAGCCTGCCCGTCGTCGTCTCCGTGACGGGGACCGCTGCCGACCCCCAGGGGCTCGAGCAGTCCGCTCGGGCCCTCGCGGACGCCGGGGCCGATGTCCTGCTCTCGAACGCCGCCGCGACGAGGCACGCGATCCACCTCTTGGGCCGGCAGACGTGGCCCGTCGACGCAGCACCAAGCCACCCGACCGCCGGCGCCAGGCCCCGGTCGAGTGCCCACTTT
>JBDSSS010000103.1:0-7016 GCA_039928615.1 Terracoccus sp. | reverse complement strand
CGAGGTCGAGCGTGCGCGAGTCCGCCGCCGAGGTCGTCACGAGGACGGACAGCTGCTCGAGGCCGCACACCCGGATGGAACCCTGTCCGGGAAACTTCGTGTGGTCGGCAAGCAGGACGACCCGGTCGGCGCCGGCGATGAGGCCCCGTTTGGTGGGGACCTCCACCGAGGTGGTGTCGAGCACGTGACCGCTCGACGAGATGCCGCTCGTGGGGGGCGTGGGGGACCGTGCTGGACCCGTGGGGTGTTCGGGGACTTGGGCCGTTCATGCGTGTGACCTCCTCGGTCAGGGTGGTGAGTACGTGGTGCGGGGGTCCGGGCCGATCCGGGCCGTCCGGGGGTCAGGCAACGACCACCTCCGTCCCCCCTTCGCGCGCGAGGTCGAGGGTGCGCGAGTCCGCGGCCGAGGTGGTCACGAGGACGGAGAGCTGGTCCAGACCGCACACCCGGATGGAGCCCTGTCCGGGGAACTTCGTGTGGTCGGCCAGCAGGACGACTCTGTCGCCGCCAGCGATCAGGCCCCTCTTGGTCGGGACTTCAACCGAGGTGGTGTCGAGCACGTGACCACGTGGGGAGATGCCGCTCGTGCCGAGGAAGACGGTGGAGGCACGGACCTGACGCAACGACTCCTCCGTGAGCGGGCCGACGAGAGAGTGGTATCGGCGCCGAAGCAGACCCCCGAGCATGACGAGCTCGACCACGGGGTCGTCACGGAGCGCGTCGAGGACGGCGATGCTCGACGTGATCACGGTGATCCGCCTGCCCCTCAGCTCGTGCGCCAGGGCCCCGACGGTCGTCCCGATGTCGAGGAGCACCGACTCGCCGTCGCGGACCATCGCGGCGGCTCGCCGGGCGATGGCACGCTTCGCACCCGCCGCGTCGTCGGCCGCCTCTTCGTACGGACGATCGACCTCGGCCGTGTCGACGGGCGCCGCACCGCCGTGGACCCGGCGAATGATCCCGGCGTCGGCCAGGTCCGTGAGGTCGCGGCGGATCGTGGACTCCGACACACCATGCAGCGCGACGAGATCCCGCACCGAGACGGCCCCGTCTCGGACCGAGTCAGCGATCGCACGGTGCCGCGAGTAACGCACGCCTGCAAATATGGCACGGAAATGACTGAATTTGGAGGACTCTGACTGAACGTTATGGAAACGATCAGGACCGCCCAGACGGCCGAGGCGGTGGGTTGTCGAGCGGGTGGCGCGGGTACGCAGGCAGCAGCACGTCACCCGCTCCCCTCACTGCCGAGGCGAGCCCGGTCGCTGAAGGAGCCGCAATGCCGAGCTACAGCCGCACGACCACGATCGCCGTCGACCAGGACACGGCATACGCCTACCTGTCGAAGGCGGAGAACCTGCCCGAGTACTTCCCGCGGATCACGACGGTGACGACGCGCGGGGGCGACGAGGTCGAGACGACCGCCGTCATCGAGCCCCCCGGCGAGGAGAAGCGGACCGTGCACGGGACGGCCTGGTTCAAGACCGACGACAGCGAGCGGAAGGTCTCGTGGGGCTCGGAGGGCTCGAACGACTACCACGGCGAGCTCGACTTCGACCCGGACGGCGACGCGTCCTGCACGGTGCGGCTCACCCTGAACTCCGAGAGCGACCACCCCGGCATCGAGGAGTCGATCGACGAGACCCTCGAGACGATCTCGAGCAAGCTGACTCAGACATCCTGACGGTTCCGGCTCCTGCCAGACCGCAGTCGATCCTCAACGCTTTCGGCCGTCCCCCAGGATTCGATCCGGGGGACGGCCGCCGCGCTCGGGATGCGATGGGTCTCAGAAGTTGACTCCGTAGGTGTATCGGGCGCAGGGCAGGCTCACCGTTGAGCAGCGCTGGTCGGCGACCACGTTGGGGAGAACGTAGGTGTAGCCCAGCGTGCTCCCGGAGAACGAGTCGCTCCATTTGACGATGAAGACCACCCGGTACAGCCAGCGCTGGTTCTGCACCAGGGTCGGGGACCACGTCCATGCCGGGAACCGCAGCGTTCCGGTCCCGGAGACGATGCCGGGCCAGGTCCGAGACTGGACGATCACCCATTGACCACCAACCCACCGCTGGATGTACGAGGCCCCGACGACCCGCTGTGAGTACGAGGAGGGGCTGCGGGTCACAGTGAATCCGCCGACGTTGATGTTCTTGGAGTAGAAGGTCGAGTACCCCAACGCCCGCTGACCCACGTCATAGGCGTTGAGCATGGGTCCGTTGAGCGTGACCGACCCGATCCGGCCTGCCGCACCCACGTAGGTCGCGGCGTCGGCCGGGGCAGCGGGGGCAGCGAACACGGCCGCCAGAGCCAGGATGCTCGCGGCGGCCACCTTCGCGACTCCGCGCCACATTCCTCGTGCGGCCGGCTGACGGTGAGTGGGGGTGATGATCCCGATGGCGCTCATGTCCTGCTCCTCGAATCCAGTCCCCGGTATCTCCGGGTGTCTGTGTTCACCATCTCCGCGCCCGCTTAAGTCCCACTGAAGACCGGGCCACGATCAACCAGTCCGCGACCGCTCCTCGACACCATCGACATTCACCCACACCCAGCCCCCGCACCCGCCGCTCCACGGCCACCCGCCAACGTTCCGATCACAGTTGCCAGAACACCTGAAACGCCTCCGGCCGTCCCCGGCGCCTCCCATACTGAGCTCGTGACCGAGCTCAGACTCCTCGGCCCGATGGGCGTTCACGTCGAGGGTCGGGGGGCGCTCGACGTGCGGCTCGGAGGTGCCAAGCCGCAGGGGGTTCTCGCGCTGCTCGCCCTCGCCACGCCTCGCGCGGTCCCGACCGACCAGCTCATCGACGGCCTGTGGGGCGACGAACCCCCCGCCACGGCCCGAAACGCGGTTCAGGTCTACCTGACTGGTCTGCGCAAAGCGTTGAGATCCGTCGGATTCTCGATCGACCGCGTCGGGGACTCCTACGTCTTGCGCGGAGACGTGATGGTCGATGCCTCTCGTTTCGAGGAGGCTGTCGCCGCCGGTCGAGCAGCCCTGCGGACCGGACGAGCCGACCGGAGCGCTGAGGCCCTGACCGGGGCTCTCGAGCTGTGGCGCGGCCGCCCCCTCGACGGACTCGATGCGTTGCCCTTCACCCCTGGCGCCCGGGCCACCCTGGAGGCCCTTCGCGCGTCAGCTCGGATCGACCTGGCCGAGGCGCAGCTCCGGCTCGGTCGGCACGACGACGCGCTCCGGACGGCACGGGTCGTCCTGGACGAGAGACCCTACGACGAGGTCGCGTGGTCCGCCGTGGTCAGGGCGAGCTACCACGCGGGCCGACAGGGCGACGCCCTCGCGGCCTGCCGCCGGGTCCGGCGACTGCTCGCCGAGGACCTCGGTGTCGACCCGACTCCCGCGCTCGTCGAGCTCGAGACTCAGGTGCGCCACCAGACGGTTCCGGCGCCGCCGCCCGTGTCATCCGTTGGGGATTCCGCGACGGACGCCGGGGCCGATGGGCCACCCTTGCCGCCGCTACCCTCGCTCCCCCGACCCTTCGTGGGGCGGGGTGAGCTCGTCGACCGGGTCACGGCACTCGTGACCGACGGTGCGCGGGTCGTGACGCTGACCGGCATGGGTGGGATGGGCAAGACGACCCTCGCCCTGGCCGTCGCTCATCGGCTCCGGGAGTCGGGGACCCGGATCGCGTTCTGCCCACTCGAGGCCGACGTCACTGCTGCGGCGGCCCTCACGCGTGCTTGCCGCGCCGTCTCCGTGGAACCAGAGGACGACGCGGTCGTCGCCCTCGGCACGGGGTTCGACGGAATTCTGTTGCTGGACAATGCCGAACAGGTCATCGGCCTCCCGGCCGAGGTGGACCGACTCGTGACCCAGCACTCAGGGCCCGTGCTGCTCGTGACGAGTCGCCGGCCCCTGGGCTGCCCCGGCGAACGCATCCTCGCCGTGCCGGGCCTCGACGTCTCCCCTGCCGACGGGGACGGCGCACCGGATGCGGTCACCCTCTTCCTCGGGATCGCCGAACGGGTCGGCGCCGATCTCGGCGAACGGGTGTCGAACCGCGACGTCACGGATCTTTGCACCCTGCTGGACGGCATACCGCTGGCGATCGAGCTGACCGCGAGCAGGACCCGGACGGTCCCGCCGGGCCAGCTCCTCGACCGCCTCCGCAGGGGCAAGGACTCGGCACTCGACGGGCCACACGGCGCAGCTCGGGCACGGCAGGCGAGTCTCCGCGTCGTCCTGGGAGACACGCTGGGGAGCCTGTCCTTGTCGGGCTCGCGGCTGCTCGGAGTGCTCGCGGCCTTTGAAGGACTCGTCACGCTCGACCTCTTGGAGAGCGCGGCGGCGGACCTCGTCGAGAGCGACGTGCTGCGAACGCTCGAGGAGCTGGTGGACTGCGGGCTCGCCGTGCCCGCCAACGAGGGAAGGGTCAGGTTGCGCGCGCCCGTGCGGGAGTTCGTGCGAGGGGACGGACCCAACGCGGAGTTCGACGCCGCGGTCGTGCGAGGTGTCTGCCATCTTGCGGCAACCCACGGTCCGCGACTGGCTGAGAGCGGGATGGGTGAGGCCCTGGCGCGGCTCGTCCTCGACGAGGACGCAATCGCGACGGGTGTCACCCGCGCCGTGGCAAGCGGTGACGTCGCGTCTGCCGTCGCGCTCGTGCGCAGCCTGCCGCGCTACTGGCTGTTGACCTCGCGGATCCCCGAGGGAGGGGACGTGATCGATCGGGTGGCGGCGATGCCGGACCTCGACCGCTCGGACCAGGCGTGGCTCGAGCTCCTCGCCGGGACGTATGCCTCCTATCTGCACGGGCCGGAGGCCGCCACCCGGCTGGCCGCGGCCCTGGAGGAGGCGGGCTGTCTGGACCTCCCTCCCGACCGGGTGCACGTCAACGGGTGGTGCGCCCTCGCGGCGCTGCGCGCCCAGGCCGGGGACCACGACGAGGCGCGCGCGCACCACGCCACCGCCGCGAAGCTCGCTGCCAGGAGTGGGAGCGCCGCGCTCGTGCTGCTGGCCCGGGACCTCGAAGCCTTCCTCGCGTCGCACGCCGGCGATTGCGAGCGATCCCTCGACATCGCCCTCCAGGCCCTGGAGGAAGCCCGCGCCGCCGGGAGTGACTACGACCTCGCGCACCTGTACAACTCCGCGGCCGACAACCTCAACATGCTGGGTCGACCTGACGAGGCCCTGGCCATGGTCGACGAGGGGCTCGACAGGGTCATGGAGGGCAACATCGGGCTGACGGCCCAGCTGCTGCTCATGCGCGGCATCACCCTGACCCTGCTGGGGAGGGTGCCCGAGGCGCACGGGGTCCTCACCGAGTTCCTCCTCACCTCACGGGAGCACTTCCCCGACCGGTTGCTCATGGCGGACGCCCTCTTTGCAGTCGGCGCCGGCTCTGCCATGGGCGGTCGGGACGAGGTCGCCGCGCGCTGCTTCGGGGCGGCCTTCAGGCTCTACGAGGACCACGAGGTCACCGCGCAGGGACGCCTGCCCGGCGGGCTGCTCGCGGAGGTCGACCCCTGCACAGACCGGCTCGGGCCGGCGACGCACCGGACGTTCGCCACGTTGGGGCGCGCCGATCCCGACCGGATGGTCTCCTCGCTGCTGGGCTGACCGACCAGAGAGGGCCTTCCGGAGGAGCCGCCACCCTCGACGGGCGCTGATGGTCTCGCCGTGGAATCCTCGGCGGCATGAGGTCTCACTGCGCGCTTTACATCGACGTCGGGTATCTCATCGCGGCCTCCGCCACCCGGGCCACGGGGACGTCGCTGCGCAGTGGCGTCGTCGTGTCCTACCCCGATGTCGTCAAGCGCCTCATCGCCTCGGCCGAGGAGGCGAGCGGGATGCCGCTGCTGCGGGTCCACTGGTATGACTCCGGCCGGCGGAGCGGAGGGACGCCGGACGCCGAGCAGGAGCTGATCGGCATGCTTCCCCGGGTCAAGCTGCGCCTCGGCCGGCTCTCCCCGCAGGGTGAGCAGAAGGGTGTCGACCTGCGCATCGGGCTCGACCTCGCGGCGCACGGGCGCAACCGCGTGGTCGACATCGTGTATCTCGTCTCGGGCGACGACGACCTGAGCGAGGCCGTCGAGGAGGCGCAGAGCCACGGGGTGCAGGTGGTGCTGATGGCCGTCCCGGACCGCGTGGGCCGGGCGCACGCCGTCTCGAAGCACCTCATCCGGGAGGCCGACGACCTCATCGTGCTCGACGGCTCGATCATCGACGACACCGTCCACGTGCGCCAGCTCCAGGTCGAGGAGCCTGCACCGCTGTCGGAAGCGGCCGCCGCGGTGACGGTCCCGTTGCCGGGGCCGCGCCAGCCTGCTGCTGGCGACACGGCCGTGAGCGTCGGGGCGGCCATCCCCTTCGCGTCACGGTCGGCGCCGACGGTGACGCCGTCCGTGCTGGCGGGACATCGGCCCGCCGCGAAGTCCGGTGTCGCCAGCGCCCCTGTGGAGGCGACGGAGAGCAAGCCGGTCTGGTCCAGCGCGAGCAGCGGGGTCTCGGCGCGTCAGACCGCGTCGACGACCGCTGCGGAGCTCGAGCTCATCGACGAGGTATGCCGCGGAGTGATCTCCGCGTGGTCCCTGACCGCGAGCGCCGATGACCGCCGCAGGCTGCTGGCCAAGAACCCGTTCATACCGGGCGACCTCGACCGGGCCCTGCTCATCGACCTGTCCGACCGGCTCGGTGTCTACGACGTCGACGACCATCTGCGCTGCCTGCTACGCGACCACTTCTGGACGGCGCTCGAGTCCGTCTCGCTGTGAATTTGATTGCGATGCAGGTGATTTGAGGCTGTCGTTGGTCGCGCATCGCGGGATCTCGTCAACTTTCCCCAAGACGTCAGTGGCACGGCACCGACAGGTCTACCGTCGAGTGGTGAGCATCAGACACGCGGACTTCGACGGTCCGCTGGAGCGGGCCCACGCATACGCCCTCGAATGGCTTGCATCGCTCGACGAGCGACCGATCGGCCCTCGAGACGATGCCGACGCGGTGCTGCGGCGGCTGGTCGGTCCGCTGCCGGAGGCCGGTCTCGACCCCACCGCCGTGGTGG
>JBDSSS010000102.1:0-15909 GCA_039928615.1 Terracoccus sp. | reverse complement strand
GTCGGTGTTGTTGAACCCCGCCTCGGACCCGTTGGCGCCGGTCGCCGAGCCCTTGGCGCCGATCGGCATCATCGGGTTGAGCGGTCGGACGCTGTCCGGGATGCCGAACGGCAGCTTCGGGACGATCGGGCGGACGGCGATGATGGTGTCTTCGAGGGGACTGGTCCGAACCGTGTCCTTCCAGCCCAGCTCGTTGGGGTCCGGCGGGATGATGATGTTGTCCCACGTGACCCGGTTGATGACCTGGACGTCGTTGAGGTGGAAGTGCAGCGGGTGGGTGTCCACGCCGTTGTGGGTGATCTTCCAGATCTGGGTCCCGTCCGGGGCCGCGGCCGAGACCGGGGTCACCTTCAGGGAGTCTGTCGAGTTGAGGGCGCTGAGGATCTCAGTCGCCGGGTTGACGTACGGGTAGAGGGTGATGTTCTGCAGCAGCGGAGTCGCACCCGGTGACTCGAGCCCCAGGTTGCTGCTCATCCGTCCCCACTCGTCGAAGTTCGCCGAGTTCATCTCGTCGTGGATCGCCTTGGGCTCGATCTTCACGCCCATCTTGGCGCCCGACAGGGTGTCGAACTTGAAGGTGTCTCCCCCTTGCTCGGCGATCCGGGCGAAGCCGTCGCACTTGGTCGTTGCCGGAGCACCGGTGGCGTTGCAGGCGCCGGAGGCCACGAACTTCGTGCCGAGCGCCCGGTTGTAGGCGGCCTGGCCGACGACGATCGGGTTCTGGCTGGACTCGAACACCCCGGCCGGCTTGTTGGTGACCGGGTCGACGTGGTGGTCGAAGGCGGCCATCAGCTTGCCCATCTGGTCGGCCGTGGTGTTGGGCCGGTCGAAGGCCAGGGCCGGGGCGGCGCTGGATACCTTGACCTGCATGACCGTCCGGGTGTCCGGCCCGTAACCGGGCAGGGTGGTCGCCGCGGCGGCCGGCCTGAGGTCCGGTCCGCCCGCGTAGTAGTCGTAGGTCGAGATCCGGCCCGGGAACGCGGCCGGAGCGTCGTTGTAGAGGATCAGCGTCTTGCCCCGGTAGGCCGAGAAGTCGACCACCACGTCGGCCCGTTCGGCCGGCGCGAGGAGCAGGGAGTGCTGGTCGACGTTGCCCACGTCGAACCGGGTGGGGTCGGTGATCCAGGTGGTCTCGTGGGCCGGCACGACGGCGGGGGTCGGCAGGAAGCCGCCCTCGTTGCCGATCTGGATCCAGTCCGGGCCCTTCGGGCTCTTGGTGGTGTCCGGGGTCGGGGAGACGTTCGGGTCGCTCTGGGCCGCCTGGACCTCGCTGGCCTTGAGGGCCACCTCGGTGCCGGTGGCGGGGTCAGCGACATACCAGGAGAGGTTCCAGACCCGGTCGTCCGAGCCGTTGAGGATGCGGAAGCGGTAGGTCTTCGGGTCCATCGTCGTGGTCGGGTATGCCGTGCCGTTGACGACGGGCGTGTCCTGGAAGGCCTCCATGCCGACCGAGTTGTTCGGCGTCGAGGGGACCAGCGCCGGCTCACAGAAGTCGGCGACGTTCGGGTCGCAGGTCGGGTCGAAGTACGGGTTCGCCATCGGCGGGTACTTCGCGTCCTTGGCCGGCGGCCAGAACCACGGGCCGTAGAACCAACGGCCGAACGAGCTCATACCGCTCGGGTCACCGGGGTTCTGGGCGGGCATGTAGACGTGCGGCTGCCAGAGGTTGCCCTCGCCGCCCCACTTCTTGGCGTCCCAGGTGGGGTCGAGCTGGGCCATCCGCTCCGTGCTGGGCACGAAGGTCTTGTCCTGGATGGTCAGCGGGATGCCGGTGCCGATGCCGTCGAGCGCACCGCCGGGAGCCATCAGCGCCTTCTCGGCGTCGTCGGTGATCATGTAACCGGCTTCTTCACCGGCGTAGACGTTGAGCCGGGTGATGCCCCACGCGTGGTCGTGGTAGAACATCATCCGCGCGCTCTGCTGGTTGGTGTAGAAGAACGTCTCTGCGCCGGGGCCCGGGTCGGGCATGTCGGGCACGTTGCTGACGCTGACGCCCTTCGGGTAGGCGGTGTTCTCGCCGACCGGGGTCGTCCACTGGTGCGGCGTCCCGTCGCTGATCCACGGGGTGATGCCGCCGTGCAGGTGCAGGGTGGCGCGGTTCTCGGAGTAGCAGGTCGTCGGCTTGGGCGTCTGACCGCACATCGGGTTGCGGACGCCGTCCGTCGGGCTCTTCTGGTCGGCTGCCATGTCGATCGGCACACCGTTCTTGTCGAGCTGCATCATCTTTGGACCCGCCCCGGAGCCCATCACCGTGGTGTCGACGGGCAGGAACAGGTCACCGTCCACGCCGGTGGGCAGCAGGTTGCGGAAGAGCACGCGCACCGGGCGGTTCTTGGTGGCGTTGATCGTCGGGCCGAGGTAGTGCGGCTTGTCCACCGCGGTGTAACCGCCGGCGACGAGGGTGTCCGGCTTGCTGGGGTCGAGGTTCGCGTTCCCGAGCGGGAGGTTCTTGCCCGGGACGACACTCGTCGAGAGCTGCACGTAGCCGCGTAGCAGCGTGGCGGGCAGGTCGCGGTGCATCTTCTCCCGGTACTGCACGACAGCGATCTCGTAGTAGTCGGTGCCGGGGTAGGTGGTGGTGTCGGGCACCGCGACCGGGATGTACTGGCCGAGGTCGTTGGCGTTGGACTCGCCCTGACCGGGCAGGGTGTCGACGAACTTCTTGATGCCGGGGGTGAGGTAGCCCGCGCCGGGAGCGGTCACGGTGATGCCGGTGACCGACCCCTTGACGGCAACCTGCGCCGTGGCACTGGCACCCTTGTCGGCCGTGCCGACGGTGTCGGTGATGGTGACGGTGGGGGCCGAGTCATAGCCCTGGCCGCCGTCGGTGACGTCGATCTTCGTGACGCCGATCGTCGCCGTGACCGTAGCGGCCGTGGTGGGCTCGGTCTTGCTGGCGTCGGTGACGGTGACGGTGGGGGCCATGGTGTAGCCGCTACCAGGGTCGGCGATCGTCACGCCGGTGACGACGCCGCTCGCGTTCATGGTCGCGCTGGCCGTGGCCTGCGTCCCGCCGGGGAGGTCGGGCTTGGTCAAGGTCACCAGCGGCTGGGCCTGGTAGCCCGCTCCACCGTCCGTGAGCTTGAGGTCGTCGACCACACCACTCGCGACGGCGTGCGCCTCGAAGCCCGCGGTGGGGTTACCCCCGCTGAGCGCGACCGTCGGCGTGGTGAAACCGAAGCCGGTCTCGTTGACGTCGATGGCGTTGATCACGCCGGTCGCGATGGTGGCGGTAGCGTGGGCGACCGTGGTCGGGGTGACGCCGGCCGTGGTGATCTCAACGGTGGGCGGGATCGCGTACCCGGCCCCCGGGCTCGTCACGTCGACGCCGGTGATCGCCCCGGTCTTCGGGTCCACGGTGGCCGTCGCCTCGGCGCCGGTGCCGGGGTCGGTGATCGTCGGGGTGACGTCGGCGGCGAAGGAGTACGTCCGGTCATGGGAGTAGTCGGGGTAGCCGGGGTCACCGAGGGTGAACGCGCTGCCCTGTGTCGGGGGGACGTTCGTGGCCATGCTCGGGTCGCCACTGGCCGGGTAGCTCATGGTGTCCGCGTTGGCCCCGCCCGTGACGACGGGCACGCCCTGACCGTAGAAGCCGATGACGTCGCCCTTCTGGACGGCCACGGGGGTCGGGACCGGGTAGGTCTCGACCTCGCCGGTGGCGACCGTCGGCGTCGGCACCGTGAGCTTGTCGCTCGCGTAGACGACGCTGTAGGCCCCCGCCGCGCCCGAGGGCCGCAGGACGAGGGCGTGGAACGTGCCGCCGGCCGAGGTGCGGGGGCTCGAGCCGGCCGTGCCCTGGTTCCAGCTCTGGAAGTCCTTGAGGGTGCCCGCCGGCAGGGGCGAGTGGTCGAGCACGACCATCACCGGCCCCATGTCCGGGGGCGTCGTGGCGTAGTCCGTCGCGTACAGGCGCTCCGTGAGCGGGTTGCCGAAGGAGACCGGCGTCGGGGTGCCGACGCTGATCTTCACCATCGCATCGGCCAGCGTCTGGGGGCTGTTGGCCCAGTTGGGATAGGGGCCGAAGTAGTGCGGCACGACGGACTCGTCCGTGGTGCTCGCCGGCACGCGCGCTTCGGCGCCCGGCAGCGTGGTGAGGCCCCCCAGCCCCGATACCTGTGCGAAGCCGCTGGCCCCGAGGACGAGCAGCGAGCTGACGACGATGGAGATGGGTCGAGCCGAGGATCCATGGGGCCTTCTACCGCGCCCTGAGAACTTGTACATAGCGTCCCTTTGTGACCGGTGCTGCGTCACCCCGTGCGAGCAGTCACCTGAGAGGAGACTGTGCGCAGTTTCTTAAAGGGATATTAAATTCTCGGTATGGGGCCGGTAAGTCAACCGTCTCCCAATCGGTAGCCGAGACCGCGGACCGTCTCCACGGCACGCCGGCCCAGCTTCTGGCGCAGGTGGTAGACGTAGACGCCCACGAGGCCGTCGTCCGCGGCCTCGGGGAAGAGCTTGCCCATCAGCTCCGACTGGCCGAAGACCTGGCTGGGCCGTCGGGCGAGCATCTCGAGGAGGGCGCACTCCCGCGTCGTCAGGGTCACCGCGGAGCCATCGCTCCGGACGACCTGACGGCTGCCGACGAGGAGGCGACCGAAGGGCAGCGCGAGGTCGCGGGAGGTCTCCGAGTGCCGGCGTCGTAGGGCCCGGAGCCGGGCCAGCAGCTCACTGGTGTCGAACGGCTTGGTCAGGTAGTCCTCGGCGCCGGCGTCGAGACCCTGGACCCGCTCCCGGGTGGAGGAGAGCGAGGACAGGATGAGCACGGGCGTCGTGACGCCGCGGTCCCGGATTCTCGCCAGCAGGTCAAGGCCCTCGATGGCCGGCAGCGTCCGGTCGAGCACCATGAGCGTGTAGGTGCGGGTGAGCGCCAGGTGCAGTCCGCGCTGGCCGTCGAAGGCGGTGTCGACGGCATACCCGGCGCCCGTCAGCAGGCGCACGAGCACGGCCGACAGGGGCCGGTCGTCCTCGACGAGCAGCACCGACCCGGCGTGGTCGGCCAGCATGGCCCCCAGCTCGTCGACGTCCATGAGCCCTCCCTCTCCCCGCGGCTTCCCCCGCGCCACCGATCCCTCACCGGTCGCCGTCCGGCGCAGTCCGAAGGGTAGAGGTCGCCCGGTCACCGTGTCCGGCCCCTTCCGAAACCCACCACGACCACCTCATCGCCGTTATCGTGACCGGAGGATGACGCGGGAGGGGCGTCGACCACGACGTGGGGGGTGCCCTGATGGCGCAGGATCCGGTGAACATGGCGGTCGGGATGTACCACCCCGAGGCGCTCGAGCGCTGGTCGCGGGACCGCTGGTCCCCCGGCTCGACAGCGGGCCCGAGCCCGCGGTTGCGCCGTGCCCTGGTCTGGGGCTGGGTGGCCTTCGCCGTCGTCAACCTCGCCCTGATGATGCTCTTCGTGGGCGAGGAGACGATCCCCTACCACCTCATCTGGGCCAGCTACGCCCTGCTCTACGGACTGCTGCCGCTCTCGCGTCGGGCCACGGTGTCCACCTTCGTCGCGGTCACCGTGCTCACGGCGCTGCCGCTCGTCCTGCACGCCCAGATGGGGGTCATCGGCTGGGCCGAGTGCTCCGAGATCGTGCTCATGGGGGTCGTCGTCGGGCTGCTGATCTGGCACGTCAACCGGCACCGCGCCGCCCAGGGATGGATCGGAGCGCTGCTCGAGGACGAGCGGGCCCAGGCAGCCCAGCGCGAGCTGACCGCACGATTCGGCTCGCACGAGGTCCGCACCCGGCTGACCGTGGCGCGTGCCCTCGTGGAGATGATGCGCCAGGACAGCAGCAACCCGTCGGTGCACGCCGACGCGGGCCTCGTGCTCGGCGAGATCGACAAAGCGACCGCGACGGTCACCACGTTGCTCTACCTCGTCCGCGCCGACGCCGTCGGGGAGGCCGAGACCGTCGACCTCGACGAGGTCGTCCACGCCGTGGTCGCCCGGTGGTCCGCCGGAGTGGACCGCACGTGGAGCTCGGCGAGCGCGGTCGGATCGGTCGTCATCGACCCCGAGCGCCTGGAAGCGGCCCTGGACTGCCTCATCGAGAACGCCGTCCGTTTCACCACCCGCACCGACTCCGTCGGCGTCCAGGCCCACATCGACGAGCACGACCTCGTCATCTCGGTGTCCGACTCCGGGGTGGGGATCCCCGAGGCGGACCGGGAGCGCGTCTTCGGGGTGTTCGAGACCGGAAGCACCGCAGGCGAGCTCGGCGGAACGGGCCTCGGCCTGGCCCTCGTCAGCGCTCTCGTCGACGCTCGCGGCGGCACCTTCGGGGTGACGAGTGAGGTCGGGCGGGGAAGCTGTTTCACGATGCGGGTCCCGGTGATCCGCCCGACCGACGACGAGGTCCACGAGATGCGCGTCAGCCCGACCGGGACGCTGCTCGAGGCCTGACGCTAGCCGGTCGTCCTGTTCTCGACCACCGCGTGCTCGACCTCTCCCCCTCCGCTCATCAGCACCGACAGGGTCCCCTCGGCCCCGGCAGCCGTCCGCAGCTGGACCGTCGACGGCAGCGGGACGGGCTTGCGGAACCACACCGTGCTCGCGAGCCCCTCGGTCGGCAGCCCCGGTCCGAGGGCAGCGAGCATCCGTGCGTAAATATCCATCCCGTGCGCGATCGCGGTCCTGAATCCGAGCGGCCTTGCCGTGAGGGCGTGCACGTGGATCGGGTTCCAGTCACCGGACACCGCGGCATACCTGCGTCCCTCTCCTGCCGGCAACCGCCAGCGCGGTCCGGGTGGCGCGGCCCGGAGGGCATCGCTTGACGGCGTTGATGAGCGCGGGGCGTCGGGATGGGCGGCCCCTCGGGCGAGGTAGGTGCTGACCCCGCGCCAGGCCACACCGGTCTCACCGGCAACGCTGACCTCCGAGACGAGGTCGACCTGACGGCCTCGGCGGTGGTCCCGAAGCCCCTGCGCCCACACCGCGACCTCGAGCGGTTGGTCGACAGTGAGCCGCCGGTGCACAGTGATCCGGTTCTCGATGTGGACGGCGCCGAGCAGGGGTAGCGGGAAGGCCCGGTCAGCCAGGACGAGCATCTGCAGGGGAAAGGCCATGAGGTGCGGATAGGTCGGTGGGAGAGCGTTGCTCACGGCGAACCCACACAGCCGGGCATAACCCACGAGCGACTCGACGTCGACGGAGACGCCCTCGCGGACCTCTCGCACGTCGGGCAGGGCCGAGCCACCACTCCCCCGCTGGAGGGCCGCACGGGCATAGACCCGTTTGAGGTCGGGCATGCCGCTCCTCATGCGCCGAGCAGACTCTGGCCACAGACCCGCAGGACCTGCCCGGTCACCGCGCCCGAGCCGGGCTGGGCCAGCCAGGCGATCGCCTCGGCCACGTCGCGGGGCCGACCGCCCTGTTGGAGGGAGTTCATCCGTCGCCCGATCTCTCTGGTGGCGAAAGGAACCCGCTGCGTCATCTCGGTCTCGATGAAGCCCGGCGCGACGGCGTTGACGGTGATGCCGCGTCCCCGCACCGCAGTCGCCAACGCATCGACGAGCCCGATGACGCCGGCCTTGCTCATGCCGTAGTTGGTCTGGCCGCGGTTGCCCGCGATCCCGGCGATGGACGAGACGCAGACGATCCGCCCGCCCTGCCCCATCGCGCCGTCGGCGAGGACCGCCTCGTTCATCCGGAGCACGGAGCCGAGGTTGACGTCGAGCACGGCGTCCCAGCGCGCCTCGTCCATGTTGACGAGGAGCTTGTCGCGGGTGATGCCCGCGTTGTGGACGACCAGGTCGATCGAGCCGTGCCGGTCGACGGCGTGAGCGACGATCCGTTGCCCCGCGTCGGCGGCGGTGACGTCAAGCTGGAGGGCGGTGCCGCGCACCGCGTTGGCGACCCGGGCGAGAGCGTCCCCCGCGGCCGGCACGTCGACGCACACGACGGTGGCCCCGTCGCGCGCGAGCACAGTGGCGATCTCGGCCCCGATGCCTCGGGCGGCCCCGGTGACGACGGCCACCTTCCCCGCGAGCGGTGTCGCACTCGGCGTCTCGGCGGGGGCAGGACCGGGTGTGGCGTCGACCCGGATCACCTGTCCGTCGACGTAGGCGGATCGCCCAGACAGGAGGAACTCGACCGCAGCCCCGACCCCGTCAGACGAGCCCGTCCGGCCCAGGACGAGGTTGGCGGTGGAGCCGCCGCGCAGCTCCTTGCCGAGCGACCGGACGAAGCCCTCGAGGGCACGGTGCGTGACCGCGTCCGTCACGGTGTCGAGCGAGCGGGGATCGGTGCCGATGACGACGACCCGGGCGTTGCGCGAGAGCCTCTTCACTGCCGGTGCGAGCACGGTCCGCAGCGGGTCAAGGTCAGCGAGACAGGATGCGTCGCTGAGGTCGAGGACAACGGCCCCCAAGCGGGTCGTCTGGTCTCGGGAGCTTTCGTCGTCGACCAGATGGACCCCGTTGTCCTGCAGTCGGCTCCGGAGCGTGCCGAGATAGGCGCCGGCGCCGACGAGGAGGACTGGCGCGTCCACGAGCGGCTGACCCGGCTCGTAGCGCCGCAGGGTCGTCGCCTGCGGCACGCCCGCTCTCCTGGCCACGGCCGAGGAGAGGATGGTGTCGAGGATCATCGGCATGGCTCAGGCCTCCAGGATCGCGACGACGCCCTGGCCGCCGGCGGCGCAGATGGAGACCAACCCCCGACCGCCGCCGTTCTCGTGGAGCTGCTTGGCCAGACCTGCGAGGATCCGTCCGCCCGTCGCGGCGAAGGGATGACCGGCCGCGAGCGAGGAACCGTTGACGTTGAGGCGGGTCCGGTCGATCGAGCCCAGCGGGGCGTCGAGACCGAGCCGGTCTCGGCAGAAGGTCTCGTTCTCCCACGCCGCCAGCGTGGTGAGCACCGTTGCGGCGAAAGCCTCGTGGATCTCGTAGTAGTCGAAGTCCTGGAGCGTCAGGCCGTTCCTCTCCAGAAGGCGGGGCACGGCATACGCCGGTGCCATGAGCAGGCCCTCTCCCCCGTGCACGTAGTCCACGGCAGCCGTCTCCGCGTCGACGAACCACGCCAGGGGGGTGAGGTGGTGCTCCTGCGCCCACTCCTCGCTGGCGAGCAGCACGACCGACGCTCCGTCGGTGAGGGGCGTCGAGTTGCCGGCCGTCATCGTCGCGCCCTCGCCGGCGCCGAAGACCGGCCGCAGCCCAGCCAGCTTCTCGACCGTGGAGTCCGGCCGGAGGTTCGTGTCGCGGGTGACCCCGAGGTAGGGCGTGACGAGGTCGTCGAAGAAGCCGCGCTCGTAGGCGGCGGCGAGGTTGCGATGGCTGGCCGCCGCGATCTCGTCCTGGGCCTCCCGGGAGATGTCCCACTGCTCCGTCGTGGCCGCCATGTGCTCGCCCATCGACTTCCCGGTGCGGGGCTCGACGTTCTCCGGGATCGCCAGCACGAAATGTCCGGGCCGGACCCCGGTCAGGGCCTTCGCGCGCTGGCCGAGGGTCTTGGCGCGGTTGGCCGCCAGCAGAGTCTGCCGCAGGCCCTCGCTCACAGCGATCGGGGCGTCGCTCGCAGAGTCGACCCCGCCGGCGATGCCGACATCGATCTGACCCAGCGCGATCTTGTTGGCGACGAGGACGGCGGCCTCGAGGCCGGTCCCGCACGCCTGCTGGACGTCGTAGGCAGGGGTCGTCGGCGAGAGTGCGGTGCCGAGCACCGTCTCCCGGGTCAGGTTGAAGTCGCGACTGTGCTTGAGCACCGCTCCTGCGACGACCTCACCGATCCGCTCCCCCGCGAGTCCGTGACGGGCCACGAGGCCGTCGACCGCCGCGGTGAGCATGTCCTGGTTGGACACACGGGCGTAGGCGCCGTGGGCCCGGGCAAAGGGGATCCGGTTGCCGCCGACGACGGCGACGCGGCGCGGGGTGCGGGGGGAGGACGGCGGTGCCATGGGGGATCGCTCCTGGGGACGACGGGGACGGCTGTCGTAGGTGTCGCTGGTGCTGCCAAGGTAACCGAAACCCGGCGTAGTCGATACAGCAAGTACCTGTTACTTTCGGGAGATGGACCACACCCGCCCCGCCGCGGCGCCGGTGACGCTCGCGTCCGCCGACGGCCGTGACCGTCGCTGGGAGCAGCACCGCCACGACCGTCGCACCACCCTCGTCGACGCGACGATCCGTGCGATCCGGGTGCACGGCGCGTCCGTGGGCATGGACGACATCGCCGCCGAGGCGGGCACGAGCAAGACCGTCGTCTACCGCCACTTCCGTGACAAGGCGGGTCTCTACCGAGCCGTCGTCGCGCGCGTCGACGAGCGGGTGGTGGGGCAGGTGTCCGCGGCGCTGACGTCCGAGGCATCCGGCTCGACCGGCCCCCGAGGCCTCGTCGCGACGACGGTCGAGGCCTACCTCTCGCTCGTCGAGTCCGACACCGAGCTCTATCGATTCGTCGTCCACCGGCCGCTCGTCGACCGACCTCTCTCGGACGACCCGCTCGGGAGCACGGTCGAGCACGTGGCCAGCGAGCTCGCCGAGGTGCTCCGCCGTCAGGGCACCGCGCCCGACCCGGCCCGGGCCCGCCTCTGGGCCCTCGCCATCGTCGGCTCGGTCCAGGCGGTCGCCGACGACTGGCTCGCCACCGACGGCCGGGCACCCCGGTCCGAGGTCGTGCGAGCTCTCACCGACCTCGTCTGGAACGGGCTGCGATCGGTCCTCGACGGTCCACACCCCGACACCACCGCCCTCTCAGATGCCTCGAGGAAGAGGACCCCATGACATCGACCGCCGTGACCGATGCCACCAACGCAACCGCCGATGACGTCGTGGCGGGTCTCCAGCGCGTTCTCGACGGCCCCCGGGCCGCGGTGCGCGATGAGTGTCGGACCCTGTCCCCCGACGTCGTCGCTCCGCCGGACGGTCCGCTCGAGATGCGAGAGCACCAGGCCCGGGTGAGCGCTCAGCTCGCCGAGCTGGCTCGAAGCCCTTGGGCCGCAGCGGGGTTCCCGGAGCGGCAGGGTGGCACGGCCCGCTACGGCGACGCCGTCATCGCCTTCGAGATGCTCGGCCACACCGACCTGTCGCTCTTCGTCAAGGCCGGCGTCCAGTGGGGCCTCTTCGGCGGTGCCGTGTCCCTGCTCGGCACGGAGCGTCACTACGCCCTCGTCCCCTCGATCATCTCCGGCGAGCTCCAAGGTTGCTTCGCGATGACCGAGACGGGCCACGGCAGCGACGTGCAGGGTGTCCTCACGACGGCCACGCACGACCCGGCCACCGACGAGATCGTCGTCCACTCGCCCAGTGCCGCTGCGCGAAAGGACTACATCGGCAACGCGGCGGTGGACGGTCGGATGGCAGCCGTCTTCGCCCGCCTCGTCGTCGGCGAGGACCGCGGCGTGCACTGCGTCCTCGTGCCGATCCGGCATACCGACGGCTCGACCTGCCCGGGCGTGACGATCGAGGACTGCGGTCCCAAGATCGGGCTCGGTGGGGTCGACAACGGGCGGCTCCTCTTCGACCACGTCCGGGTGCCGCGCACCAACCTGCTCGGCCGCTACGGCGACATCGACGACGACGGCCGTTACACAAGCCCCATCGACAACCCCGACAAGCGCTTCTTCACGATGCTCGGTGCGCTCGTGCGCGGACGCATCTCCATCGCCGGTGGCGCCGGCGCCGCGACGCGTTCCGCGCTGACGGTCGCCACGAGGTATGCCGCTGAGCGCACCCAGTTCACCGCCCCCGGTTCGGACGCGGAGACGTCGCTGCTCGACTACCGCACGCACCAGCGACGGCTGCTGCCCCGCATCGCCCACACCTGGGCCCTCGCGATCGCGCAGAACGAGCTCGTCGAGACGATGGACGCGATGCTCCAGCAGGTCGCCGGCGACGTCGACTCAGAAGCGGCCGAGGTGTGCCAGCGCCAGCTCGAGACCCGGGCGGCGGCCCTCAAGGTGGCCTCCACCCGTCATGCGGCCGACACCATCCAGGCCTGCCGCGAGGCGTGTGGCGGCGCAGGCTACCTCTGGGCCAACCGACTCGCCGCACTGCGCGCGGACACCGACATCTTCACCACCTTCGAGGGTGACAACGCGGTGCTGCTCCAGCTCGTCGCCAAGTCGATGCTCGGTGACTACAAGGCGACCTTCGGCGACCTCGACACGGCGGGCACGGTGCGCTTCGGCGCGCGGCTGGCCGCCACGAGTGTGCTCGAGCGGACCGCGATGCGCGGCCTCGTCCAACGGCTGGTCGATGCCGCGCCGGGCCGCGACGGGGACGACGCGCTGTCCTCCAGCGGAGCCCAGTTGCGCCTGCTGCGCGACCGCGAGACGCACCTGCTCGAGGGCCTCGCCATCCGCCTGCGTCAGGCGTCGTCGAAGGACGGTGACGGGTTCTCGGCCTTCAACGACTGCCAGGACCACCTCGTCGAGGCCGCTCGGGCGCACACCGACCGGCTCGTCGCCGAGTCCTTCGTCGCCGCCGTGGAGGGGTGTGACCAGCCCGCGGTGGCAGAGGTGCTCGCCCGAGTGTGCGACCTGCACCTGCTGTCAACGATCGAGCAGCACCGCGGCTGGTACCTCGAGCACGACCGGCTCAGCCCGGCCCGCAGCAAGGCGGTCACCGCGCTCGTCAACGAGCGGTGCGCCGATCTGCGGCCCGACGCCCTCGCCCTCGTCGACGCCTTCGGGATCCCGGACGCCTGGGTGTCGACCGAGATGCTCACCGACGTCACCGGTTTCGCCCGCGACCGCTCCGCCTGACTCACGACCCCGCGCCAGGCCCCACCATCGCGCGCTCCCCGCCAGCACCCCGCACGCGCTCTTCGCCGCCCGGGCTACGAAAAGTGCGGCCTCCCGGGCGAAAACCCGCACGTTCGGTAGCCCGGGCTACGGAAAGCGCGGCCGCCGGGTCGGCCCGCACATTCGGCAGCCCGGGCTACGAAAAGTGCGGCCTTCCGGGTCAAAACCCGCACGTTCGGTAGCCCGGGCGACGAAAGCTGCGGGCCGAGGGGCGGGGTCGGGACGGGTCCGGGCCGGGATCAGGGAGTCGGCTTCTGGTAGCGGCCCCGGCGGTGCACGAGGGGGTCGCCCTCGTCTCCGACCTCGACGTGCTCGATGACGCCCTCGACGAGCACCGACCAGCCGACGTCGCGGCGGCTCGCGGGGTCGAGGCGGACCCCGGTCCACGACGTGGCCGAGACCAGGCGCGGCCCCCACGTGGTCTGCTCCCACTCCGCCATCCGGAACGGTCCCCCGGGGGCCGGCATCACGCCGGCGAAGGCGTCGGCGAGGTCGCGGTGTCGCCAGTCGAGCAGCGAGACGACGGCGACCTCGCTCTCCTCGAGGCGCTCGAGCAGGTCGGAGTCGGGGTGGAGCAGGGCGACGACGCGGCCGGGGTCTCCCTGGGCGACGAGGTAGGAGGAGACGGTGAGGCCGACGCGCTCGACGCCCTGGCCCGACGTCCACAGCGAGACGGTGGGGCTGACCCTGGCCCGTAGGCGCCGCACCGGGTCACGGTCCCCCGCCGGCGGGTCGAACGGGTGCTCGGAGTGGATCGTCACTCGGGTCGGCCCGGGCTGTCGTCGTCGGCGACCTCGAGCACGTCATCGACCGTCACCGTGCCCGTCGTGACGACGTCGGCGTAGACGCCGGCGCACTGGGACGGCGAACGAGTCACCGACAGCACGCAGTCCCCCAGGCGGACGAGCCTGCCGACGAGAGCGCCGAGCGCGCCCGGCTCCATGTCGAGCACGACGTTGGCCTTCGGGTGGCTCATCACGAAGTCGGTCACCGCGACGAGGTGGACGGCATTCTTCTTGGCCCGGTTGCCGGCCGGACCCGACTCGGTCACCTCGACCGAGTCCAGCTGCTGGCCGGGCTCGTCGGAGTCTGGGTAGATGTAGAGGCTCGACACCGTCACGATCATGACCCCACGCTAGTCGTCCTCATCGGGCCGGCACGACGTCCTCGACCCTCGCGCCCGCGGCGATGAGATCCTGCCCCCGCTCGTAGTCGTCCTCGTTCTCGTGGGCCAGGACCCCGACGAGGACACCGTCCTTGCCGTACCAGACGGTGAAGGCCGCGCCGTCCTCGACGACGTCGGCGCTGTCCCACCCGTCACCCCACGCGGCATACATGAGGGTGTGGTCGCCGATCTCGGACCAGAAGCCGGGCACGGTGTCCCAGACCTCCGAGGCGCCGGCAGCATTGCGGCCGGCCACCTCACCCATGGCCTCGGCGTCGCCCCAGTGCTCGACGGGGACGGGTCGCCCTGCGAGCGCGTGCTGCGCCAGCGCGGCGTCCCCCGCTGCGTAGACGCCGGTGCCCGACGCCTGGAGGTGCTCGTCGACGACGACGCGTCCGTCGTCGAGGGAGAGGCCGCTGCCGACGAGGAAGTCGGTCCACGGCTCGACGCCGAGGGCGAGGAGCACGAGGTCGGGCTCGAGCGTCGTGCCGTCCGAGAGGTGCAGCCGACGCGGCGCCTCGATGGACGAGACCTCGACGTCGTGGTGCAGACGCACACCGGCGGCCTCGAGCCACCCGCGGATCGCCCCGGACGGGTGGTCGCCGAGGCGCTGCTGCTGGGGGCCGGGCTCGGGGCTGACGAGCGTCACGTCCAGGCCGCGCATCGCCAGAGAGGCCGCGGCCTCGCAGCCGATGAAGCCGGACCCGACGACCACCGCGGTCCGGGCGTGCTCCGCCGCCTCGCCGAGTCGGCGCAGGTCCGCCACCGTGCGCAGTACGTGCACCTCGGCGTCCCGGGGCAGGCCGGGGAGGGGCAGGGGCTTAGCGCCGGGCGCGAGGACAAGCCGCTCGAAGCCGATCTCTCCGGATCCCAGTCGAATCCGTCGTCCGCTCAGGTCGACGGCAGCGACCGGGGACGACACGCGCACCTCGACGCCGTCGAGCTCCCCGTCCTCACCGATCGGCGAGTGGGCGGGGGCGTCGGACGAGCGCAGCCCCTCCTTGCTCAGCGGTGGTCGGGAGTAGGGCGTGTCCGCGTCGCCGGTGACCATCAGGACCGGCCCGGAGCCGCCCGCCTCGCGGTAGCCACGGGCCGCGGCCACCCCCGCCGGTCCGCTGCCGATGATGATGAGCTGGTAGGAGTCCATGTCGGTGTCGTACCCACACGGGGGTGCGGGGTATGCCGCTGGGCCCGGGCCGTCGTCGGCGTCCGGTCGCGTGAGGGTAGGAAGGGAGCATGAGCCCCGACACCCCGGACGACACCCTCCCCAGCGGCAACGCCTCCAGCTCCTCGATCGACACGGTCATCTTCGACGTCGACGGGACCCTGGTGGACAGCAACTACCAGCACGCCCTCGCGTGGTTCCGCGCGTTCCGTCGCTTCGGGATCACCGAGCCGATCTGGCAGATCCACCGGGCCATCGGCATGGGCGGGGACCGCCTCGTGGCCCACGTCGCCGGGGACGCGGTCGAGCAGGAGCACGGCGACGCGCTGCGCGACGCCTGGGAGGAGGAGGTCGAGCCCATGATCGGTGAGATCCAGGCCCTCGAGGGAGCCGCCGAGCTGCTCCGGGCCGTCAAGGACCGCGGCCTCAAGGTCGTGCTGGCCAGCTCGGGCAAGAAGGAGCACGTCGAGACCTTCCTCGACCTCGTGGACGGCAAGGACGTCGCCGACGACTGGACGACCTCCGAGGACGCCGACGAGAGCAAGCCCTCGCCGGACCTGCTCCGAGTCGCCCTCGGACGGGTCGACGGGTCTCGCGCCGTCATGGTCGGTGACTCGACCTGGGACGCCATCGCCGCGGGACGGGCGGACCTGCCGGCCCTCGCGATCCTCACCGGCGGCTTCTCCGAGAAAGAGCTGCGCGAGGCGGGAGCGGACGAGGTCTACCACTCCCTCGCCGACCTCCAGAGGGCCGTCGAGGACGGGATGCTCGGCCGCCTCTGAGCCCGGACCGGCTCCACACCGAAACGGCCACAGGATGCGCCCCGGACGCGGCCGAGATGCGCA
>JBDSSS010000101.1:0-16335 GCA_039928615.1 Terracoccus sp. | reverse complement strand
CGGCGAGGGCCTCGATGTGCTCGAGCCAGGCGGGGTCGTTGATCATCTCCTCGTACCCGGCTTCGTCCAGCGGGGCTGCGTCCAACGCCTCGGGTGTCAGGTCCTCGATCGGGGTGCCGGCCCACGGCCCGCGTGGCTCGGGCCGTGCCCGGGATTCGGGCGCGACACGATGGGTCCTCGGCGCTGAACGCGCGGACCGCTCGCCGCGACCAGCCGAGCCGGTCGAGCCGGTCGAGCCAGCCGAGCCAGCCGAGCCAGCCGAACCGGTCGAGCCAGTCGAGCCAGTCGAGCCAGTCGAGCCAGTCGAGCCAGTCGAACCAGTCGAGCCGGTCGAACCGGTCGAGCCGGTCGAGCCGGTCGAGCCGGTCGAGCCAGTCGAGCCAGTCGAGCCCGCCGAACCGGTCGACATACCCTCGCTGTCGCGGTTCCAGAACCCTGAGTCAGCCGGCCCGCCCGCGGCACGCTGCCGCGCCTCGAGGTCGACCAGCTGCCTCCGGAGGAGGTCCAGTTTCGTGGGCTCTGCTGCCATACAACGACTCTAGAGTCGACCACCGACAGTGCCCGGGTGCTCAGCCAGCAGCACGAGCGGACTGGACGTGCCCATAGCGACGGTCAGGTGGGGAGTCGGTAGCGGTCGCCGTCCAGCGGCTCGACGAGGCCGTCGGCGACGAGCGAG
This sequence comes from Terracoccus sp., assembly GCA_039928615.1. GTDB lineage: Bacteria > Actinomycetota > Actinomycetes > Actinomycetales > Dermatophilaceae > JBDSSS01. The sequence goes on along the minus strand of JBDSSS010000101.1, from coordinate 15,659 downwards.
TCGAGGCAGCGCATCACCTGGGCGGCATCGGGTCCGCTGCCAGAGAGCTCGGCCAGCGGCACGCCGGCCTCAGCGGCTCGCAGTCGCTGGAGCAGCTCCCCGCGGACCTGCCGGTCCGTCCCGTGCCACGCCTGACCCCGCCGGACCGGCCCGTCGTAGGCCGGGCGACCGGCCGCCGTCCAGGCGCACAGGTCGACGACCGGGCAGACGTCGCACCGCGGACCACGGGCCACGCAGACGAGCGCCCCGAGCTCCATCACGGCGACGTTCCACGTGTTGGCGGCGTCTCGGTCGGCGGGGAGACACTCCTCGGCCAGCCGGGACTCGGCCCGGGTCAGGGTCGGTGACGGCAGCGCCCGACCCTCGACCGCGCGGGCCAGGACCCTGCGCACGTTGGTGTCGACGACCACCTCGGGCTGCTCGAAAGCGAAGCAGGAGACGGCGGCCGCGGTGTAGGCACCGACTCCGGGCAGGGCCAGCAGGTCGGCATGGCTGGACGGGACCTCACCGTCGTGGCGCTCGACGATGACCGTCGCCGCCTCGTGCAGCCGCAGGGCCCGACGCGGGTAACCCAGACGGCCCCACGCCCGCACCGCCTCGCCGGGCGCGTCCGCCGCGAGGGCGGCCGGCGTCGGCCACCGCGCCATCCACTCGCGCCAGGCGGGCTCGACCCGGCTGAGCGGCGTCTGCTGGGACATGACCTCGGAGAGCAGCACACCCCAGGCGCTGGCGCCCGGATCCCGCCACGGCAGGTCCCGACCGCACTCGCCGAACCACCCGTTCACCCTCTCGTGCAGCAGCGCGAGCGGGGGCGAGGAGTCGACGGACGGGCGGGACGACATACCGGAGACGGGAGCCGACTCAGACGTAGCGCTCGAGGATGCTCGACTCGGCGAGGCGGGAGAGTCCCTCGCGCACCGCGCGGGCCCGGCCCTCCCCGACACCGTCGACGAGCATGAGGTCCTCGATCCCGGCGGCGAGCAGCCGCTGGAGCGAGGCGAAGTGGACCACGAGACGGTCGACGATGGCCGGGGGCAGGCGCGGCACCTTCGTCAGGAGCCGGTAGCCCTGCGGGCTCACCGGGGCGTCGAGACCGTCTCCGACGACCCCGAAACCGACCGCGCGGGCGCCCGCCGAGAGGTCGAGCAGCTCGACCGAGTTGAGTGCCTCGAGGCTGGTCAGCGCCTGCTCGGGGGTGATCTCCGACTTCGCCGACGGCAGGTAGTCGCGGATGACGAGCTCGCGGTCGTTGCCGAGGCCGCCGACGAGCTCCTCGAGCTGGAGACTGAGCAGCCGCCCGTCCGTGCCGAGCTCGACGACGTAGTCCTGGATCTCGGCGGAGATCCGGCGCACCATCTCGAGGCGCTGGAGGACGGCGGCGACGTCGCGGATCGTGACGAGGTCCTCGATCTCGAGGGCCGACAGCGTGCCGGTCACCTCGTCGAGACGGGACTTGTAGCGCTCCAGGGTCTGCAGGGCCTGGTCGGCGCGCGAGAGCGTCGTGGGCGATCCCTCGATGACGTGCCGGAGCGTGCCGACGTAGAGCGCGACGACCCCCATCGACTGGCTCACCGAGATGATCGGGAAGCCGGTCTGCTTCGCGACCCGCTCGGCGGTGCGGTGGCGGGTGCCGGACTCCGTCGTCTCGATGCGTGAGTCGGGCACCAGCTGCGTGGCCGCCCGCAGGATCCGGGTGCCCTCACGGTCGAGCACGATGGCGCCGTCCATCTTGCACAGCTCGCGCAGCCGGGTCGCGGAGAACTCGACGTCGAGGGCGAAGCCGCCCGTGCAGAGCGAGTCCACCACCTTGTCGTGACCGAGCACGACGAGGGCGCCGGTGCGACCCCTGAGGATCCGCTCCAGACCGTCGCGCAGGTCGGTCCCGGGAGCCACCGCGGCAAGCGCTGCGCGAAGCAGCAGCTCGTCGTCGTTCTTGTCCATCACGTCCCGTTCAGAGCAGGTGCCGACCGGGGACTCCCTCCACGGTCGGTCGCAGTCTAGGCGTTGTGCCCCGCGAGCGCCCCCGACGTCCGCGCCCCGGCGAGGCGGCCCATCGACTCGATCGCCCCCGGCACGTCGGCGACCTCCACCGTGCGGATGCCGCTCGGCACGGCGACGTCCTTCAGGCTCCCCCGCGGCACCAGGGCGTGCCGGAAACCGAGCCGTTCGGCCTCGACGAGGCGCTGCTGGAGGCCGGTGACCCGCCGGACCTCTCCGGCCAGCCCCACCTCGCCGAGCGCGATCACGTCGGTCGCGAGCGGTTTGTCGATGACGGACGAGGCGATGGCGCACACGATGGCGAGGTCGGCGGCCGGCTCCGTCAGGCGGACGCCGCCGACGGTCGCCGCGAAGATGTCGCGTGAGCCGACCGGGGCACCGGCACGCTTGTCGAGCACGGCGATGATCATGGCGAGCCGCGCTGTGTCGAGCCCGCTCGAGGTGCGGCGGGGGGAGGGCAGGCTCGAGGTCGCGACGAGCGCCTGCACCTCGGCGACGAGGGGACGTCGTCCCTCCATCGTCACGGTCACGCAGGTGCCGGACACCGCGTGGTCACGGCCGGAGAGGAAGAGCCCGCTCGGGTCGGCCAGACCGACGATGCCGGTCTCGGTGAGGTCGAAGCAGCCCACCTCGTCGGTGGGGCCGAAGCGGTTCTTCACGGCCCGCACGAGGCGCAGGCGCGTGTGGCTGTCTCCCTCGAAGGCGACGACGACGTCGACGAGGTGCTCGAGGATGCGCGGGCCGGCGATCGAGCCGTCCTTGGTCACGTGGCCGACGAGCAGCACGGCGATGCCCCGGGCCTTGGCCACCCGGATCAGGCTGGCGGTGACCTCGCGGACCTGGGAGACGTTGCCGGCCTGGCCCTCGACCTCGGCGCTCGCGACCGTCTGGACGGAGTCCACCACGAGCAGCGCGGGCACCACGGCGTCGATCTGTCCGAGGATCACCCCGAGATCGGTCTCGGCGGCGAGGTAGAGGGAGTCGGCCACCGCGTCGATCCGCCCGGCCCGGGTGCGCACCTGGGCCGCCGACTCCTCACCGCTGACGTAGAGGACGGTCGCCCCCGCCCGGGCCGTGCGGGCGGCGACGTCGAGCAGCAGGGTGGACTTGCCGATGCCGGGCTCCCCCGCCACGAGGACCACTCCGCCCGGGACGAGTCCGCCGCCGAGGACGCGGTCGAACTCCGCCACGCCGGTGGGACGGGCCACGGCCTGCGAGGCGTCGACCTCGCCGATCCGCTGAGCGGGCGTGGTGACCAGACCGCTCGCCGTGCGGGGCTCGGCGGCGCCGCCCACCTCGACGACGCTCCCCCAGGCCTGGCACTCCCCGCAACGGCCGACCCACTTCACGGTGGACCAGCCACACTCGGCGCAGCGGTAGCCGACGGGGCGGCGGGGTGTCGTCCTGGAAGCCATGACCGCCACCGTAGTCGGGCGCGGCGACAGTGCCGCCGTGAGAAACTCGAGGCATGGATTCGCTCATGCCGTATGTGCTGGCGCTCGCCCCGACCATCGGGGTGGGAGCACTCTTCTACTTCCTCTTCAAGAACATTCTCGAGGGGGACCGGCGTGAACGCATCGCGCAGGCGAAGTGGGACGCCGAGCGCGACGCCGAGCACGCTGCGGCGTCGGCCTCCCACCAGCGTCCGCCCGCGCCCGCTCCCGGGACAAGCGATTAGAGCGTTCGCGACCCTTTTTTCTTTTTACGATTCGGCACAGCCTCACCACGCCGACCTGTGAAAAGGGAATGCTGCGCTCCGGGCCATTGCGTGTAATCTGGGAAATGCGATTTGATCGCACAATCCCCTCCCGCCCGCACGGCACGAAGAAGATGGAGAATCATGGCTCAGCGAGTCGAAGTAACCCTCGTCGATGACATCGACGGTGGAAAGGCGTCGGAGACGGTGACGTTCTCCCTCGACGGAGTCACCTACGAGATCGACCTTTCCGACAAGAACGCCCGCAAGCTCCGTGACGACTTCGCCAACTGGACCGGCCACGCCCGGCGCAGCGGCGGAGCCCGGGGCGGCCGCAAGCGCGCCGCCGCCACCAAGCGCACCGACCTCGGCGAGGTCCGGGAGTGGGCGCGGGCCAACGGCCACAGCGTCTCCGACCGCGGCCGCATCTCCGCCGAGGTGCAGGACGCCTACGACAAGTCGCACTGAACGAGCCCGCACGCCGGCCTCACCGACGAAGCCCGACACCCTGTGGTGTCGGGCTTCGTCATGTGTCGGGTCCCTCTCGCCGCGTCGGCGAGCGCTGGCAGCCGACGGCGGACTGCGGTTCCGCGGCGCCGGTCAGGCGGTCAGGCGGTCAGGGCCGACGCCAGGTCCCCGTCGCGGACGACGCGATCGAGGACCTGCTCGATCCGCAGCTGCGTGAAGTCACCACCCTCGGCGCCGGACTCGACCTCGGCCCACGTCCGCGGGGCGGCGACGGTCGGGGCGTCCCGGCCGCGCAGCGAGTAGGGGCAGATCGTCGTCTTGGCGGCGACGTTCTGGCTCCAGTCGAGGAAGATCTTGCCGGGCCGCAGCTCCTTGGCCATCTTCCACACGACGAGGTCGGGGTGCGCTCTCGTCAGCTCCTGGGCGAGCTGCTGGACGGTGTCACGGATCTGGTCACTCGAGTGCGAGCCGGGGAGCACCGCATACAGCTGGAGGCCCTTGCTCCCGCTCGTCACGGGGATGCTCTCCAACCCGATCGACCCGAGCCGGTCACGCACGATGAGCGCGACCCGGGCACACTCCGCCAGCCCCGTGCCCGGACCCGGGTCGAGGTCGATGACGAGACGGTCGGGGTCACGCGCGACGGCGTCCCGGCCCTCCCCCTCGTAGCGCCACTGCGGCACGTGCAGCTCGAGGGAGTTGAGGTTGACGAGGAAGGTGAGGGCGGCGAGGTCGTCGACGAACGGGAAGACGGGGTCGCGGCCGGCGCGCCGGACCCACTCGGGCGTCCCTGCGGGGATGTTCTTCTCGAAGAACTGCATGTCACCGACACCGTGGGGGAAGCGGATCCGCGTCACAGGTCGACCGGCGAGGTGCGGGAGCAGCACCGGTGAGATGCGGGCGTAGTAGTCGAGCACCTCGGCCTTGGTCGTGCCCGCCCGCGGGTACATCACCTTCTCGAGGCTGCTGAGGCGCAGCCGGCGTCCTGCCACCTCGACGGTGACGCGACTCGCCTCGGGGACCATCACGGACCACCACCGTCGGTGGGCGCGTCCGTGACGTCCATGACGTCAACGACGTCCTCGGGGCCGAGGTCGCGGCGCTGCCCCTTGAACGCCGGCTGGCGCAGCCGCCCCTGACCGCTGAGGCCGAGCGACTGGACGTCGGCGACGAGCACCGGCTCGACCCAGGTCGCTCCGAGGGAGTCCTCGGCGGGCACGTCTGCTGCGAAAGGGGACTCCGCGCGTCGGAGCTGCTCCAGCTCGTCCCGCAGGCGCTCCCCCGTGCGCCCGGCGAGCCCCGATCCGACCCGTCCGAGATAGCGCAGCCCGCCGGGCCCGGGCACTCCCACGAGGACCGCCCCGAGTCGGTTCGCGACCGTCCCGGTCGACTCCGGCCGCCACCCCCCGATGACGACCGAGACGGTGTCGCGGTGGGGACTCTTGCGCCAGTGTGGCGACCGCGTCCCGGGCAGGTATGCCGCGTCCACCCGCTTGCTGACCACCCCCTCGAGGCCCTGCTCCCTCGTGGCGGCGTGCAGCGTCGGCCCGTCGGCGAAGGTCGGCGGCGTCTGCCAGCGCGCACCGTCGAGCTCGAGGTGCTCGAGGGTGGCACGGCGGTCGCTCCACCGGCGCGGTGTGAGGTCGACGCCGTAGAGCCGGAGCAGGTCGAAGGTCATCAGGGTGACGGGCACCGCCTCAGCGAGCTGCGCCGCCCGTCGCGCGTCGGTGACGTGGATCCGCTCGGCGAGCGCGGAGAAGGAGGGCAGACCGTCCCGGAGTGCGACGACCTCGCCGTCGAGCAGCATGTCGGCGTACTCGTCCCCGAGCCCCTGCAGCTCGGGGAAGGCGACCGTGACGTCCCGCTCGGACCGGGAGAAGACCCGCGCCTGACCGTCGACGACGTCGACGAGCAGGCGCATGCCGTCCCACTTCACCTCGTGCACCCAGGCGTCACCGACCGGAACGGTCGTCGCGGGCGTCGCGAGCATGGGGCGCATGGGTGCATTCTTGTTCTCATGCGAGCCATCTGGAAAGGCGCAGTCTCCTTCGGCCTGGTCAACGTGCCGGTGCGGCTCTTCTCCGCCACCGAGAACCACGACGTGCAGTTCCGCCAAGTGCACGAGAAGGACGGTGGCCGCATCAAGTACCAGCGCGTGTGCGCCATCGACGGCGAGGAGGTCCCCTATTCCGACATCGCGAAGGGATACGAGACCGCCGACGGGCAGATGGTCGTGCTCAGCGACAGCGACATCAAGAGCCTCCCGGTGCGCTCGTCGAAGGAGATAGCGATCGAGAAGTTCGTCCCCTCCGAACAGATCGACCCACTTTTGTTTGACAAGTCCTACTATCTCGAGCCGGACAAGACGGGGCTCAAGCCCTATGTCCTCTTGCGCGACGCGCTGGAGAAGGCCGACCGGATGGCCCTGGTCACCGTCTCGGTGCGCAGCCGGATGACCCTCGCGGTCCTGCGGGTGCGCGACGGGGTCATCGTGCTCCAGACCCTGCTCTGGGCCGATGAGGTGCGGGCGCCGGAGTTCGAGTCCCTGTCCGAGGAGACCCACGCGACGGCCAAGGAGCTCGCGATGGCCTCCTCGCTCGTCGACTCCCTCTCGGGCGACTACGTCCCCGACGAGTTCGAGGACGACTACGCCGAGGCCGTGGAGGCCCTCGTCTCCTCCAAGATCGAGGGCGGCGAGCTCACCGAGACCCCGGAGTCGGTCAACGAGGAGACCGAGGTCGTCGACCTGCTGGCCGCCCTCCAGCGCAGCGTCGACAAGGCGAAGGCCGCGAAGTCCGCGCCGGCGGCGGGGTCGGCCTCGGACAAGACTGACGAGGCTGACGAGGACGCCACGAAGGCGACGACGAAGACCGCCGCAAAGAAGGCAACCGCGAAAAAGGCGGCTACCAAGAAGACCACCACCAAGAAGAAGGCCAGCTGACCGGACGCAGATCGCCCGATTCGGGCCCGGCCCGGGCAGCCACCCGCCACGATGGTGGGGTGCGGCACGTCACCCCCGAGGAGCTCCAGCGCCGGCTCGCCACCTTGCCGGCGACGCCGCGGGTCGTCGTCAGCGGCAACACGGCGATGCCGGTCGAGGCGGTGCGGCTCGTCGACGAGGCACTCCCCCGCTACGTCCTCCACGCGCTCAACGCCCCACACGGCGTGCCGGACCGGGACGGGGTGACGGCAGAGACCTGCTTCGTCGGCCCGGGCATGCGCCGCCACCACGACCTGCGCTACGTCCCCTCGCGCCTCTCGCTCGTGCCGCTCCTCTACGCGCGGACCCTCCCGCCGGACGTCGTCCTGCTCCACTGCTCCCCGCCGAGGGGCACCCACGTCAGCCTCGGCGTCGAGGTCAACATCCTGCCGGCCGCGGTCGAGGCGTGCCGGGCCCGCGGCGGCCTCGTCGTCGCGGTGCTCAACCCGGCGATGCCCTACACCTTCGGTGACGCGCAGATCGACGTCGAGGACATCGACCTCGCGGTGACCATCGACGCACCGCTGCCGTCGCACGAGCCGCTCCCGCCCGACGACGACAGCCTGGCGATCGGCGAGCGTGTCGCGTCGCTGGTCGGTGACGGGGCCACGATGCAGCTCGGTATCGGTGGGGTGCCCGACGCGACCCTCGCGGCCCTCGGGCGCCGGACCGGTCTGCGGATCTGGTCGGAGATGTTCTCCGACGGCGTCATCGACCTCGACGAGGCGGGGGCGCTCGACCCGCAGCACCCCCTCGTCACCTCCTTCGCCTTCGGCAGCCAGCGCCTCTACGACTGGCTCGACGGCAACCCGCGGGTGCGCACGATGCGGACCGAGCGCACCAACGACCCCGGCCTGATCGCCCAGCAACGGGCGATGACGTCGGTCAACACCGCCCTCGAGGTCGACCTCTTCGGCCAGGCGAACGCCTCGCGCATCGGAAAACGGATCCACTCCGGCTTCGGCGGTCAGACCGACTTCATCGTCGGGGCCCTGCACTCGCCGGGGGGCCAGTCCTTCATCGCGCTCCGCTCGTGGCACCCGCGGGCCGACGTCTCGACGATCGTGTCCCTGCTCGACCAGCCGGTCACGAGCTTCCAGCAGAGCGCCGTCGTGACCGAGCACGGCCTGGCCCCGCTCGTCGGACGCAGCGAGCGCGAGCAGTGCCGCGACATCATCGAGCAGTGCGCGCATCCGCGCGTCCGGGACGACCTGTGGGAGGGCGCGGAGGCGCTCGGACTGGCCTGACCGCTCCACCCGGCCGTATGCCGCTCGCCCCCTCCCGGTGACGCCACCGCCCCCGCCCCGCCGGTTGCGGACGCCACCTAGGGTGGTCGGCATGACCTCGAACGCACGCCCCGTCGCCGTCATCACCGGAGGCACCCGGGGCATCGGCCTCGCCATCGCCCGTGACCTCGCCCCGACCCACCACCTCGTCATCGGCGGGCGCGACCCGCAGGGGGTGGAGCGCGTCGTCGCCGAGCTGCCGTCGGCCGAGCCCTTCGTTGCCGACCTCGCCGACTGCGCTCCCGGTGGAGCCTTCGACCGCGCGTGCGCCGACCTGGCCGGGCACCTCGACAGCGTCGACGTGCTCGTCCACTCGGCGGGGATCCTCGGCAGCGGACGGGTGGCCGACCTCGACCTGGCCACATGGTCCGACGTGCTCTCCGTCAACGTCATCGCCCCGGCGGCCCTGACTCGGGCCCTGCTGCCCGCCCTGCGCGCCGCCGAGGGGCTCGTGCTCATGGTCAACTCCGGGTCCGGCTTCGTCTCCGGGCCGGGCGGCGGCGCCTACAGCGCCTCGAAGTTCGCGCTGCGGGCCCTCGCCGACGCGCTTCGCGAGGAGGAGCGGGCCTCGGGGGTTCGCGTCACCTCGCTCCACCCCGGCCGGGTCGACACCGACATGCAGCACGAGCTCGTCGCAGCCGAGGGCGGGGAGTACGACGCGAGCGCCTTCCTCGTCGTCGACTCGGTGGTGCGGGCGGCCCGGGTGGCGATCGACGCCGGGCCCGACGCGAGCATCGACCTCGTCTCGGTCCGGCCGCGGGGCTACCGGCCCGCCGCCGACCAGTGACCCAGCAGTGACCGAGCAGTGACCCAGCAGTGATGGGGCTGGCCGCCGCGAGCTAGCCGACGAGCACCGACGCGAGCTCGCAGAGGCAGAGGACCGCCACGGTCAGCGCGACGAGGCCGGGCACCCGGCCATCGGGCAGGATCGAGCCGAAGCCCTCCTCGCGGGCGGAGGTTCCCGCGCCGCGACCGTGCCGCCACGAGACGACCGCGACCCAGCCGCTCGACGCTGCGGCGAGCGCCACCGGCACGAGCACGGCGGCACCGATCGAGCCGAGCGAGAGACGCCCCACGACGAGCGCCGAGACGAAGAGGGCGAGGCCGGTGCGACTCCAGGCCAGGGCGGTCCGCTCCTGCTGGAGCCCCCGGTCGACGGCCACCTCAGCCCCTCAGGATGCTCGCGAGCCCGAGCCCTGCGGCCACGATCACGACGGTGACGACGAGGGGCAGGGTGGCGACGTGGCTCGGCAGCGGGTCGCCGGTGCGCATCGCGCGCTCGGTCCGGGCCCAGCCGAGCCAGGCCTGCACCCCCGTCCACAGGGCGACGAGGGCGAGCAGCACGGCCAGACCTCGCTGGAGCAGGTCCGGCAGGGGCAGGTCGAGGGCGTCCATCGCGGCCGCGGCGGCGAGCAGGGCGAGCGTGGTGCGGATCCACGCGAGGAAGGTGCGCTCGTTGGCGAGGCTGAAGCGCGGGTCGGGCTCCTCTCCCACGCCGTAGACCCGGCGCGGCCACCGGTCATCCGCGGCACGCGGTCGGCCCATCCCGGCCTGCTCCGGCCTCACGTCGTCGTCCACCCAGCGCTCCCCTCGTCGACGGCCTCGCACCGACGCTAGCCCACGCGCCACGGCGCGGCTCAGATCCGGCTGTCCCCGCGGGACGGCTCGAGCGCGAACCGGGCGAAGGCGAGTGCCGCGGCGAGGTCGAACTCCCGGTCGTCCGCCTCGAGCTTGCGGGTCCCCACCTCGACGACGACGTCGCCGGACCACCCGCTGTCCGCGAGGTGCTCGAGCAGGGCCGTGCACGGCTGCGTCCCGCGCCCGGGCACGAGGTGCTCGTCCTTGAACGACCCGGAGCCGTCGGCGAGGTGGACGTGCGTCAACCGGTCGCCGAGGGCGACCGCCATCGCCATGACATCGGAGCCCGCCGTCGCCGTGTGCGACAGGTCGAGGGTGACGTGGTCGTAGGCCTGCTCGACCGGGTCCCAGTGCGGCGCATAGGCCATCACCTCGCGGCGGCCGGTGCGCCAGGGGTACATGTTCTCCACGGCCAGCCGGATGCCGGACGCGTGCTCACGCGAGGCGACCCCCTCGACGAACTCGGCGGCATACTCCTTCTGCCAGCGGAACGGCGGGTGGAGCACGACGGTCGGCGCACCCACCTCGAGCGCCATCTCGATGGACCGGTCGACCTTGCCCCACGGGTCCGGGCCCCAGACGCGCTGGGTGAGCAGCAGCGTCGGCGCGTGGATCGACAGGATCGGCAGCTCGTGGTGCTCGCCGAGCACGCGCAGGGCGCCGGCCTCCTGGGTGACCGGGTCGGTCCAGACCATCACCTCGATCCCGTCGTAGCCGAGGCGGGCGGCCGTGGCGAAGGCCGTGGCCGCGTTGTCGGGGTAGAGCGACGCCGTCGAGAGGCCGACCCTGGTCACGGCGCGAGGTGGTCGAGCCGCTGGAGGATGAGGCCCTCGCGCAGCGCCCACGGGCAGATCTCGAGCTGGTCGACCTGCAGGAGGTCCATCGCGGCCTGCGCGACGAGCGCGCCGGCGAGCAGCTGGTGGGCTCGGCTCGAGGAGACCCCGGGCAGGTCGGCCCGGGCCTTGGCCGGGAGGTCGACGAGCCGCTTCACGATCGAGCCCAGGTCGTCGCGACCCAGGCTTCGGGGCACGAACGGCCCCTCGGCCCGGGGTGCCGCGCCCGCGATCCGGGCCAGCGAGCGGAGGGTCTTCGACGTGCCGACCGCCCGGTCAGGTGCGCCCGCGGCGAGCAGCGGGCGGAGCTGCTCGGCGAGGGTGGAGCGGATGAAGGAGCGCGCCGCCCTCGTCGCGTCGGCCCCCGGCGGGTCCTCGGCGAGGCGGTCCCGCGTCAGGCGGCCCGCGCCGAGCGGCAGGCTGAGGGCGGTCTCGGGCTCCTCATCGATGCCGGCCGCGAGCTCGAGGGAGCCGCCTCCGATGTCGACGACGAGCAGCCGGCCGCTCGACCAGCCGAACCACCGGCGCACCGCGAGGAAGGTCACCCGGGCCTCGTCGGGCCCCGACAGGGTCTCGAGGGCGACCCCGGCCTCGGCGCGGACCCGCTCGATGACCGCCTCACCGTTCGTGGCCTCGCGCAGCGCCGAGGTGGCGAAGGCGAAGACGTCCTGCACGCCCTGGTCCTCAGCGATCTCGAGGCAGGTGCGGATGAAGCCGACCAGCCGGTCGGCCGCCTCGTCCTCGACGGCGCCGTCCGGCCCGATCCCCTCGGAGAGCTTGAGGTCGATCTTGTGGGAGAAGGCCGGGAGCGGGTGGCCCCCGCGGTAGGCGTCGACGACGAGGAGGTGGACCGTGTTGGATCCGATGTCGATGACGCCCAGCCGCATGACACCGACCCTACAAGTGCTGGCGTCACTCCGAGTCACGCCGAGCGGCGGCTCAGGGTGAGCGAGGCGAGCGCGAGCGCGACCACGACGAACCCCGCGACGATCCCGAGGTCACCGAGGACCGCGCCGACCGGGTCGGCGTTCGTCGTGATCTCGTTCATCGCGTCGACGGCGTAGGACAGCGGGAGCAGGTTGGAGACCCAGTGCAGGACATCGGGCAGCCCGTCGCGCGGGGCGATCAGCCCACAGAGCAGGAACTGGGGCAGGATGAATGCCGGCATGAACTGCACCGCCTGGAACTCGGTGCGCGCGAAGCCGCTCGCGAGCAGACCGAGCGCCGTGCCGAGCACCGCGTCGAAGACGGCGACCACGACGAGCAGCCACAGGGGTCCCGCGACGTCGAGGCCACAGACCCAGACCGCGAAAGCCGTTGCGACGAGAGCCTGCACGACCGCGAGCGCACCGAACGCGACGGCATACCCGAGCATGAAGTCGCCCTTGCCCATCGGTGTCGTCAGCAAGCGCTCGAGGGTGCCCGACTGCCGCTCGCGGAGGGTGGCGACGGAGGTGACGATGAACATGACGACCATCGGGAAGACGCCGAGCAGGGCCGGGCCGATCCGGTCGAAGACGGGGGTGTCGAGGTAGACCCAGGCGAGCAGCCCGAGCAGGACGCACGGCACCACGATGATCAGGCCGATGGTGCGGCGGTCGGAGCGGACCTGGCGCAGCACCCGCCCGGCGGTGGCGACGGTGAGGCCCGGGTCGAGGACGGCGGTCATGACGCGGCCTCCGAGGTGGCGGCCTCGTCGATGAGGGCGAGGAAGGCTGCGTCGGCGTCCGTGGTGCCCGTCGAGCTCAGCAGCTCGTCGGGCGTGAGGTCGGCGAGCACCCTGCCCTCGCGGAGCAGGACGAGCCGGTCGCACCGGGTCGCCTCGTCCATGACGTGGCTCGACACGATGAGGGAGCGGCCCTGGGCCGCGAGGGACCGGAAGAGGTCCCAGAGGTCGCGGCGCAGGACCGGGTCGAGTCCGACCGTCGGCTCGTCGAGCACGAGGAGCGAGGGTCGGCCGACGAGGGCGGCGGCGAGGGAGACGCGTGACTGCTGGCCGCCGGAGAGGTCCCGGACGAGCTGGTCGGCGTGGCTGATGAGGTCGACCTCGACGAGGGTGCGCTCGACCGCCTCGGTGAGCTCCTGCCGGCGCAGCCCGACCGCCCGCCCGAAGTAGGCGATGTTGTCGCGGACGGTGAGGTCGTCGTAGACGCTCGGGCTCTGGGTGACGTAGCCGACGTCGCGGCGCAGCTCCGCCGAGCCCGCCTCGTGGCCGAGCACCGTGACGGTGCCGGACTCGATGACCTGCACACCGACGATGGCGCGGATGAGGGTCGACTTGCCCGACCCCGATGGTCCGAGCAGCCCGACGACCTGGCCGCGCGGCAGCGACAGGGTGAGGTCCGGGATGACACGTCGACGTCCCCGGACGACCCGCAGGCCGCGGATCTCCACCGCAGCCCCCTGTTCTTTATTCATCATGTGATGAAATCTACGCCTGCGTCGCCGTGCTGTCCACCAGATGCAGCTGGATGACGGGACCGAAGTGCGCGACGACCTGTGCATCGGAGAGGGCCACGATCGCGGGAGCCCGGATGACGTAGCGCATCACGGCGAGCCCGATGAGCTGGGAGGCCGCGAGCGAGCCGCGCAGCTGGGGGTCCGCGGCGCCGGCCGCCTCGGCGATCCGGCCGAAGACCTCCCGGGTGAGGAACTCACGCAGCATCCGGGCCCCGTCGTCCGTAGCCACGCCGGTGCGGATGAGAGCGACGAAAACGTCCCGCCGCTGCGGGGCGTCCCACACGCTGATGAAGGTCTCCACGGCCCGCCAGCCGATGCGGGCCCGGTCCCCCGTCGCGATCCGCTCCACCATGGCGGCCGGGTTGAGCTGCACCGACTGCGTCGCCGTGAACAGCTCTCCCTTGCCCCCCTCGAAGTAGTGGTGCACGAGGGCGGGGTCGACGCCGGCGTCGCGCGCGATGCCGCGCAGGCTGGTGCGGTCATAGCCCTTGGCCGCGAAGGACTTCCGCGCGGCGTCGACGATCGCGGCACGGGTGTCGACGCTGCCGGGCCGCCGCCCGCGGGCCCGCGGCTCCGTCGGGACGCTGCCGCTCGGGGTCATGCGCTCACGCTAGCGGCCGCGGCAGCCCCGGGCCGTCGGGGAGACGAGGACCCGGGGCGGACGGACAACGGCCCGCTCACCCGCGGCGAGGCGGTGACCACCCGAGGGGGCGCGGCGCACGCCGACGAAACATCGACGGCATAGGGTGTGCCGGTGGCCGAAGCTCCCCTGGATCTGCCCCGCGTGTGGGTCGAGTTCACCGACCCCTCCGACCCCGCCCAGCGCTTCCGCTGCGACCTCACCTGGCTGACGAGCAGCTGGACCTGCATCTTCGGCTCGGGCTGCGCCGGCATCTACGAGGGACGGCCCGACGACGGGTGCTGCACCCTCGGCGCGCACTTCACCGACAAGGACGACGTCAAGCGGGTCGCCGCGGCCGTCAAGGAGCTCGGTGAGGACGAGTGGCAGTTCCACGCCATCGGCACCGAGACGGGCCGGCGCGACGACTGGACCGAGCGCGAGGACGGCGCCCGCAAGACCAAGGTCGTCGACGGCGCGTGCATCTTCCTCAACCGACCCGGGTTCCCCGCCGGCGCCGGCTGCGCCCTGCACCAGCACGCCGTCCTCACCGGTGTCCAGCCGCTGACCCTCAAGCCCGACGTGTGCTGGCAGCTGCCGATCCGGCGCACCTACCGCACCGTCGAGCTGCCCGACGACTCGAGCTACCTCGAGGTGACCATCACCGAGTACGACCGGCGCGGCTGGGGCCCCGGCGGGCACGACCTCGACTGGTACTGCTCGGGCAACTCCGAGGCCCACGTCGGGCGCGAGCCGGTCTACCGCTCCAACGCCCCCGAGCTCGTCGAGCTGATGGGGGCCGGCGCCTACGAGCAGCTCGCGATCCGCGCCGAGGCCCACCTCGCCCAGGTCAAGGCGGTCCGCGCCCAGGGCGTGCGCAAGCTGCTGCCGCTCCTCGTCCACCCCGCCACCATCGAGGCCCAGAAGTCGAAGTGAGGCCCGCGTGAACGACGTCATCCCCTCCCCCAACATCTGGGGGTCCCCGGACGTGTACGAGGTGGAGAACCGCGGTGTCGACCGCGCCCACGTCATCGAGGAGGCGATGCGGCGGGTCCTGGACTGGTCCGGTCTCGACGTCGTCGACATCGGCTGTGGCACCGGCTTCCACCTCCCCGAGCTCTCGCTGACGGCGAGCTCGGTCATCGGCGTCGAGCCCCACCCACCGCTGGCAGCCCTTGCGGCAGAACGAGTCTCAGGTATGCCGCACTGCTCGGTCCTCGAGGACGGCGCGGCCTCGATCGGGGTCGCGGACGCGTCGTTCGACCTGGCGCACGCCCGCTGGGCCTACTTCTTCGGGCCCGGTTGCGAGCCCGGCCTGGCCGAGCTCGACCGCATCATGCGCCCCGGTGGCGCCGCCTTCGTCATCGACAACGACGCGAGCCGGTCGACGTTCGGCCGGTGGTTCCGGCGGTCGTGGCCGAGCTACGACGCCAAGGCCGTCGAGCGCTTCTGGACCCGCCAGGGCTGGGAGCGCGACCGCCTCGACATCCGGTGGGACTTCGACTCGAGGGAGGACTTCGAGGCCGTGGTCGGTATCGAGTTCGACCCCGACAACGCCGAGCTCATCCTCGCCGAGCACCCCGACGCCACCGGCGTCGACTACGCCGTCAACCTCTGGCACCGCCGCTACTAGACCCGTCGAGTGCCCACTTTCCCACGACCAGTGGGCGTGGGAGAGTGG
>JBDSSS010000100.1:0-28755 GCA_039928615.1 Terracoccus sp. | reverse complement strand
TGGCCATCGCGACGGCCGCCGAGACCGGGTGCCCGCCGAAGGTGTAGCCGTGCGGGAAGGAGGTCGTGCCCTTCTTGAACGGCTCGAAGAGGCGGTCGCTCGCGATCATCGCGCCGATGGGGGAGTAGCCGCTCGTCATCCCCTTCGCGCAGGTGATGATGTCGGGCACGTAGCCGAAGTCGTCACAGGCGAACATCGACCCGATCCGCCCGAAGGAGCAGATCACCTCGTCGGAGACGAGCAGGACGTCGTACTCGTCGCAGATCTCGCGGACCCGCTCGAAGTAGCCGGCCGGAGGCGGGAAGCAGCCGCCGGAGTTCTGCACGGGCTCGAGGAAGACGGCCGCGACGGTGTCGGGTCCCTCGAACTCGATGGCCTCGGCGATCCGGTCAGCGGCCCAGCGGCCGAAGGCCTTCTCGTCGTCGCGGACGTGCTCCGGAGCGCGGTACTGGTTGGTGTTGGGCACCTTGTGGGCGCCGGGCACGAGGGGCTCGAACATCTCCTTCGCGGCCGGGATGCCGGTGATCGACAGGGCGCCCTGCGGCGTGCCGTGGTAGGCGACCGCCCGCGAGATGACCTTGTGCTTGGTCGGCTTGCCGGTCAGCTTGAAGTACTGCTTGGCCAGCTTCCACGCGCTCTCGACGGCCTCGCCACCACCGGTGGTGAAGAAGACCCGGTTGAGGTCGCCGGGGGCGTGGCTCGCGAGCCGCTCGGCGAGCTCGATCGCCTTGGGGTGGGCGTAGGACCAGAGCGGGAAGAAGGCGAGCTCCTTGGCCTGCTTGGCCGCCGCCTCCGCGAGCTCCTCACGGCCGTGGCCGACCTGGACGACGAAGAGACCCGAGAGGCCGTCGATGTACTCGTTGCCGGCGTCGTCCCAGATGTTCCAGCCCTTGCCCTTGGTGATGATGGGCACGGGGCTGCCGAGGCCGCCGTTGGCCTTGTCCTCGAAGACCGAGTGGCGGGTGAAGTGCATCCACAGGTGGTCCCGTGCTGCGTCGGTGTGGCGGGTCCCGGCCGGAGTCCGGGTGTCCGTGGCGGTGCCGCGGACCTCGTTGCTGGTGATGCTCATCGTGTACCCCAGTTGTAGAGCTGCTTGTTGAGTTTCAGGTAGACGAACGTCTCCGTGGCGGTGACGCCAGGGATCGTCCGGATGCGCGTGGAGAGCAGGTCGAGCAGGTGGTCGTCGTCCTCGCAGACGACCTCGGCCAGCACGTCGAAGCTGCCGGCCGTCGTGAGGACGTAGGAGACCTCGGTCATCGCGGCGAGCGCCTCGGCCACCGGGTTCATGTCGCCGGAGGTCCGCACGCCGATCATCGCCTGCCGCTGGAAGCCCACCTGGAGCGGGTCCGTGACCGCGACGATCTGCATGACGTCGCTGTCGAGCAGGCGCTGCACCCGCTGGCGGACGGCGGCCTCGGACAGGCCGACCTCGGCCGCGATCGCGGCGTAGGACTTGCGCCCGTCCTGCTGGAGCTGCTCGATGATCGACTTCGACACGTCGTCGAGGGTGACCGAACCCTTGGCGCCCCTCGTCCGGGACGGGGGATCGCCCGACGCGGCGCCGGATCGCTTGGAGACCATGTCCTGATGGTGGACTGTGGAACACGCGGTTGGCAAGCCCAATTGCAACTGATTCCGAAGTTTTTCATGAGAATCCCTTCCAGATCCAGCACTCTGGCGTCTAACATGCGGCCATGACTTCTACGCCCCGCGAGCTGCGCAACTTCATCGGCGGCACCTATGTCGAGACCGCAGCGGACACGACCAGCGACATCGTCAACCCGGCCACGGCCGCCGTCGTCGCGACGGCCCCGGTGAGCGGCCAGGCCGACGTCGACCGCGCCTACGCCGCCGCGTCGAAAGCCTTCGAGACGTGGGGTGACACGACCCCGAGCGAGCGTCAGCAGGCGCTGCTGAAGTTCGCCGACGCCATCGAGTCACGGGCCGAGGACTTCATCCACCTCGAGGGGGAGAACACCGGCAAGCCGCACGCGCTCACCAGGAGCGAGGAGATCCCGCCGATGGTCGACCAGCTGCGGTTCTTCGCCGGGGCGGCCCGGATCCTCGAGGGCCGCTCGGCCGGGGAGTACATGAAGGGCCACACCTCGTGGATCCGCCGTGAGCCGATCGGCGTCATCGGCCAGGTCACCCCGTGGAACTACCCGATGATGATGGCGATGTGGAAGATCGCACCGGCGCTCGCCGCCGGCAACGCGATCGTCCTCAAGCCCTCCGACACCACGCCGGAGACGACGCTCCTGCTCGCCGAGCTCGCCTCCGAGTTCCTCCCCGAGGGCACCTTCAACGTCATCACCGGTGACCGCGAGACCGGGCGGATGCTCGTCGAGCACGACACCCCCGCGATGGTCTCGATCACCGGCTCGGTTCGGGCCGGTATGCAGGTGGCCCGCAGCGCTGCCCAGGACCTCAAGCGGGTCCACCTCGAGCTCGGCGGCAAGGCCCCGGTCATCGTCTTCGACGACGCCGACATCGAGGCGGCGGTCGAGGGGATCGCCACGGCCGGCTACTTCAACGCCGGGCAGGACTGCACCGCCGCGACGCGGGTGCTCGTCGGGCCCCGGATCCACGACGAGTTCGTGGCCGCCCTCGCCGAGTACGCGAGGAGCTCGGCCAAGGTCGGGATGCCCGACGACCCGGACGCGCTCTTCGGTCCGGTCAACAACCCCAACCAGGTGGCGCACGTCGCCGGGATGCTCGAGCGGCTGCCCGACCACGCCCGGATCGAGGCGGGCGGCTCCCGGGTCACCGGGCTCGGCGACGGCTACTTCTTCGAGCCGACGGTGCTCGCCGGCCTGCGCCAGACCGACGAGCAGATCCAGACCGAGATCTTCGGTCCCGTCATCACCGTCCAGCAGTTCACCGACGAGGCCGAGGCGCTGGCCTGGGCCAACGACGTGCAGTACGGCCTCGCCTCGAGCGTCTGGACCACGGACTTCGGCAAGGCGATGCGGATGAGCAAGCGGCTCGACTTCGGCTGCGTCTGGATCAACACCCACATCCCCGTCGTCGCCGAGATGCCGCACGGCGGCTACAAGCACAGCGGCTACGGCAAGGACCTGTCGATGTACGGCTTCGAGGACTACACCCGCATCAAGCACGTCATGGCCAACATCGAGTCCTGACCACCACCCCCGCACCCGGGTCAGCGACGACCCACCCGACCACCGTCCCGCACCACCGCACGGAGAGATCATCCATGACGAACCACAACGATCCCGTCTTCCGAGCCGCGTTGGCCCGAGGCCTCGTCTCGCGTCGCTCCGCCATGATGGGCGCGGCCGGCCTCAGCGCCGCCGCCTTCCTCGCCGCCTGCGGCTCGGCCGGCAAGAGCCCCTCGACCGGGGCCGGTGGCGGGACCGCCGCGGCGAAGACCGCGGCCGCAGCGAAGGACATGTCCGACACCGAGAAGGTCGTCAACTGGTCGAACTGGACCCAGTACATCGACGTCTCCGACGACCAGAAGTCGCACCCGACCCTCGACGCCTTCACGAAGCAGACCGGCATCAAGGTCAACTACACCGAGGACTACAACGACAACGACGAGTTCTACGCCAAGGTCCGTCCGCTCCTCGCCGGCGGCACCGACACCGGCCGCGACGTCTGGTGCAGCACCGACTGGATGGTCTCGCGCCTGATCAGCCAGGGCTACGTGCAGAAGCTCGACCGGGCCAACATCCCCAACGTGTCCAACCTGCAGGACTCCCTCAAGGACGTCGAGTTCGACCCGGGCCGGGAGTACTCGCTGCCGTGGCAGAGCGGCTTCGCCGGAATCGCCTACAACCTCAAGGCGACCGGCGGCAAGAAGGTCGAGTCGATGACCCAGCTCCTCACCGACCCCGCCCTCAAGGGCAAGGTCACCCTCCTGTCGGAGATGCGCGACACGGTCGGGCTCGTGATGATGGAGCAGGGCAAGGACATCTCGAAGTTCACCGACGCCGACTTCGAGGCGGCGATCGCGATGCTGCAGAAGGCCAAGGACGCCGGTCAGATCCAGAAGTTCACCGGCAACGACTACACCGGCGGCCTGACCAAGGGCGACATCGCCGCCTGTGTCGCCTGGACCGGTGACGTCGTCCAGCTCCAGTTCGACAACAAGGACGTCCAGTACGTCCTGCCGGAGAAGGGCTTCACGCTCTGGTCCGACAACTTCGTCATCCCGGCCCTGGCCAAGCACAAGAAGAACGCCGAGACGCTCATCGACTACTACTACGACCCGGCCGTCATGGCGCAGGTCGAGGCGTGGGTCAACTACATCCCGCCGGTCAAGGGCACGAAGGAGGAGCTCGTCAAGATCGACGCCGAGCTCGCCGACAACCCGCTGATCATCCCCTCGGCCGACGTGCTGGCGCGCGCCCAGGTCTTCCGTGGCCTCACCAACGCCGAGGAGACCAAGTACAACGCGGCATTCGCCCAGTTGACCGCGGGCTGATGGCCAGCACGCACTCCGGCGACCTCAAGCTCGTCGCCCTCACGAAGTCGTTCGACACCTTCACGGCCGTCCACCCGATCGACCTGACGATCCCCGAGTCCTCCTTCTTCGCCCTGCTCGGTCCGTCCGGGTGCGGCAAGACGACGACCCTGCGGATGGTCGCCGGTCTCGAGGACCCCACCGGGGGGTCGATCCTCATCGGGGAGGAGGACATCACCCGGACCAAGGCCTACCAGCGCAACGTCAACACCGTCTTCCAGAGCTACGCCCTCTTCCCGCACATGTCGATCGTCGACAACGTGTCCTTCGGCCTGCGGCGACGCGGTGACAAGGACTACAAGAAGAAGGCGCAGGACGTCCTCGAGCTGGTCCAGCTCGAGAAGGTGGCGACGAAGAAGCCGAGCCAGCTCTCCGGCGGCATGCAGCAGCGTGTCGCCCTCGCTCGGGCCCTGGTCAACCGACCTGACGTGCTGCTGCTCGACGAGCCGCTCGGCGCACTCGACCTCAAGCTGCGCCGCCAGATGCAGATCGAGCTCAAGCGGATCCAGCAGGAGGTCGGGCTCACCTTCATCCACGTGACGCACGACCAGGAGGAGGCCATGACGATGGCCGACTCGATCGCGGTGATGAACGCCGGTCGGATCGAGCAGCTCGGCGACCCGGCGAGCCTCTACGAGAACCCGACCTCGACCTTCGTCGCGAACTTCCTCGGTCAGTCCAACCTGTTGCGCGCCACCCGCACGTCGGGGCAGGTCCGTGACGGCATCGTCGAGGTGAGGGTCCACGACGTCGACCTCGAGGTCGTGCAAAAGCACCTCCCCGCGGGTGGCGACGAGGTCTGGCTCGGGGTGCGCCCCGAGAAGCTGCGCCTCGGCGAGTCCGGTGGCCCGAACCGCCTCACCGGCGTCGTCCGGGACGTGTCCTTCACCGGGGTGGCGACGCAGTACCTCATCCGGCTCCCCTGGGGACAGCAGCTGACGGTCGTCCAGCAGAACGACGGGTCGGCCCGCCCCCGGGTCGGGGAGAACGTCACCGTCTCGTGGGCGGCCGAGCACGGCTTCGCCCTCGACGCGTCCCAGGACGCGGCGGCCGGCGCGGACTGGGACGACAACGATGGCTGAGTCGACCGCGCTGGCCCCGGACGCGCCGAAGGCCTCACGCCCGACGCCCGTCCCGGACGGCGCCGCCACCAAGCCGCGCCGCAACTGGGTCCCCTACGCACTGCTCGCTCCAGGCCTCGTCTGGCTGTTCGTCTTCTTCGTGCTGCCGATGGTCACCCTGGCCTCGCAGTCGCTGCAGGAGGGCGACGTCTACGACGGCTACGTCTTCACCGGCAACGTCGGCATCTACGGCGAGGCGCTCTCGGCCTACTGGACCCAGCTCGTCCGCTCGCTCGCGTATGCCGGCACGGCCACCGTGCTCGCCCTGCTGCTCGGCTACCCGCTGGCCTACTTCATCGCGCAGAAGGCCGGCCGGTGGAAGAACATCGTGCTCATCCTCGTCATCGCGCCCTTCTTCACCAGCTTCCTGATCCGGACGCTCGCGTGGCAGACGATCCTCGCCGACACCGGCCCGGTCACGGCCTTCGCCCAGAGGATCGGCGTCACCAACCTGCTCAACTCCGTCGGGCTGATCAATAACGACACGCTGCTCTACTCGCAGTTCGCCGTCATCGCGGGCCTGACCTACAACTTCCTGCCCTTCATGATCCTCCCGCTCTACTCGACGCTCGAGCGGCTCGACCCCCGCCTCATCGAGGCGGCCGGCGACCTCTACGCGTCGCCGTTCGAGACCTTCCGGCGGGTGACCTGGCCGCTGTCGCTGCCCGGCGTCGTCGCGGGCACGCTGCTGACCTTCATCCCGGCCTCGGGCGACTTCATCAACGCCCAGCTGCTCGGCAACACCCAGACCACGATGATCGGCTCGGTCATCGACGCGCAGTTCCTCCGGGTGCTCAACTACCCGCTGGCGGCCGCGCTGTCGTTCGTCCTGCTCGTCATCATCGTCACGATGGTCTCCGTCTACGTGCGGCGGGCCGGCACGGAGGAGCTGCTCTGATGGCCTGGATCCGTCGACACCTGCTCACCTTCGCGGCGCTCGTCGTGCTCGCCTACCTGCTCATCCCCAACCTCGTCGTGGCGATCTTCTCCTTCAACTCGCCCTCGGGCCGCTACAACTACACGTGGGAGAAGTTCTCCACCGAGGCCTGGACCAACCCGTGCGGCGCCCAGGGCATCTGCGACTCGGTCGGGCTCAGCCTCCAGATCGGCATCATCGCCTCGCTCACGGCCACCGCGCTCGGGACGATGATCGCCTTCGCCCTGGGTCGTTACCGCTTCCGCGGCCGCTCGGCGACGAACCTGCTCATCTTCATGCCGATGGCCACCCCCGAGGTCGTCATGGGCTCGAGCCTGCTCACCCTCTTCCTCATGATCGGTCTGCCCGCGGGTCGGGGTGCGATCCTCATCGCGCACATCATGTTCTGCGTGTCCTTCGTCGTCGTCGCGGTCAAGGCCCGCGTCGCGACGCTCGACCCCAAGCTCGAGGAGGCCGCAGCAGATCTCGGGGCCAACCCGGTGCAGACCTTCCTGCGGGTCACGCTGCCGCTCGCGGCGCCGGGGATCGCGGCCGGTGCGCTGCTGGCCTTCTCGCTCAGCTTCGACGACTACATCATCACCAACTTCAACGCGAGCCCCAGCTCGATCACCTTCCCGATGTACGTCTGGGGAGCGGCCCAGCGCGGAGCACCCGTGCAGGTCAACGTGATCGGTACGGTCATGTTCATCGTGGCCCTCGCCGTCGTGATCACCGGCCAGCTCGTCTCGAGCCGCCGCAACAGGAAGGTCTGACCGTGCGCGTCCTCATGATCGGCTCCGGCGGAGTCGGTGACGCTGCGGCGCGCATCGCCGCCGCCCGCGACTACTTCGACCTCTGGGTCGTCGCCGACTACGACCTCGCGCGGGCCGAGCGCACCGTCGCGGCGGTGGCTGAGCGGCATTCCGGAATGAAGGGTGGCGAGGAGGAGGCCAGGTTCGTCGCCGCCCAGGTCGACGCGTCCTCCGAGCAGGCTGTCGCAGACCTCGCCCGCGAGCACGGGGCGACGCACGTCTTCAACGCCGTCGACCCGAAGTTCACGATCTCGATCTTCAACGGCGCGAAGGCTGCCGGTGCGGACTACCTCGACATGGCGATGAGCCTCTCGCGCCCGCACCCGACCGCGCCCCACTCCGAGGTCGGGGTGATGCTCGGTGACGAGCAGTTCGCCGTCGCCGACGCGTGGGAGCAGGACGGGCGCCTCGCGCTCGTCGGGATGGGGGTGGAGCCCGGGCTCTCCGACGTGTTCGCGAGGTATGCCGCCGACCACCTCTTCTCCGAGATCGACGAGCTCGGCACCCGGGACGGCGCCAACCTCGTCGTGCACGACGAGGACGGCAACGAGATCTTCGCGCCGAGCTTCTCGATGTGGACGACGATCGAGGAGTGCCTCAACCCGCCCGTCGTGTGGGAGAAGGACCGTGGCTGGTTCACGACCGAGCCCTTCAGCGAGCCGGAGGTCTTCGACTTCCCCGAGGGCATCGGGCCGGTCGAGTGCGTCAACGTCGAGCACGAGGAGGTGCTCCTCATGCCCCGCTGGGTCGACGCGAAGCGGGTCACCTTCAAGTACGGCCTCGGCGACGAGTTCATCACCATCCTCAAGGTGCTCCACACGCTCGGCCTCGACCGCACCGAGCCGATCACCGTCAAGGGCGTCCAGGTCTCACCGCGTGACGTCGTCGCGGCGGCCCTGCCCGACCCGGCCGGGATCGGTCCGAGGATGACGGGCAAGACGTGCGCCGGCCTCTTCGTCACAGGCACCGGCAAGGACGGGAAGCCGCGGCGGACCTACCTCTACCACGTCGTCGACAATGCCGAGACGATGGCGACCGACGGCGCCCAGTGCGTCGTCTGGCAGACCGCGGTCAACCCCGTCGTCGCCCTCGAGCTGCTGGCCAGGGGCACGTGGTCGGGCTCCGGGGTGCTGGGGCCCGAGGCCTTCGACGCGCAACCCTTCCTCGAGCTGCTCGCGGCCCCGAAGCCCGAGGGCTACGGCTCCGCATGGGGTATGGACGAGCGCTGAGGCCCCTGCGAGGCGGGACCGCCTCGAAGGACGACACGGAGCGAGAGCTAGGTTGAGATCATGGCAACGGTGACCCAGAAGTCAGTGCTCGAGAAGGTTCCCACCGGACTGCTCATCGGCGGTTCGTGGCGCGAGGCGAGCGGCGGGGGCACGCTCGCGGTCGACGACCCGGCGACCGGGCGGGTGCTGACACACGTCGCCGACGCGACGGTGGCCGACGGCGCCGCCGCGCTCGACGCGGCGGTCGCCGCACAGGCCGACTGGGCTGCCTCCGCCCCGCGCGACCGCGGCGAGCTGCTGCGGGAGGCCTTCGAGAAGATCACGGCCCGCGCCGACGAGTTCGCGATGCTGATGACCCTCGAGATGGGCAAGACCCTCGCCGAGTCGCGCGGCGAGGTGACCTACGGCGCCGAGTTCTTCCGGTGGTTCTCCGAGGAGGCCGTCCGCATCGGTGGCCGGTATGCCGTCTCGCCCAACGGCCAGACCCGGCTGATGACGATGAAGCAGCCCGTCGGGCCCGTCCTGATGATCACCCCGTGGAACTTCCCGCTCGCGATGGGCACGCGCAAGATCGGCCCGGCCCTGGCCGCCGGGTGCACGATGGTCGTCAAGCCGGCGAGCCAGACACCGCTGACGATGCTCGCCCTGGCCGACCTGCTCCAGGAGTGCGGGCTGCCCGACGGTGTGCTCAACGTCGTGACGACGAGCGCGACCGGCGACGTGATGGAGCCGATCATCCGCGACCCGCGGCTGCGCAAGCTCACCTTCACCGGTTCGACCCCCGTCGGCCGGATGCTCATGGAGCAGGCGTCGCAGGGGATCCTGCGCGTCTCGATGGAGCTCGGTGGCAACGCACCCTTCCTCGTCTTCGGCGACGCCGACGTCGACAAGGCCGTCGAGGGCGCGATGCTCGCCAAGATGCGCAACATGGGGGAGGCCTGCACCGCGGCCAACCGCTTCTACGTCCACGAGTCGGTCTCGACGGAGTTCTCCGACAAGCTGGCCAAGCGGATGGGCGCGCTCGTCCTCGGCAAGGGCACGAAGAAGGGCGTCGACGTCGGACCCCTCGTCGACGAGAAGTCGCGCGACAAGGTCTCCGCGCTCGTCGACGACGCCGTCGCGAAGGGCGCGAACGTCGTCGTCGGCGGCAAGGCACCCAAGGGTGTCGGCTGGTTCTACGAGCCGACCGTGCTCACCGACGTGCCCGCCGACGCCGACCTCACCCACGAGGAGATCTTCGGCCCGGTCGCGCCGATCACGACCTTCAGCACCGACGCCGAGGCCGTCCGCCTCGCCAACGACACGGAGTACGGCCTCGTGTCCTATCTGTTCACCACCGACCTCACCCGGGCCCTCAAGGTCTCCGAGGCGCTCGAGTTCGGGATGGTCGGTGTCAACCAGGGCATCGTCTCCAACCCGGCCGCGCCGTTCGGTGGCGTCAAGGCCTCGGGCGTCGGGCGCGAGGGCGGCTTCGAGGGGATCGAGGAGTACCTCGAGACGAAGTACGTCGGCATCGCGCTCTGAAGCAGTGCGGCCGTTGCGGCCTGTGCGATCCCGGTCTCCGCTAGTTTCGGGCCATGACGGTCTCCCCGGTGCTCACGCCCGGTCCGGTGCGCAGGTCCTGGCGGGTCGCTGACCGCCTCCGCTGGGGGCTGTCCGGCGCTGCCCTGCTCCTCGCGGTGCTGCTGCCCCTGGTGGGGACGCAACCGGGCTCGCTCGCCGACCTGCGTGCGGCGATCGGGCACGGCTCGGTGAGCGAGGTCACGGTCACCGGCGTGCTGCGGGAGGGATCGGTCGGCTACGGCACGGCCCACGTCGTCTGGGTCGAGAACGGCCGGACCCACGCGACCGACGTCCTGCAGGTCAGTGACGGGGAGGTGTCGACGCAGGACGCCGTCGGCACCGATGACCGGGTCGTCGGCGACGTGCGCGACCACATCGCGGCGCTCCCCGGTGCAGGGTCCGTGCGGATGACCAGCGACGAGCGACCGCGAGAGTCACACGGCTCGTTCTTCGGCTGGGAGGTGCCGGTGTGGTTCGGGTCGGCCGTCTTTGCGGTGTGGCTGCTCACGGTGGCCCTGCTCAGCACCGTGGACGAGCCGCGGCGCGCCACCCGGTGGGCCTGGCTCTGGGTGTTGCTCAGCCCCTTCGCCGTCGTCGGGGTGCCGGCCTTCCTCGTGCTGGGGTACGCCTCGCCGTCGTCGCCGAGCCCGGCGCGCGGTCGTCGCCTCACGGGTGGCTGGGCCTTCGTGCTGCTGAGCGTGCTGTCCGGCATCGTGTCGACGAACAGCTAGGCAGCCCACTGCGGGAGGATGCTGGGGTGACTCCCTCTCCGGCATCTCGCCGCGTCGTCCTACTCGGCTCCACCGGCTCGATCGGCACGCAGGCCATCGACCTCGTGCAGCGCAACCCCGACCGCTTCGAGGTGGTCGGCCTGTCGGCCGGCGCCAACCTCGACCTCGTCGCCGAGCAAGCCGTCGCGCTGCGGGTGCCCGTCGTCGCGGTGGCGAGCGGGATGCAGGAGGACCTCGCGCGAGCGGTCACGCGGGCCGCCGACGCGGCCGGCGTCACGGCATACGACCCGGAGCTGCTCGTCGGGCCTGACGCGAGCACGGAGCTCGCCGGGCGGCCCGCGGACGTCGTCGTCAACGGCATCACCGGGGCGATCGGGCTCGAGCCCACCCTCGCTGCCCTGCACGCCGGCACGACGCTCGCCCTGGCCAACAAGGAGTCCCTCATCATCGGTGGCCCGATCGTCACGGCCGCGGCCGCACCGGGGCAGCTCGTGCCGGTCGACTCCGAGCACTCGGCGATCGCCCAGTGCCTGCGCGGCGGCCGGGCCGACGAAGTGCGCCGGCTCGTCGTCACCGCGAGCGGCGGGCCGTTCCGCGGACGCTCGCGCGCCGACCTCGAGCAGGTCACCGTCGAGCAGGCCCTCGCCCACCCGAACTTCGCGATGGGCCCGGTGATCACGACGAACTCCGCCACCCTCGTCAACAAGGGCCTCGAGGTGATCGAGGCGCACCTGCTCTTCGGCGTGCCCTTCGAGGCGATCGACGTCGTCGTCCACCCGCAGCAGCTGATCCACTCGATGGTGGAGTTCACCGACGGCTCGACGATCGCCCAGGCTTCACCCCCCTCGATGCTCATCCCGATCTCCCTCGGGATGGCCTGGCCCGACCGGGTCCCCGACGCCGGACCCGCGATCGACTGGACCCGCGCCGCGTCGTGGGACTTCGAGCCGCTCGACGAGGACGCCTTCCCCGCAGTGGCGCTCGCCAAGCGGGTCGGCTCCGCGGGCGGGACCTGGCCGGCGGTCTACAACGCGGCCAACGAGGTGGCGGTGCAGGCGTTCTTCGACGGGGGGCTCCGGTTCGTCGACATCGTCGACACCGTGGCCCGCGTCGTCGAAGCGTATGCCGCCGAGCCCGCCTCCGCCGCCACTGACCTCGCGCTCGCCGACGTCCTCGCTGCCGACCGCTGGGCCCGCGCCACCGCCGCCCGTCTCGTCCCCACCCCCTGACGCCCCCAGCTTCCCCCGGCTTCCCCCCGGCTTCCCCCCGGTTCGATGTATCTGCGCGCCCCTGAGGGCGCGCACATACATCGACCCGGAAGGGGGAGGGGGAGGGTGAGAGGTGAGAGGTGGGGGGAGCGGGGTCAGGCGGCGCGGCGGCGGGACAGGCCGAGCGCGACCTGGGCCAGGAAGCGGTCGGTCGCCAGGCGCAGCCCGATGACGTCGATGCGCAGCACCCGGTCCCCGGTCAGGGTGACGTCGTTCTGCCGCAGGTTGTCGTCCGTCACGGCCAGCCCCCACCGGTGCTGCGCCCCGTCGACCTCGACGACGAGGTCGACGTCGGCCCACCCGACGTCGAGGTAGGTGCGACCCGCAGGCGTCTCACGCACGACCTGTCGGGACGGCTCGGGCAGGCCGCGCTCGCGACAGAGGCGCGCGAAGTCGAGCTCACCGAGACTCTGGGCACCGAAGGCGATGTCGCGCACCACGGCGCGGATGAACGCCCGCCGGGTGCGACCTCGGACGAGTCGCTGCGCCGCCGCGAGCCGCCTCGGCGTGGTGAGCCGTTGCTGCACCGTCATCAGGAGGATGAGAGCGGCCTGCCGGTCCGAGGCCGCCCAGTGCGCCGCGCGGACGGCCGCGACCTCCGGTCGGGTGCGGGGCAGGCCGGTGGTCACGAGCTCACCCTCGACCCGGCGGATGACCTTGTGGATCCGAACCCCCGGGAGGCGCTCGGTGTTGTGGTTGTGGACGGTGGAGACGTGGACGTCGTCGTCGACGTAGCCCCGCAGGCCGGCGTGCCGCAGGGCGGTCACCCCGTCGACGGCGGCGATCCCGCGACCGGTCTCGAAGACGGCGGCCCAGCAGCGCGCGAGGGTGGACAGCGGACCGGTGTGGACGGCCAGCGTCTGGCGGCCGTGTCGTCGCCACCGACCCCCGGCGACCTCGTGGCGGACATCGTGCCGACCGATGCCGACGGCGCCCAGCTCGGCCCGCGAGACGACGCCGTCCCGGTCCCGGGCGAGCCCGGCGGCGAGCGGGCGTCGTCGGCTGGGCTCCATCCGGACAGCCTCGGCGGGACCGGCCGCGCGGGGGAGGGGCCCGTGACGCACCTGTGGACGGCGGGCACCGGGCGGGGGAGGTGGGGACAGCGGCATACCCCGCGGGTCGATGTATCGGCGCGCTCCGGGGAACGCGCCGATACATCGACAGATTGAGCGAGGCGGGGGTTCACAGGTCGGCAGTGTGACAATGAGCCATGTTGTTCGTCCTGGGTGTCCTCGTGGTCGTCGTCGGGGTGGCGCTGAGCATCGCGCTGCACGAGATCGGCCACCTCCTGCCCGCCAAGAAGTTCGGCGTCAAGGTGACGCAGTACATGGTCGGCTTCGGCCCGACGATCTGGTCGCGCAAGCACGGTGAGACCGAGTACGGCATCAAGGCGATCCCGCTGGGCGGCTACGTCCGGATGGTCGGCATGCTCCCGCCCCGCAAGGGCGACCGCCCCGGCGAGCTGCGGACCCTGTCGACGGGGCGCTTCAGCCAGATGGTCGACCAGGCCCGCGCCGACTCGATGGAGGAGATCGGGCCCGAGGACGACGGCCGGCTCTTCTACCAGCTGCCGCCCGCCAAGAAGATCATCATCATGATGGGCGGGCCGCTGGTGAACCTCGTCATCGCGGCCGTCCTGCTCACCGGCGTCATCACCCTCTACGGTCTGCCCCAGGTGGCGCCGACCGTCGGGGCGCTCGCCACGTGCGTGCCGACCACCGCGCCGACCCTGTCGGTGCCACAGCCGGCGTGCCTGCCGACCGACCCGGCGGCGCCGTCCGTCACCGGTGGGCTCAAGGTGGGCGACCGGGTCGTCGCCATCGACGGCCGAGCGGTGACGACCTGGGACGAGGTCAGCTCCGCGATCCGCGACAGCGCTGGCGCCTCGATGACGTTCACGGTCCGACGCGGCGACGCGGACACGACGCTGACGATCGACCCTGCCGTCCTCGAGCGCGCCACCTACGACGCGGCGGGCAAGCCGGTCGCCAAGGACGGCGCGCCGGTGCTCACCTCGATGGGCTACCTCGGGGTCGTCCCCGGGCGAGAGCTCGTGCGCACCCCGCTCGCGCAGGCACCCGGGTTCGTCTGGGACCGAACGGTGGAGACCGCGTCGATCGTCGTGCGCATCCCGCAGAAGATGGCCGGTGTCATGCAGGCCGCCTTCGGCTCCGGGCAGCGCGACCCCAACGGCCCCATCTCCGTCGTCGGCGTCGGGCGCATCGGCGGCGAGGTCGCGGCGATGGACATCCCGGCGGATGCGGGCGGCAACTGGCTCAAGGTGATGCAGCTGCTGCTGCTCATCGCCTCGCTCAACCTCGCCCTCTTCGTCTTCAACCTCATCCCGCTGCTCCCGCTCGACGGCGGCCACGTCGCCGGGGCGGTGTGGGAGGCCGTCAAGCGGGGCTGGGCGCGGCTGCGCCACCGGCCCGACCCGGGCTACGTCGACGTCGCCAAGGGGCTGCCGATCGCCTACGGGATGTCGCTCGTGCTGATCACCATGTCGGTGCTGCTCATCTACGCCGACATCGTCAAGCCGATCAACATCTTCGGCTGACGCGGCTGACGCGGCTGACGCGGCCGGCCCGGAGCGCTCGCGTCAGTTGACGGGGGAGAGCGGGTGGATCGACGGAGCCGATGCCACGTGGTCGCCGGCCGCGGCGAAGGCGGTCGCGATGTGCTCGCTCGTCATGTGGGCGTCGAGGTCGGCCTGGCTGCGCCAGGTCTCGATCGTGAAGAAGGTGCCGGGCTTCGCGTTCGACTCGAAGAGCTCGTAGGCGACGCAGCCCTCCTCCTCGAGGGTGGCCGTCACGAGGGTCGACAGGGCGCTGCGGATGGCGTCCTCCGACCCGTCCTTGGCGATGATCTCGGCAACGACTCGAAGGTCGGTCATGGTCGGCTCTCCCGGTGCTCGGCATCACGCTCCACGTCGTCGTGGACGTCACCGCACGCTAGCGCACCCCGTGCCGGGGCGGGCGGGACGGCCGGCGGTCCATAATGGGTGCATGACGGTTTCTCTCGGCATGCCTGCCGCCCCCGCACCGGTTCTCTCACCCCGCCGGAAGACGCGACAGATCCACGTCGGGAAGGTCGGGGTCGGCAGCGACTTCCCGATCTCGGTGCAGTCGATGACCACGACGCCGACCACCGACATCAACGCCACGCTCCAGCAGATCGCCGAGCTGACGGCCTCGGGCTGCGACATCGTGCGCGTCGCGTGCCCGAGCCAGGACGACGCCGACGCACTGCCGGCCATCGCTCGCAAGAGCCAGATCCCCGTCATCGCCGACATCCACTTCCAGCCGAAGTACGTCTACGCAGCCATCGACGCCGGGTGCGCCGCCGTTCGGGTCAACCCAGGCAACATCCGCCAGTTCGACGACCAGGTCAAGGAGATCGCCCGGGCGGCCAAGGATGCCGGCGTCTCCATCCGGATCGGGGTCAACGCGGGCAGCCTCGACAAGCGGATCATGGACAAGTACGGCAAGGCGACGCCCGAGGCGCTCGTCGAGTCGGCCGTCTGGGAGGCGAGCCTCTTCGAGGAGCACGACTTCCACGACTTCAAGATCTCGGTCAAGCACAACGACCCCGTCATCATGGTCCGCGCCTACGAGCTGCTCGCCGAGGCCGGCGACTGGCCACTGCACCTCGGCGTGACCGAGGCCGGACCGGCCTTCCAGGGCACGATCAAGTCCGCGACGGCCTTCGGCGCGCTGCTCTCGCGCGGCATCGGCGACACCATCCGCGTCTCCCTGTCGGCCCCGCCGGTCGAGGAGGTCAAGGTGGGCAACCAGATCCTGCAGAGCCTCGGACTCAAGCCCCGCAAGCTGGAGATCGTCTCGTGCCCGTCGTGCGGCCGCGCGCAGGTCGACGTCTACACCCTCGCCGACCAGGTCACGGCCGGCCTCGAGGGCATGACGGTTCCGCTGCGCGTCGCGGTGATGGGCTGCGTCGTCAACGGTCCTGGGGAGGCGCGCGAGGCCGACCTCGGCGTCGCCTCGGGCAACGGCAAGGGCCAGATCTTCGTCAAGGGCGAGGTCATCAAGACCGTCCCCGAAAGCCAGATCGTCGAGACCCTCATCGAGGAGGCCATGCGCCTCGCCGAGGAGATGGGCGAGCCCGAGGACGAGGGGTCGGCCGGCGCGCCGAGCGTCTCCGTCAGCTGAGGTGCTGCTGCCCGTCCCCACCTCGACGAGGTATGCCGTCCTGCGTGACCTCGCCGAGCGCGTCCTCGCGCTGCGGCCCGGTCAACGCGTGGCCGTGGCCGTGGACGGGTTCGACGGCGCCGGCAAGACGGTCTTCGCCGACGAGCTCGCCGAGATGAGCACGTCCGTCGCCAGCGGCCGTGATGTCCTGCGTGTCACGATCGACGGCTTCCACCGGCCTCGGGCGCAGCGCGCGGCCCGGGGTCGGGGGCCGGAGTCCTTCTACGAGGACTCCTACGACTACGACGCCTTCCGTCGCGTCGTCATCGAGCCCTTCCGGCGCGGACAACCCCTCACCCCGGCGGTCAATGACGTGGACGCAGACCGTCCGGTGTCGCCGCCCCCGGTCGCGGTCGGGGACGACACGGTGCTGCTCGTCGACGGGATCTTCCTCCAGCGGCCAGAGCTCGCCGGCGTCTGGGACGCCACGGTCTGGCTCGAGGTGCCCTTCGCCGTCTCGGTGCCCCGGGGCAACGCCCGCTTCGGGGAGGGCCACGACCCGAACCCGGATGCGGTGACCAACCGTCGGTACGTCGGCGGGCAGCGGCTCTACCTGGCCGCCGCCGACCCACGTGCCCGCGCCACGTGGGTGGTCGACAACACCGACCTCGAGCACCCTCGGCTGGTGTGATGTCCGGCCCGACGGTCAGCGGACACCTCCCGTTCACCCCGGCTCACTAGACTCTCGCAGGTCGTCCCCGTCGTGACGACGAGTCTGCGAAGGAGTCCGCGTGCCCGACCCGCTGCTCGCCGGCGACAGGGCACCCTCGCCCCGGACCCTCATCGACATCCTGCTCGGCACCATCGCGGCGCACCCCGAAGCCCCCGCGCTCGATGACACCCGGTCGGTCCTGACCTACCTCGAGCTCGGACGCGAGGTCGAGGCGATGGCGCGGGCGCTGCGCGCCGTCGGCGTCCGACGTGGGGACCGGGTCGGCGTCCGTGCGCCGTCGGGGACCCATGACCTCTACGTCTCGATCTTGGGCATCCTCCGGGCGGGGGCCGCCTACGTACCGGTGGACGTCGACGACCCCGAGGAGCGGGCCGACCTCGTCTTCAGCGAGGCAGATGTCCGGGCCGTCGTGGGGGCCGGGCGGTCGATCCTGGTCCAGGGCCCCGTCCTCCACGCAAAGCACGGGCCCGGCGACGAGGTGCCCCTCCCGCAGGTCGATCCCGGGGACGACGCCTGGGTGATCTTCACCTCCGGCTCCACGGGCGTGCCGAAGGGGGTGGCCGTCTCCCACCGGTCCGCGGCCGCGTTCGTCGATGCGGAGTCACGGATGTTCCTGCAGGACAAGCCGGTCGGTCCCGGAGACCGCGTTCTGGCCGGTCTCTCGGTGGCCTTCGACGCGTCCTGTGAGGAGATGTGGCTGGCCTGGGCACACGGCGCCTGCCTCGTCCCGGCGCCACGCGCGCTGGTCCGGACGGGCACGGACCTCGGTCCCTGGCTCGTCACCCAGGCGATCAGCGTGGTCTCGACGGTCCCGACCCTGGCCGCGCTGTGGCCCGCCGAGGCCCTCGAGCCGGTCCGCCTGCTCATCTTCGGTGGCGAGGCGTGCCCGCCGGAGCTCGCGGCCCGGCTCGCGACCCCGGACCGCGAGGTGTGGAACACCTACGGGCCCACCGAGGCGACGGTGGTGGCCTGTGGCGCACTGCTGACCAGCGCAGGGCCAGTCCGCATCGGCCTTCCCCTCGACGGCTGGGACCTCGCCGTCGTCGACGGGTCGGGACAGCCCGTCCCCGTCGGCACCACCGGGCAGCTGATCATCGGGGGAGTGGGTCTGGCCCGGTACCTCGACTCGACGAAGGACGCGGAGAAGTTCGCTCCCATGCCGACGCTCGGGTGGGAGCGGGCCTACCGTTCGGGCGATCTCGTCGTCAACGACCCCGACGGCCTGCTTTTCGTCGGCCGCGCCGACGAGCAGGTCAAGCTCGGAGGTCGACGGATCGAGCTGGGGGAGGTCGATGCCGCGCTGCAGGCGCTCAACGAGGTCACGGGTGCGGCGGCCGCGGTGCGGACCACGCCGATGGGCAGCCAGGTCCTGGTCGGCTACGTCGTCGCCGCCGACCCTGCGACCTTCGACCGGGACCGGGCCGTGACGAGCCTCCGCGAGGAGCTTCCTGCGGCGCTCGTGCCGCTCCTTGCGGTCGTCGAGACCCTGCCGACGCGGACCTCCGGCAAGGTCGACCGGGAGGCGCTGCCGTGGCCGGTCCCGGGCACCGCCGAGGACGATGACAGCGCCGATCTCCGGGGCACCGAGGCGTGGCTCTCCGAGCAGTGGACGAGGGTCCTGGGGGCGCGGGTGACCTCGGCCGACGCCGACTTCTTCAGTCTCGGCGGAGGCAGTCTCTCCGCGGCCCAGCTCGTCTCGCTGCTCCGCGTCAGGGTGCCCACGGTGACCGTCGCCGACCTCTACGACCGGCCGCGCCTCGGTGCGCAGGCCGAGCTCATTGACGCCGCCGACCCCGTGGGGACGCAGCCGCCGCGGCACGTCCGGCGCATCCCGCGCGGGACACAGTTCGTCCAGACCCTCATCTCCCTCGTCCTGCTCACCGTCAAGGGGCTCCAGTGGGTCGTCGGGCTCGTCACGGCGACCGAGCTGCTGCGTCTGCTCGACCTCGCGCCGTGGGCGGCCCCCGTGTCGTGGTGGGGCATCGCCGCCGGGTGGGTCGCCTTCATCACGCCGATCGGGCGAATGGCATTGTCCGCGCTGGGAGCCCGGCTCCTGCTCGCCGGAGTCGAGCCCGGGACCTACCCCCGGGGCGGGCACGTGCAGCTGCGGCTCTGGGCCGCCGAGCGCCTCACCGAGGCGCTGGGAGCCGTCTCGCTCGCCGGGGCCCCGTGGATCATCCTCTACGCCCGCGCCCTCGGCGCGCAGGTCGGCAGCGGCGTCGACCTGCACTCGGTCCCACCGGTCACCGGGATGCTGAGGATCGGCGACGGGGCCAGCATCGAGCCGGAGGTCGACCTCTCCGGCTACTGGATGGACGGAGACGTCGTCCACGTCGGCGTCATCGCCATCGGTGCGGGTGCCGCCGTCGCGGCCCGCAGCACCATCGGACCCGACGTCTCGATCGGCATCGGCGCCCTGGTCGAGGCCGGGTCGACGGTGCTCGTCGACGTGCCGGGCTCGACGACGGTCGCCGGGTCACCCGCCGTCCGGTCAGGCTCGGGTGGCAGCGGGTCGGGACGCTGGCCGACTTCCCGGCCGGCTCGGCGGGCGCGCTGGGTCCCGGTCTACGGCGTCTCCTCCGTCGTCCTGGCCGCAGTCCCGCTGCTCGCGCTCGTGCCCGGACTGCTCGTCCTCGCCGGCGAGCTGCGCGGCGTCGGCTCCTACGGCGCTGTTGCGCGCACCGCCTACCTGCTCGTCCCGCTCGTCACGGTCCTGGGGCTGGCGACCCTGGCCGCGCTCACCATCAGCATCGTGCGGCTGCTCGGCATGGGGCTGTCCGAAGGGTTCCACCCGGTGCGAAGCCGAGTCGGGTGGCAGGTATGGGTGACCGAGCGGCTCCTCGACCAGGCCCGCACCCTGCTCTTCCCCGTGTACGCGAGCCTGCTGACCCCCGCCTGGCTGCGTGCACTCGGCGCCCGCGTCGGCAGCGACGTGGAGGCCTCGACGGTGCTCCTGCTGCCGAGGATGACGACGGTCGGTGACGGGGCGTTCCTCGCCGACGACACCCTCGTCGCCGGCTACGAGCTCCGCCGTGGCTGGATGCGCATCGAACGGGCCAGGATCGGCAAACGGGCCTTCCTCGGCAACTCGGGCATGACCGCACCGGGACGCCGGGTCCCCAAGGACGGCCTCGTCGCGGTGCTGTCCGCGGCCCCGGAGAAATCGAAGGCAGGGTCGAGCTGGCTGGGCAGCCCGCCGGTCCGGCTGAGGCGCGCCGCGCAGGAGGTGTCGCTCGAGCGCACGTTCGCACCCTCGTCGCGGCTCAAGCTCGCCCGGGGTCTCGTCGAGCTCTGCAGGATCATCCCGGTGATGGTCACGATGGCCCTCGGGCTCACGGTCCTGCTCACCCTTTCGGCAGTCGTGGACGGCTGGGGGGTGTGGCAGGCCGCTGCGGTCTCGGGCCTGGTGCTGGCGGTCGCGGGGGCGGCGGCCGCAGCGATCACGACGGTCGCCAAGTGGGTCGTCGTCGGACGGCTCCAGGTCGGGGAGCATCCGTTGTGGAGCTCCTTCGTGTGGCGCAACGAGGTCG
Organism: Terracoccus sp.; assembly: GCA_039928615.1. GTDB lineage: Bacteria > Actinomycetota > Actinomycetes > Actinomycetales > Dermatophilaceae > JBDSSS01. The sequence goes on along the minus strand of JBDSSS010000100.1, from coordinate 8,218 downwards.
TCGACACCTTCGTCGAGATGGTCGCCGGGCCCTGGTTCGCGTGGACCGCGACCGGCACCCCCGCGATCAACGTGTGGCTGCGCAGTCTCGGGGCCCACATCGGCCACGGGGTGTGGTGCGAGACCTACTGGTTGCCCGAGGCCGACCTCGTCAGGCTCGGCGAGGGAGTCACCGTCAACCGGGGCTGCGTCCTGCAGACGCACCTCTTCCACGACCGGATCATGGCGCTGGACACGGTGACCCTGGGTGCCGGCGCCACCCTCGGGCCCAACGGCGTCATCCTCCCGGCAGCCGCCATCGAGCCGGGCGCGACGGTCGGCCCCGGATCGCTGGTCCTGCGCGGAGAGTCGGTCCCGGCGAGCAGCCGGTGGACGGGCAACCCCATCGCCCCCTGGACGGGTCCCGGCGCAGAGGCCCGCGATCGGGCGGGGGGATGAGTGCGGCATACGCTGGCCCCGTGCCCGCGATCCCTGGTGACCCCTACGTGCCCGGTCGCGGAGACGCCACCTACGAGGTGCGCCACTACGACCTCGACCTCGACTACAAGGTCTCGTCCAACCGGCTCAGCGGCCGGGCGCGGCTGGACGTCGTGGCGGTCGACGCGCTGAGGCAGCTGCGGGTCGACCTCGTGGGCCTGCGGGTCTCGAAGGTCACCGCCGACGGCGTGTCCACCCGATGGTCCCAGCGCGCCGGTCACCTGACCGTCACGCTGCCGGGCGCGCTCGCACCCGGAGACGGCGCCCGGCTCGCGATCACGTATTCCGGCAACCCCGGACCGACCCGGTCCACCTGGGGGGAGCTCGGCTGGGAGGAGCTCGAGGACGGCGTCCTCGTCGCGAGCCAGCCCACCGGCGCCCCGACCTGGTTCCCCTGCAACGACCACCCCCGGAGCAAGGCGACCTACCGCATCTCCCTCGAGTGCGACTCGCCGTATGCGGTGTCCGTGACGGGCACCCTTACCGGCCGCCGGGTCCGGGGGAGCCGCACCCGGCACGTCTTCGACGAGCCGTATCCGATGGCCACCTACCTCGCGTGCGTCCACGTGGGCCACTACGAGCGGGTGGTCCTCGCCGACGACGGGGTCCGCCAGGTCGTGGTCGCACCACGCGAGCTGCACGAGCAGGTCCTCAGGGAGCTCGAGCCGCAGCCTCGGATGATGGAGCTGTTCGTCGACCTCTTCGGGCCGTATCCCTTCGACGACTACACGGTCGTCGTCACGTCGGACGACCTCGAGATCCCGCTCGAGGCCCAGGCCATGGCGACCTTCGGACCGAACTGGCTGGACGGCCGGGGGACGCACGAGCGGCTCGTCGCCCACGAGCTGGCCCACCAGTGGTTCGGCAACAGCCTGACGGTCGCCACGTGGAGCGACATCTGGCTCAACGAGGGCTTTGCCTGCTACGCCGAGTGGCTGTGGTCCGACGCTTCCGGCGGCCCCACCGCTGACGAGCTCGCGGCCCAGCACCGGTCCCTCCTCGCGAGGGGTGGCCAGGACTTCATCCTCGCCGATCCGGGTCCGGAGCGCATGTTCGACGACTGTGTGTACAAGCGCGGCGCGCTGACGTTGCACGCCCTCCGTCGCCACCTCGGCGAGGAGGTCTTTGCGTCCCTGCTGCGCAGCTGGGTCTCGACCCACCGTCACGGCTCCGTGTCGACGGCCGACTTCGTGGCGCACGTCTCCGATCACGACCCTTCAGGTAGGGCGGTGGATCTGGTGCGTGACTGGGTGATGCGCCTGGAGCTCCCCACGCTGGTGCGAGCCGCACGTCCCTGACCGTCCCGCGACGCGAGCCGGTCACCGGTGGTGCAGCGTCACGACCAGATTCTCGTGGGCCGCAGCAAGAGCGACGGCGGCGACCATGCCCCTCGCGAGCTCGCGCACCGACGCGGGGTCGAGGTCGAGAACGCTGACCGGAGAGTCGGTGCCGACGAGCGTGAGGGGCCGACCCGGTTGGGGAGTGACCACGGTCTCCGGGTCGATCCGCAGCCCGACTCCGAGCGCCTTGAGGGCGGCCTCCTTGCGGACCCAGGACACCGCCCGGTCGGTGTCGGTCCTCCCGGAGAGCCGCTCCGACGGATGGGCCGCGACGAGGTCGAACCCCTCGAAGCCCACGGACGAGACCCGCTCGACGTCGACACCCACCGGCGCGTCGCTCGAGAGCGCCACGGCGACGAGGTCCGGTGTCCGGGACAGCGACAGGTGCACGGCCGGCTGCCCGAGCACCCTCGGGCGACCGTGCGCCGCGCCGCACCGGTCGCAGGAGCGGGAGAACGCAACCGAGGCCGGCGCCGTCCCGGACTGCTCGGAGACCACGTCGCGCGCGAGGAGGTGCAGCACGGCATACGCCCGCGAGGCAGCCGGGCCCGCCGCCTCGAGCTCAGCGAGACGCCGGCGCTCCACCGCGTCGAGCTCGTTCGTGCGGCGTCGCCAGCCCAGCCACTGCGACGGCGCGGCGAGCCACACCTCAGCGCGTCCGGGGCTGCTGAGGGCTCCTCGCGGTGGGTGGGAGTCGGACACGGTCCCAGAATGACCCACCACGCGCGGCTCCGAGAGGTGACACGGCGGGTCCGGACGGGCAGGCTGTCTCTGTGCTGCGCCAACGTCTCCCCGTGCGACCGCTGACGGCCACCGACCACGATGCTGCTCTGGCGCTCTGTGCGGTCGACCGTCCGGCCAGTGTGTTCGTCGCGGCCCGCATCGAGGAGGGCGCCCTGCGCAGCCACCCCGGCTCGGTGCTGGGTCACTTCGTCGACGGCGAGCTGACCGGGCTGGCCTGGGCCAGCGCCAACATCGTGCCGGTGGGGCTCGATGAGGCCGGGCTCGACGCCCTCGCGACCAAGGTGTCACGGATGCGACGCCAGTGCGCCTCGCTCTTCGGCCCGGCCGACCAGGTCTCCGGCCTCTGGGAGCGGCTCGGCCCGTCGTGGGGCCCGGTGCGCGCGATGCGGACCTCCCAGCCACTCCTGTCGACCTCCGGCCTCCCCTCGTCGCGCGGCGTCCCCATCGACGACCTCGTCCGCGTGGCGAGCCCGGACGAGGTCTCCCTCGTGCTGCCGGCCGCCGCCCACATGTTCACCGAGGAGATCGGCTACGCGCCCTACTCCGGGTCCGACCGTGGTTATCGTGCGAGCATCGCCGCGCTGATCCGGCAGGGCCACACCTTCGTCCGGGTCCTCGACGGCGAGGTCGTCTTCAAGGCGGACGTCGGGTCCCTCGCCATCGGCTGCGCGCAGATCCAGGGGGTGTGGGTGCACCCGCGGCTGCGGGGCCAGGGACTCGCCGTCCCGGCCGTGGCGGCGGTCGTCGAGCAGGTGCTGTCGGGCCCGGCCGACGAGGTGTCGCTCTACGTCAACGACTTCAACGTCGCGGCCCGGGCGACCTACGACCGGGTCGGGTTCGAGCGGGTGGGCACCTTCGCCACCGTCCTGCTCTGAGCCCGGGCCGTAGGGTGGCGCCATGACACGACGCGCGTCGCACATCGACATCCGGGGCCTGGATCGCGGGGCCCGTGGCCTCGTCGCCGCCTTCGCCACCTCCGGGGTGCTCCACCTCGTGCGACCCGAGATCTTCGAGCCCATCGTCCCCCGCGCGTTGCCGGCGCCCCGGGCGCTGGTGCAGCTTTCGGGGGTGGCCGAGATCCTCTGCGCTGCAGGACTGCTGGTCCCGAGCACCCGCCGCGTGGCGGGTCTCGCCTCCGCCGGCCTGCTCCTCGCGGTGCTGCCCGCCAACGTCACGATGAGCGCACAGGCCAAGCGCGGTCTCGACCGCAGCCCCGACGACCTCGCCCGCAAGGCCTTCTTCGTCGCGACCCTGGCGCGGCTGCCGCTGCAGCTGCCGATGATCCGGACCGCGCTCCGGGCAGCCAGCTGCTAGCCCCGCTCCCGAGTCACCCCTTCCCCCGGTTCGATGTAACTGCGCGCCCTCTGGGGCGCGCAGATACATCGAACCCGGGACGCGTGGAGGGGGCCGCGGGGGCAAGGTGCGCAGCGGGGCTTGGACGACGACACGGCCCGCCCCCGGTGAGGGGACGGGCCGTGTCGGTGGTGCGTCGACGAGCTCAGGTCACTTGGTGAGCGCGAGCAGCGTCGGGTTGTTGGCGTACGCCTCGGCGGCGTTGGCCTTGGTCACGATGACCGGGGGGAGCAGGAATGCCGGGACGACCTTGACGCCGTTGTCGTAGGACTTGTCGTCGTTGATCTCCGGCTTCTCGCCCTTCTGGAGGGTCTGGACCATCTTGATCGTGTCGGCCACGAGGTTGCTCGTGTCCTTGTTGATCGTGGAGTACTGCTCGCCGGCCATGATCGACTTGACCGACTCGACCTCGGAGTCCTGACCGGTGACGACCGGGATCGGCTTGTTGGCGGCCTTCACCGAGGTGAGGATCGCGCGGCCGAGCGTGTCGTTGGGCGACAGGACGCCGTCCAGCGGGGTGCTCGTGTAGTTGGCCGTCAGGAGCGTGTCCATCCGCTTCTGGGCGTTCTCGGCCTTCCAGCCCTGGGTGACGACCTGGTTGAAGTCGGTCTGGCCCGAGGCGACCTTGAGGGTCCCGTCGTCGATCTTCGGCTTGAGCACCTTCATCGCGCCGTCGAAGAAGACCTGCGCGTTGGCGTCGTCGGGGGACCCGGCGAACAGCTCGATGTTGTACGGGCCGTTGGCCTTCTTGGCCTTCATGCCGTCGAGCAGGGCCTGGCCCTGCAGCTCGCCGACCTTGAAGTTGTCGTAGGCGATGTAGTAGTCGACCGCGTCGGTGTTCTTGACGAGACGGTCGTAGGCGATGACGATCGCGCCGGAGTCCTTGGCGGCCTTGAGCTGGGTGCCCAGCTGCGAGCCGTCGATGGCGCCGACGACGATGACCTTGGCGCCCTTGGTGACCATGGCCTGGATCTGGTTCTGCTGCTCCGACACGCCGCCGTTGGCGAACTGGACGTCGGACTGGAAGCCGGCCTTGGCCAGGCCGTCCTTGAAGAGGCTCTCCGCGAGGACCCAGTTCTCCGAGGTCTTCTGGGGCAGGGCCACGCCGATGAGGGCGTCGGCGGCGAAGCCACCGGTGGCAGCCGCGCCGGTCGAGCCGGCAGCCGGGGTGGTCGTCGTCGTGTCGGTGCTCCGGCCGCAACCGGTGAGCGCGAGGGCGGCGACGGCGGTGACGCCCACCACCTTGGTGAGAATACGCATCTGCAATCGTTCCTTTCTGGCGCGCCCCGAGGCGGGACGCGGGTCTGTCTGGGACCGGCGGACGCCGATCCTCGGGTGTGAAGTCAGGTCCGGCGGATCGCGCCCTCGACGGGCTCGGTCTCGGTCTTGGCGTCCTGCTCCTCGATGCCGCCGCCGTCGTCCTTCTTGTCGCCCCCACGGAAGTTGCGCATCAGCAGGCCGGTGATCGAGCTGCGGCCCTGCGACTTGTTGTAGACGTCGAAGGCGACGGCGATGAGCAGGACGAGACCCTTGATCATCTGGGTCGCGTCGGCGCCGATGCCGAGCAGCTGGAGGCCGTTGTTGAGGACGGCCATGACGAGGCCACCGACGATGGAGCCGACGACGGTGCCGACGCCGCCGGTCACCGCCGCGCCACCGATGAAGACGGCGGCGATGGCGTCGAGCTCCCAGCCGACACCGTCGAACGGGCCGGAGGCGGTGGAGCGGGCGACGAAGATCATGCCTGCGAGGGCCGCGAGGATCGACATGTTCATCATGACGAGGAAGTTGACCCGCTTGCTCCGCACTCCGGAGAGCTCGGCCGCGTGCCGGTTGCCACCGACGGCGTAGATGTGTCGACCGATGATGGTGCGGGTCGAGACGAAGCCGTAGATGAGGACGAGGACGGCGAGGATCAGGCCCGAGATCGGGAAGGACGTGCCCGGGCGACCGGAGCCGAAGAGCAGCGTCGCGCCGATGATCGCGCCACAGATCAGCACGATGCGCAGCCACATGATCCACGCCTCCTCCACGTCGGCGCCCAGCTTGACCAGGCCGCTGCGGCTGCGGAGGCTGCCGTAGATGACACCGGCGCACAGAAGCAGGCCGATGAGGACGGTGAGGTTGTTGTAGCCCGTGTTGGGCCCGATCTCCGGCAGGTAGCCACCGCCGATGACCTGGAAGTTCGAGTCGACGGGGACGGTGTTGGACTTGCCGACGAACTGGTTGGCGCCGCGGAAGAAGAGCATGCCCGAAAGGGTCACGATGAACGCGGGGATCCCGACGTAGGCGGTCCACAGGCCCTGCCAGGCGCCGACGAGGGCGCCGAGGGCGAGGCCGAGCAGGATGCCGACGAACCACGGCAGGTTCCAGTCACGCATCGCGATGGCGACGGAGATGCCGACGAACGCCGCGACCGACCCGACGGACAGGTCGATGTGGCCCGCGATGATGACCAGGACCATGCCGATGGCCAGCACGAGGATGTAGGAGTTGCCCTGGAAGATGTTGATGACGTTGTCCGGCGTCAGCGTCAGTCCGCCGGTCCTGATCTGGAAGAAGATGATCAGGGCGATGAGGGCGAAGATCATTCCCAGCTGTCGGGTGTCTCCGCCGAAGATCTTCTTGACCTTGTCCATGGCTCGCGATCCTGCTGTCTCTCGGGGTGGGTGGATGGTCAGGCGCTGGCCGACGCGGGGGAGGCGTGGCCGTGGGAGCGCGTCATCAGACGCATGAGGGACTCCTGGTCGGCCTCGCCCTTGGCCAGGACGCCGGTGATGGCGCCCTCGTTGATCGTGTAGATCCGGTCGGACAGGCCGAGCAGCTCGGGCAGCTCGGACGACACGAGGATGACGCCCTTCCCCTCCTGGGCCATCTTCTGGATGATGCCGTAGATCTCGAACTTCGCCCCGACGTCGATGCCGCGGGTCGGTTCGTCGAGGATGAGCAGGTCGGGCTCGGTGAACAGCCACTTGGCGAGGACGACCTTCTGCTGGTTGCCACCGGAGAGCTTGCTCACGCCCTCGTCGACGGTGGGGGCCTTGGTGCGCAGCGACTTCCGGTAGGACTCGGCGTAGTTGTACTCCTCGCGGGAGTCGACGACGAGGCCGCGGGTGATGCGGGACAGGCGCGCCGAGACGGTGGTCCGCTTGATGTCGTCGAGCAGGTTGAGTCCGAGGGTCTTGCGGTCCTCGGTGACGTAGGCCAGGCCGTGGTCGATGGCGTCGGACACGTGGCGGAGCTGGATCTCCTCGCCGTCCTTGATGATCGTGCCCGACACCCAGGTGCCGTAGGAGCGGCCGAAGAGGCTGCGCATCAGCTCGGTGCGTCCGGCGCCCATCAGGCCGGCGAAGCCGACGATCTCACCGCGGCGGACGTAGAAGCTGCTGTCCTTGGCCACGAGCCGGTCGGGGACGCTCGGGTGCTGCACCGTCCAGTGCTTGACCTCGAAGAAGGTCTCGCCGAGCTCGGGGGTGTGCTCGGGGAAGCGCGACTCGAGGTCGCGGCCGACCATGCCGCGGATGATCCGGTTCTCGTCGACGCCGTCCTCCTTGACCCGGAGGGTCTCGATCGACTTGCCGTCGCGGATGATCGTGATCGCGTCGGAGATCTTCTCGATCTCGTTGAGCTTGTGGCTGATCATGATGCACGTGACGCCCCGCTCGCGCAGGCCCACGATGAGGTCGAGCAGGTGCTGGGAGTCGCCCTCGTTGAGCGCCGCGGTGGGCTCGTCGAGGATGAGCAGCTTGACGTCCTTGGACAGCGCCTTGGCGATCTCGACGAGCTGCTGCTTGCCGACGCCGATCTCGCGAATCTTCGTGTCGGGGTCCTCGGAGAGGCCGACCCGGGCGAGCAGCTCACTCGCCCTGACCTTCGTGTGGGTCCAGTTGATGACTCCCCGGGCAGCCTGCTCGTTGCCGAGGAAGATGTTCTCGGCGATCGACAGCTCCGGGATGAGCGCGAGCTCTTGGTGGATGATGACGATGCCGGCGTGCTCGCTGTCTCGGATGTTGTTGAACTCGACCTTTTTGCCCTCGAAGAGGATCTCGCCGTCGTAGCTGCCGGCCGGGTAGACGCCCGACAGGACCTTCATCAGGGTCGACTTGCCGGCGCCGTTCTCACCGCAGATCGCGTGGACCTCGGCGCGGCGCACCTTCATCGTGACGTCGGAGAGCGCCTTGACGCCGGGGAACTCCTTGGTGATGTCGCGCATCTCCAGGATGGTCAGGCCGGCCTCGGTCGTCTCTCGGCCTCCGCGGGACGAGCCGGTCGGGTCCTGCCGGGAGCCGGTGGCTCCTGCGTCAT
>JBDSSS010000099.1:0-22990 GCA_039928615.1 Terracoccus sp. | reverse complement strand
CTCGCACGGGACCGGGCCGCCGCCCTCGGTCACGCGCTCACCCCGCGCCACCTCGTGACCCGCCAGGGGTCCCTCGACCGGCGACGGGTGGTCCTCGACCGGTCCGGCATCATCGGCTGGACCGTGCAGCAGTCCTTCTGGCAGCGGCGCGCCGGGGTGGTGACCCTCATCGCGACCACCGCCGCGGGGGCCCAGCACTACGACGTCGTCGACCTGACGCCCGAGCGTGCGTATGCCGTGCTGGCGGCCGTCGACCCTGAACTCGTGGCCCAGTTCGCGGATGACCGGACGAGGCCCACGACCCCAACCGCAGACTGATCCGCCGCTTGATCCCGCGGTCACCCCGCACCGATCAATCTGCAGATCAGTCCGCACCGGGTGCTGCCCTGACGACCCCAACCGCAGACTGATCCGCCGCTTGATCCCCAATGCCCCCCCGCGGCACCGATCCATCTGCAGATCAGTCCGCACCCGGTGCTGCCCGGTCGGCTCCGCGACTAGCCCGGCTCCGGGTCGGACCGCAGGTTGTGGCGTCGTCCCGACGGGGGCGCGGTCGACTCGCGCACGATGAGCTCGGTCGCGAGCTCGACGTGGTGGGAGTCGATGGAGGCTCCTGCGATCAGCCGCAGAGCGGTGCGCACGGCCATCCCGCCCATCTCCGACAGGGGCTGGCGCACGGTCGTCAGCGGGGGTGAGGACATCCGGGCGAGCTGCGTGTCGTCGAACCCGACGATGCTGAGGTCGTCGGGCACGCGCAGACCACGGGTGCGGGCCGCCTCCATCACCCCGACACCGATCTCGTCGGAGGCGGCGAAGATCGCGGTCGGTGGTGTCGGCAGGTCGAGCAGCAGCGCGCCGCCGGCGACCCCGTCGCGGTACATGAAGTGGGAGGAGAGGACGTACTCGGCGGGCAGGTCGACGCCGGCCCGCTCGAGCACGGCGCGGAACCCGTGCATCCGCGCCTGGTTGCAGGCGGCGCGGGCGTGGCCGCCCACGAAGGCGATCCGCCGGTGACCGAGGTCGAGCAGGTGCTGGGCCGCGGACATGCCGCCGGTGAAGTTCGTCGACCCCACGCTCGTCACGTCGACGTTCGGCAGCTCGAGCGGGTCGATGACGACGAGGTGGACGCCGGCGCGCGCCAGGGCGGCGATCTGCGCGGCGGACAGGATGCTCGTCACCGCGATGTAGGCCTGCACCCCGGAGTCGGCCAGACCACGGGCCCACTCGTTGAGCGATCCGTCCGCCGGCGGCGACCCCAGCGCGCGACGGGTGACCACGACGTTGGTCCCCTCGAGGGCCGCGGCGTCGACGACGGCCTGGACGATCTCGGCGGAGTAGGCGTGCAGGTCCCCCTCGAACGCCAGCTCGACCATCGTGGTGGACAGGCCACGTCGCCTCGGGCTGCGCGGCTGGTAGCCGTTCTCGTCGAGCAGCTCCTGGACGCGGGCCCGGGTCTTCTCCGACACGTCGCTGCGGCCGTTGACCACCTTCGAGACGGTCGCGACCGAGACCCCCGCCGAGGTGGCGACCTCGGCGAGGGTCGTGCGGACGGACACGTCACTCACCGGATCTAGCCCCGCGCCGACCCGGCCGACCCGGCCGGGGAGAGCTCGACCGGGGTGACCAGCACGCGGTCGGCGCCGACGACCCGGTCGGGCCCGACAAGGCGCAGCACGGCGCGGCAGGGCAGGTCGGCGGCGGAGCTGCCGACGAGCAGGTGCAGGTCGCCCGCCTCGACGACCCGCTGGAGGTCACGGCCCGTGTAGGCGGCCCGGTCGGCATGGAGGGCAAAGGTCACGGTGCGCGACTCTAGGGGCTGCAGGGGGACCCTGGCGAAACCGGCCAGCTGGAGCACCGGACGGGTGACCCTCGCCACCGGGTCGTGCAGGTAGAGCTGGACGACCTCGTCGCCGGCCCGCTCGCCCGTGTTGGTCACCCGCACGCTGATCCGCACCTCACCGTCGGTGCCGATCTCGTCCGCGCTCGTCTCGAGTCCGTCGATCTCGAAGCGGGTGTAGCCGCGCCCGAAACCGAAGGGGTAGAGCGGGGTCGGGTCGAGGGTGCTGATCCCGTTGTTGCCGACGCCGAGCAGCGGCTGGAGGTAGGTCCCCGGCTGACCACCCGGCAGGCGCGGGATCTGCACCGGGAGCCGGCCCGAGGGTGCGACCCGGCCGGAGAGCACCCCGGCGACGGCCGCACCACCCTCCTCCCCGGGCATGAAGGCCTGCACGAGACCGACGGCCCGTCCCGCGATCTCACCGAGCGCGTAGGGGCGGCCCGAGATGACGACGACGACGACGGGGGTTCCCGTCGCGAGCAGCTCCAAGACCAGCTCGCCCTGCACGCCCGGCAGCGACAGGTCGGGGGCGTCGCAGCCCTCCCCGGAGGTGCCGTGGCCGAAGAGCCCGGCGAGGTCGCCGACCGCCACGACGCAGAGGTCGGCGTCGCGGGCAGCGGCGAGCGCCGCCTCGAACCCGGACCGGTCGGTCCCCGAGGTCTCGCACCCCGGTTCGTGGGTCACCCGGGAGTCGGGCAGCTCGGCGCGCAGCGCGTCGAGGAGGCTGGGCACCTCGACGCCGAGCCCGCGCTCCGGGTAGCGGGGCAGGACGTGGTTGGGGAAGGCGTAGCACCCCATGAACGTCTTGGGGTTGTCGGCGGTGGGCCCGACGACGGCGACCCGAGCCGGCGCCGTGCGCCCCGGACCGGCGAGGGGCAGGGCGGTCCCGGGGTCGAGCAGCACGACGCTGCGCTCCGCGAGCTCGCGGGCGAGGTCTCGGTTGGCCGGTGAGTCGAGATCGACGCCCGGCGCCTGGGCGACCGACCCCTCCGGCGTCCAGTCCGGGTCGAGCAGCCCGAGCTGGACCTTCTGGAGCAGCACCCGCCGCACCGCGCGGTCGATGACGGCCTCGTCCAGCTCGCCGTCGTGCACGAGCGCGGTGAGCCGCTGGTCGTAGCCGATGGTGTCGGGCAGCTCGACGTCGAGCCCGGCCGTCAACGCCAACACCCCCGCCTCGGTGGTGTCGGCGGCGACCCGGTGCATCGAGGACAGGAACGGGACCGCCCAGTAGTCGGAGACGACCGTCCCCTCGAAGCCCCACGTGTCGCGCAGCAGCTCCGTGAGCAGCCAGGGGTCCGCGCCGGCGGGCACGCCGTCGACGTCGGAGTAGGAGTTCATCACCGAGCCGACCTTCGCGAGCCGCACGGCCATCTCGAAGGGCGGCAGGATGACGTCGCGCAGCTCTCGCGGACCCATCGGCACCGGCCCGTGGTTGCGGGCCCCGCGGGAAGCGGAGTAGCCGGCAAAGTGCTTGAGCGTGGCGATGATGCCGCCGCCCTGCAGACCCCGCACGTATGCCGAGCCGAGCATCGAGACGAGGTACGGGTCCTCCCCCATGGTCTCCTCGACCCGGCCCCACCGGTAGTCACGGACGACGTCGAGGACCGGGGAGAGTCCCTGGTGCACCCCGAGGGCCGCCATGTCCCGGCCGATCGCGCCGGCCATCCGCTCGACGAGATCGGGGTCGAAGGTGGCGCCCCAGGCGATGGCCGACGGGTAGACGGTGGCCCCGAAGGCGGTGAAACCCGTGAGGCACTCCTCGTGCACGATCGCGGGGATGCCGAGACGGGAGTGGTCGACGACGGTCTGCTGCTGCCGGACGACCTCCTCCGCGCCCTCCTCGGGGCTGAGCGGGACGCTGCCCCAGATCCGCGTCAGGTGGCCGAGACCGTGCTCGGCGGCCTCCTCGAGCGGCACGGTGCCCGAGGCGGCGAAGACGTCCTGCATCGGCGCCACGTTGTGCACCTCGTCCCGCTCCGAGGAACCCGTCTCCTCTGCACTCTCGGCTCCCCCTCCGGTCTCGTCCGCCGGCTCACCACCGAGGTCGCTGAGCACCCACCGGCTGCCGAGCTGCCCCACCTTCTCCTCGAGGGTCAGTGCGGCGAGGAGGGCCTCGGCCCGCTCCTGGTCGCTCCGGTCCCGGTCGCGCCAGACGGCGAGCGCGGGGACATCGGACGACGGGGTCTGCCCCATGGGTGGCTCCTTTGCCAAAAATGTTCGAAAACTTTCGACCAAAGTATCGGATTCTCCGCCCCAAAGGGAAGAGGCGGCCCCGCTTTCCACAAACCCCGACGCAACCCGCCCTGACCGGCATACCCTGCGAGCACGGCACCCTGTGAGCACGTTCAGGGCGCCTGAACAGCCCGCGAATGACGCAAGGTGGGACAACGGACACGGTCCGGTCACAGCCCTTGACACATGAAACGAGCGAAAAGTATCGTCGAACGCACCAAGGTAGTTGCGAAAGAACGGGTCTCGTACGTCCCGCAGGGCAGCCTGCGGAGTCGAGGTCTCGAACCAGGTGACACCAGGACCGGCCGCCTACGGCCACGACACCAAGTGGAGATCAACGTGGATCCCAGATCGACCTCTCGCCGTACCTTCCTCGGGCTCGTCATGGGCGTCCCCCTGGCCGGTGCCCTCGCCGCTTGTGGCAGCTCGGGCCCCAGCAGCACCACGGCCAGCGGTGGCGCCGCGGCAGCCGGGGGCGGTGCCTCCTACTGGTACCTCACCGGCCAGCCGGGTGAGGGCATCCGCAAGGCTGCCGTCGACCGCTTCAACGCCGCCAACGCCGGCACGCAGATCGCCCAGACAGCCTTTCAGAACGATGCGTACAAGACCAAGATCAAGACGGCCCTCGGCGCCGGCCAGGCTCCCACGATCATCTGGGGCTGGGGCGGTGGCGGCCTGAAGTCGTGGGTCGACGCCAGCCAGGTCGAGGACCTCACCTCGTGGTTCGGCGAGAACGCCGCCGTCAAGGATCGCCTCTTCCCCTCGTCCTTCGGTGCGGCCACGGTCGACGGCAAGATCTACGCGATGCCGTGCGAGACCGTCCAGCCGATCGTCATGTTCTACAACAAGCAGGTCCTCGACAAGGTCGGCATCCAGCCGCCGCAGACGTGGGACGAGGTCATGGCCGCGGTGCCGAAGCTCAACGCCGCCGGCGTTGCCCCCTTCTCCCTCGGTGGGCAGTCTCGCTGGACCAACATGATGTGGCTCGAGTTCCTCTTCGACCGGATCGGTGGGCCCGAGGTCTTCCAGGCCGCGTTCGAGGGCAAGAAAGACGCCTGGTCCAACCCCGACGCGATCAAGGCCCTGACGATGATGCAGGACCTCATCAAGGCCGACGGCTTCATCAAGGGCTTCTCCTCGATCACCGCCGACTCCAACGCCGACCAGGCGCTGCTCTACACCGGCAAGGCCGCCATGATGCTCCACGGCGCCTGGACCTACGGCAGCATGAAGGGCGACGGCGGCGACTTCGTCAAGGGCGGTCACCTCGGTTGGATGAACTTCCCGACCATCGCCGGCGGCAAGGGCGACCCCTCCGACACGGTCGGCAACCCGGGCCAGTACCTCTCGATCTCGTCCAAGGCCAGCGACTCGGAGAAGGCCGCCGCGAAGAAGTTCTTCACCACCGGTGTCCTCGACGACACCGAGACCAAGGCGTGGATCGACACCGGCTCCATCCCGATCGTCCAGGGCGCCGACTCCAAGATCGGTGGGTCCGAGGACGCCGAGTGGCTCAAGTTCGTCTACGACGTCTCGAGCAACGCGAAGGTCTTCGCCCAGTCCTGGGACCAGGCGCTCCAGCCCCAGGCCGCCGAGGTGCTGCTCGACAACATCTCCAAGCTCTTCCAGCTCAGCATCACGCCGCAGCAGTTCGCCGACGCCCTCAACGCGGTCACGAACCAGTGACGGCCGCCAGCGTCGGGTCCACCAGACCCACCTCGCCCGGGTCCAAGAACAATGTCTACGGTCGATCACTCGGGTGGCTGGTGGTCCCGGCGCTGGTCTTCTTCACCGCTTTCGGCGTGATCCCCCTGTTGGGAGTGCTGTTCCTCAGCTTCACCACGTGGAACGGCATCGGTGACGTCATCCCCTCGGGCCTCACCAGCTGGAAGTACACGCTGAGCAACCCCGGTCTGCCGCACTTCCTGTGGGTCACCTTCCTCGTGATGGCCCTCTCGTGGCTCTTCCAGACCCCGATGAGCATCCTGCTCGGGGCCTTCCTCGCCGGGTCGCAGAAGTACCGCGCATTCCTCTCGGTGCTCTACTTCATCCCGCTGCTGCTCAGCTCCGCGGCGATCGCGATCACCTTCAAGGCGCTGCTCGACCCGAACTTCGGGATCGGGACCGGGCTCGGGCTGCCGTTCCTCTCGCAGGACTGGCTCGGCAAGCCCAACCTGGCGCTCGGGGTCGTCATCTTCGTCGTGTCGTGGCAGTTCATCCCGTTCCACTCCCTCATCTACCAGGGCGCGATCCGCCAGATCCCGACCTCGATGTACGAGGCGGCGCAGATCGACGGTGCCGGCCGGATGCGGCAGTTCTTCTCGATCACCCTGCCGCAGCTGAAGAACACGATGATCACGAGCTCGACCCTCATGGTCGTCGGCTCGCTGACCTTCTTCGACCTCATCTACGTACTCACGGCCGGTGGCCCCGGGGACGCCACCCGGGTGCTCGCGCTCGACATGTACAAGACGGGCTTCCAGGCCAACCTGATGGGTCCGGCCAGCGCGATCGCCGTGATCCTCGTCCTCGTCGGTCTCGCCCTCGCACTCTTCTTCCGCAAGCTCGGTGGCGGCGACGACACCTCCAGCCAGCTCGAGGGGGCCTGAGCCATGAGCGACACCTCGCAGCAGACGACGCGCATCCGCAACCGCAACTGGGTCGGCGGCTCACTCAGCTGGGTCTGGCTCTTCATCGTGATCCTGCCGGTCTACTGGATCGTCATCACGAGCGTGAAGAGCCAGTCCGAGTACTTCGTCACCAACCCGTTCGCCCCGCCGAGCGAGCCGACACTCGATGCGTACAAGCTCGTCATCGAGTCGGACTTCATCCGCTACTTCTTCAACAGCGTGATCGTCACCCTCGGGGCCGTGGTCCCGGCGGTGCTCGTCTCCTTCATGGCGGCGTTCGCGATCATCCGGAGCCGGCCCAACTGGTTCCTCAAGCTGTCCAACTCGATCTTCCTGATGGGTCTGGCGATCCCGCTCCAGGCGACGATCATCCCCGTCTACCTGATCATCATCCGGTTGCAGCTCTACGACACCCTGCTCGCGCTGATCCTCCCGTCGATCGCCTTCGCGATCCCGCTGTCGGTGCTCGTGCTGTCGAACTTCATCCGCGACGTCCCGAACGAGCTGTTCGAGTCGATGCGGCTCGACGGGTGCAGCGAGTGGCAGACGTTGTGGAAGCTGGCCCTGCCGCTCACCCGGCCGGCGCTCGTGACCGTGACGATCTACAACGCCCTCGGCATCTGGAACGGCTTCCTGCTGCCGCTGGTCCTCACCCAGAGCCCGGACCTGAGGGTCCTGCCGCTGGCGCTGTGGACCTTCCAGGGCCAGTACGGCATCAACGTCCCGGCGATCCTCGCCGCGGTGTTGCTGACGGCCATGCCGATCCTCGCGCTCTACATCGTCGGCCGCCGCCAGCTGATCAGCGGACTCACGGCGGGCTTCAGCAAGTAGCAGCTCGACGCAACGAGACACGAGACCGGTGATGCCGGGGGCGCAGGTCCCCGGCATCACCTGTCTCGTCACTACTGTGCGGCTACTGTTTCCCCGCGCCGGAGGCGGCGGTGGCACGGGCCAGCCCGGCAAACGCGTCCCGCAGGCTCGGGTACAGCTCGTGGTAGACCGCGTAGAGCCGGTCGTAGGTCGCGGCGACGCTCGCGTCGGGCTCGACGTCCTCGCCGGTGGGTGTCGGCCACGTCGGCTCGCCCGGCCGGCCCGCGAGATGGGCGAACGCGAGAGCGCCGGCACCGGCAGCGCTCACCTCGGCCGCCGAGCAGACCTGGACCGTGCGCTGCGTGACGTCGGCGACGATGCGGGTCCACAGCGGGCTGCGCGCGCCGCCCCCGACCGCCCGGATGACGGCCAGCCGTGTCCCGGTGACCTCCTCGAGACGACCGAGGTGGAGTCGGAGCTCGAAGGCGACACCCTCCAGGATCGAGCGGTAGAGGTGCGCCCGGGTGTGCCGCCCGTGCCACCCGATGATCGCACCCCGCGCGAGCGGGTCCCAGTACGGCGTCTGCGCGGCGTTCCAGTAGGGAAGCGTGACCAGGCCCTCGCAGCCGACCGGCACGGCGCTCGCGGCCTCCTCGAACCAGGCGAGCTGGGCCGCCTCGTCAGTCCCGTCGGTGCCGGCGGTGCCGGCGGAACCGGCGGCACCGTCCGCGCTGGACGTGCCGAACTCGCGCCGACACCAGCCCGCCAGGTACGCAGCGGCGTTGAGGACCGTCTCGAGCGTGTACGTCCCGGGGACCATGCCCTCAAGGGTGCGAAACCCGGGGTCCCAGACGTAGTCGTCCGCGCGCACACCGAGCACCATCGAGGTGCCGAGGTTGAGGTAGGCCACCCCCGGCTCGTCCGCTCCCAGAGCAAGACCCGCCGACTGGCCGTCGCCCAGCCCGGCGACGAGGGGGACGGGACCCGGCAGCCCGAGCCCTGCGGCGATCTCGGCCGTCAGGAGACCCAGGGAGTGTCCGGCCGGGACCAGCACAGGCAGCTGCTCGGCGCGCACGCCCGCGAGCTGCACCAGCTCCGGGGACCACTCCCGGCTCTGAAGGTCGAGCAGGCCGAGCGTGTCCGCGGAGGCGTGGCTCGTCGCCCACCGCCCGGTCATCTTCAGGGACAGGTATGCCTGCACGTCGCCCACCCGCGCGGCGCGTTCCAGGACGTCCGGCTCGTGCCGCGCCAGCCAGGCGAGCTTGTAGATCGCAGGCGTCGTGTCCGGCGGTTTGCCGGACACCTCGTGCACCCGCGCGGTCCCCAGCGTGGAGATCTCCTCCTGGGCGCGCCCGTCGAGCCACAGGATCGCCGGGCGCAGGGGCTCGCCGTCGTCGTCGAGGCACACGAACGACTCGCGCTGGTTCGTCACCCCGATCCCACCGATGCGCGCGGCGTCGACCTGGGAGATCGCCCCGACCAGGGCGGCCCGGGTGGCCGACCACCACTCGCGAGCGTCCTGCTCGTGCGAGGCGGGGTGCGGCTGGCTGGTGGCCAGGGCGTGGGAGGCTTGGGCGAGCACCCGACCGTCACGGTCCAGGACGACGGCCTTGGCCGCGGTGGTCGAGCAGTCGATCGCGACGACCAGGTCACCGCTCACGGCTGGCTCACCGCGGGGAGCGTTGCCGACGGTGTCACCACCACCTTGAGGCCACGGCGTTCCTGCGCGGTGACGAACGCCTCGGCCGCGCGCTCGAGCGGGTAGGTGTGGGACACGACGGACGCGACGTCCACGACCCCCCGTTCGACGAGCCCGGTGCTGCGCCGGTACATCTCCTTCATCCGTCGCGTCAGCTTGAGCGTCAGGCCCTTGCGGCGCGCCACGGACGCGCTGAACGCCGTCGAGTCGTGCTCGGGGATGCCGACCAGCACCACGACGCCGCCTGGCCGGGCGGCCCCGACGCTGATGGCGACCGCGTCGTCGTTGCCCGCGACCTCCACCACCAGCCCGGCGCCGCGACCACGGGTGGCGTGGAGCAGGGCCTCGGCGATGTCGGCGCCGGGGGCGAGGACCACGTCGGCGCCGAGCCGGGCGGCAGCCTCGCGCCGGTGGGCCAACGGCTCGACCGCGACGACCCGTTCGGCGCCGGCCGCGCGGGCGAGCTGCACCAGGAACAGCCCGATCGGGCCGCAGCCCACCACGACGATCGTCTCGCCGAGGCGGGGCCGGCCCAGGTCCATCGCGTGCAGCGCCACGCCGAGGGGTTCGAGCATCGCGCCGTCGGCGTCGCTGAGGGCGTCGGGCAGCGGGTGCAGGAGGTCGTCGGGCCAGACGAGCAGCTCCTGCAGGCCGCCATCGGTCGCACTGTGGCCCGCAAACCGCACCGACGGGCACAGGTTCCGGTTGCCCTCGAGGCAGAGCTCGCACCGCCCACAGGGCCACGACGGGTCGACGGCGACGCGTCGACCCGTCAGCGGACCGTGCTCGACGACGCCCGCGATCTCGTGGCCGAGCACCAGCGGGTGGGTCAGCCCGGCGTCGCCGATTCCGCCGTCGGTGAACCAGTGCAGGTCGGAGCCGCACAACCCGACGGCAGTCACGCGCACCAGGCTCGTCCCGGGGCCGGCCACGGCCGCGGGTCGTCGCTCCACCCTCACGTCACCGATGCCGTGCAGGCGTGCGACCGCGACGGAGCGGTCGGTGGTCGTGCTGTCGGTGCTGTCGGTGCTGGTCATGGTGGGTCCTCGCTGTCGCGGACGGTGTCTCGGATTCGTGGGGGCGCGGTCTGCCCGCCGAGCAGGTCGGCGAGCGCCGGGTTGCCGGACAGGGAGGCATTGGTTGACGATCCTCACCCTAGGTGACCCGCTGAATCGGCATCAGGACCAGCACATCTCGGAGGTTTGTCCAGCGCATGAGGAGCCCGACGCACGCAGAGACAGGTGATGCCGGGGGCGCAGGCCCCCAGCATCACCTGTCTCCGTGTGGAGTGGTCGGCGTCGTCCTCAGCGGGTCCGGGTGGCGTATGCCGCTGAGCGGTCGTCCGCGACGGGAGTGGCCTGCGCGCCGAAGTCGTCGGTCGTGCCGTGCTGCTCCTCATCGATCATCCGCGACTCGTCGAAGGGTCGGTGGCCGGCGAGCACGGCGTCGGTCTGGGCGCGGTCGATCTCGCCGACCCAGGTGCCGATCAGGACGGTCGCGATGGCGTTGCCGGCGAAGTTGGTCAGGGCCCGCGCCTCGCTCATCAGCCGGTCGATGCCGACGATGAAGCCGACACCGTCGACAAGGTCCGGGCGGTGCGACTGGAGGCCGCCGGCGAGCGTGGCGAGGCCGGCTCCGGTGACGCCCGCGGCGCCCTTGCTCGCGATGATCATGAAGACGAGCAGGGAGACCTGCTGCCCGATCGAGAAGGGCTTGTTCATCGCTTCGGCGATGAACAGGCTTGCCATCGTCAGGTAGATCGCGGTGCCGTCGAGGTTGAACGAGTAGCCCGTCGGGACGGTGATGCCGACGACCGGGCGGGAGACGCCGAGGTGCTCCATCTTGGCGATGAGGCGGGGCAGGGCGGACTCGGAGGAGGAGGTCGACAGGATGAGCAGGAACTCGCGACCGAGGTACTTCAGCAGCGAGAAGACGTTGATCCCGGTGACCACCTTGAGGATCGAGCCGAGGAAGCCGAAGACGAAGATCGCACACGTCGCGTAGAAGGCGATCATGAGCAGGCCGAGGCTCTTGAGGGCCCCGAGCCCGGTCGAGCCGACGACCGCTGCCATCGCGCCGAACGCGCCGACGGGCGCGACCCACATGATCATCGCCATCAGGCGGAAGACGAGGCGCTCGAAGTGCTTGATGCCGACGAGGATCGGCTCACCCATCCGGCCCATCTTCTGCAGGGCGAAGCCGACGAGGATCGCGACGAGCAGGGCCTGGAGCACCGAGCCGGAGGTGAGCGCCGACACGAGGGTGTCGGGGATCAGCCCGAGGATGAAGTCGACGGTCGTGCCGGCCTCGGCGGCGACCTGCTTCTGGCCGCTCGCGGCGAGCTCGGTCGTGAGGTTGAGACCGGCGCCCGGCTTGATGATGTTGCCGACGATCAGGCCGATGGCCAGGGCCACGGTCGACATGGTGATGAAGTAGCCGAGGGCGAGCCCGCCGACCTTGCCGACCTGGGCCGCCCGACGGACCGAGCCGATGCCGAGGACGATCGTGCAGAAGATGATGGGCGTGATCATCATCTTGATGAGGTTGACGAACCCGGTGCCGAGCGGCTTGAGGCTCTTGCCGAACTCGGGGAACAACCAGCCCACGAGGATGCCGGCCACCATCGCGGCGATGACGCCGAGGTAGAGGTAGTGGGTCTTGTCGCGGGGGCGTGACGACGCTGGTTTCGGCGTGTCGACGGCGTTGTCGGCGGTGCTGCTCACGGTGACCTCCATGGTCGTCGTCCGGGGAACGACCCCGGTGGATGGGCTCAGCGTGGCCCGGCCGGTGACTAGGGTCACGGTTGTGTTCATTGAGTTCTCGGCGAGGTGGCCGTCGTGACCGCGGCCCCGTCGTCGCGCCTGCGTCGGGCGCTCTCGGCCCCGACCGGGTGGAGCGTCGCGCGGCAGACCTTCGCGCTGCAGGTTGTCGTCGCCGTGCTCGTCGTCGCGGCCGGACTCGTCGGGGCCTACACCCAGGCGCAGCGCGGGGCAGACCGTGAGGCGGTCGCCAAGGCCCTCGCGGTCGCCGAGACGGTGGCCGCGACCCCGGACGTCGTCGCCGGTGTCCAGGGGCCCGACCCGGCCGCGACGCTCGCGCCCTACGCCGAGCGGGTCCGGGTCGACTCCGGGACCGACTTCGTCGTCATCATGAGCCCGTCCGGCCTGCGCTACAGCCATCCGGACCCGGATCAGATCGGGCGCACCTTCATCGGCCACATCGACGCCGCGCTCGCCGGGGGCATCGTCACCGAGGACTACACCGGCACGCTCGGGCCGTCGTCCCGGGTCGTCGTGCCGGTCGAGGACGGAGCACGCGTCGTCGGCCTCGTCTCCGTCGGCATCCGCACGGCCACCGTGGGCGAGCGGGTGCAGGGACAGCTCCCGGGCCTGCTGCTGGCGGGTCTCGTGGCCGCTGTGCTCTCCGGCCTCGGCACAGCGCTGGTCACCCGCCGCATCCGGCGCCAGACGCACGGGCTGGGTGAGGCGCAGCTGCGCGAGATGTACGAGTACTACGACGCGGTGCTGCACGCGGTCTCCGAGGGCTTGGTCATCACCGACCTCGACGGTCGGCTGCGGATCGTCAACGACGAGGCCGTCCGGCTGCTCGACCTGGCCCCTGACGCGATCGGTCGCTCCGCGGCCGACCTCGGCCTCGGTCCGGCCCTCGTCGCCGCACTCACCGACGGCGAGGTGCACGAGGACGAGCTGCACGTCACCGCGGCCCGGGTCCTCGTCCTCAACACCGGCCCGGCGGAGTGGGGTGGCCGGCCGCTCGGCCACGTCGCCACGGTGCGGGACCGGACCGACCTCGAGGCCCTCACCGGCGAGCTCGACTCGGCCCGCGGTCTCACCGAGGCGCTGCGCTCCCAGGCGCACGAGTCGGCCAACCGCCTGCACACCATCGTCAGCCTCATCGAGCTCGGCCACACCGAGCGGGCCCTCGACTTCGCCACCGAGGAGCTCGAGGTGAGCCAGCTGCTCACCGACCGGATCATCGGCTCGGTCGAGGAGCCGGCCCTCACCGCGCTGCTGCTGGGCAAGGCGGCTGAGGCGAGCGAGCGCGGCATCGACTTCGTCATCGCCGAGGGGTCGCGCTGGCCGCGGGACGTGGCCCCGACCCGTGACGTCGTCACCATCGTCGGCAACCTCGTCGACAACGCGCTCGACGCGGTGAGCGCCGTGACCGCGCCGGCCGCCCGGCGGGTCGAGGTCGACGCCCACGTCGAGACGGATGCCGTCGACGGGCGGACGTATGCCGCTCTCACCGTCTCCGACTCCGGGCCCGGTCTGCCGCCGGGCGCGGTCGAGGACGCGTTCCGGCGGGGCTGGTCGACGAAGTCCGACGGACGTGCCGGACGCCGCGGCATCGGGCTCGCGCTCGTGGCCCAGTCCGTCGACCGTCTCGGGGGCACGCTCGCCGTGAGCGGGCCACCCGGGGCCACCTTCGTCGTGCGCCTGCCCGTCACCGCCGGGGCGGACTCGTGACCACCGGGGTCCTGCGGGTGCTCGTCGTCGAGGACGAGCCGATCGCGGCCGAGGCGCACACGGCATACGTCTCCCGCGTTCCCGGCTTCGAGGTGGTTGCGACGGTCGGGACCTCTCGTGACGCCCTGAAGTGCCTGCAGGACAAGGAGGTCGACGTCGTCCTGCTCGACATGAACCTCCCGGACCGGCACGGCCTCGACGTCGTGCGGGCGATGCGGTCGAGCGGACACCGGGCCGACGTCATCGCCGTCACCTCTGCGCGTGACCTCGACGTGGTGCGAGCCGCAGTGTCGCTGGGGATCGTGCAGTACGTCCTCAAGCCGTTCGTCTTCGCGACGCTGCGCGAGCGTCTCGTGGCCTACCGCTCCTACCGCGAGCAACTGGCCGACGGCAACGAGGTCGGCACCCAGGCGGAGGTCGACGAGGTCTTCGCCGGGGCCCGCGCCGCCGCGGAGATCCGGCTGCCCAAGGGGATGAGCGAGGAGCTGCTCACCCGGGTCTCCAGGGCCCTCCGCGCCGGCGAGCGCGGCCGGTCGGCCTCCGAGCTCGGCGAGGACCTCGGGGTCTCACGGGTCACGGCGCGCCGCTACGCGGAGTACCTCTGCGATGCGCGACTCGTCGTGCGTCGCTCGCGGTATGCCGGACCCGGCCGCCCCGAGGTCGAGTACCTCTGGTCCCGCTGACGCTCAACCCCCGGTCGGGCCGGGCTCCGCCGCGGTCTCGCGGACGACGAGGACCGGACACGCAGCGTGCTCGACGCAGGCTCCGCTGACGGAGCCGAGCAGGAGGCTGGCGAACCCAC
Source organism: Terracoccus sp. (assembly GCA_039928615.1). Classification (GTDB taxonomy): domain Bacteria; phylum Actinomycetota; class Actinomycetes; order Actinomycetales; family Dermatophilaceae; genus JBDSSS01. The sequence continues at coordinate 8,493 of JBDSSS010000099.1, read as the reverse complement.
CGTGCCCGCGGCTGCCGACGACGAGCATCTGGGCATCCGCGCTCAGCTCGATGAGGACCTGGGCCGGGCTGCCCTGCTCGACGCGCGTCTCGACCCCGTGAGCGTCGTCGCCGAGCGCGGCGACGACGCTCTCCTCCAGGGCCAGTCGCGTCGCTCCCTCGATGTCCCAGTCCGGCGGGACCGCTCCCCACCCGGCGCCCACGAGACCGAAGGCAGTGGCCGGCTCCCACACCGCCACGACCAGCACCGTGGTGCTCGACAGCGTCGCGAGGTGCTGGGCCCAGCGCAGCGCGGCCAGGCTGGGGTCGGAGCCGTCGACCCCGACGACGATCCGGCCCGTCGGGGCGAAGCTGGTGGTGGATGAGGTGGCCGGTTCCGAGACGACAGATGTCATGGGACGTTCCCCTGGATGCGATCAACGCGTGCGCCCGCTGCGGAGCGGATGCGCTCCCAGCTCAGCGGCGGACGGCCGAGCTCTTCCGGACTGGCTGACTTCCCAGCACTTCTCACGCTACACCGCCCTGCACTGCCCCAGGGACGGACGTCAGGCGCGCCTGCCGAGGCGGGCGAGGACACGCTCCTGGCGACCCGCGCCGTCGTCCACCGCGACGGCAGGCCGGCACACCCCTTCGCCGTAGAGGTGCTCGCCGAAGCCGTCGGCTGCCGCGTCGACGACGTCGAGCTCGGCGGGTGACAGCTCCGAGTCACGCCCACCGGCGCGGGCGAGGTCCCAGCGGTGGACGATGAGGTCGAAGCCGTAGAAGCGGGTGATCGCCTCGCCGATGGTCGAGCGGCCGAACATGCCGTCGTACTCCTGCTCGGCGACCTCGCTGTCGCCGAGCAGCGCCCGCATCCGCTCGTCGTGGTCGTGCCAGTCGCGGGCCGGGTCGGCCCCGTCGCCGGCGCGGTCCCTTGCCTCGCCGAGGTCGATGCCGTTGCGCCCGAGGAAGTCCCGCTGGGTGCTCATGACGTGGTCGAGCACGTCACGCCCGGTCCAGCCCTCGCACGGGGACGGCGCGTCCCAGTCGCGGGCTCCCAAGGTGTCGACGACCGCCCCGAAGCGGTCGGCCAGCTGCGTGTAGTCCTCGAAGGTCGTCGTCATGAGGCCACGCTAGGACGCGCGAGACCCGACGTCTTGATACTTTCCGACACATGGAGCCGGCGCGGGACGACGTGGAGCGAGCCCACCTGCTCGACCCCGCGGACCGCACCTTCACCATCACCCGCGGCCCCGTCTCCCCCGACCTGGTCGAGCTGGCCCGCCGGTTCTGGATCCCGGTGTGGGACGTGCCGGTCGGGACGTCCGCGCCCCAAAGCGTCCTGCAGTATCCCGTCTGCCTCATCGTCGTCTCCGACACCTACGCGCGTCTCTACGGGGTGGCGTCCGGGCTGTCGCGCACCGTCCTCGAGGGCCGCGGCTGGGCCGTCGGGGTGATGCTGCAGCCGGCCGCGGGCCACCTCCTCACGGGCGAGTCCGTGCGCCAGCTCACCGACCGCTTCGTCGACCTCGACACGGTTCCCGGCCTCGGCGGGCCGGCGCTCGTGGACACCGTGCGCGCGGCGATGACGCCGGACCCCACCGACCCCGCTCGCCAGCTCACCGCACGGTCCGCGGTGGAGGCCGCCCTGCGTCCCTTCCTGCCCGTCGACGACGAGGGCCGCCTCGTCAACGCCGTCGTCGAGGCGGTGGAGACCTCCCCCGACCTGCGCCGGGTCGGCGAGCTGTGCGAGCGCTTCGACATCGGGGAGCGCGCCCTACAGCGCCTCCTCCGCAAGCGGGTCGGCCTCGGGCCGAAGTGGCTGGTGCGCCGACGACGCCTCCACGAGGCCGCCGACCGCCTCCGGGACCGCGACGCCGACCTCGCGGCGCTCGCGGCCGACCTCGCCTACGCCGACCAGGCGCACTTCACCCGTGACTTCCGCGCCGCGACCGGCCTGACCCCGGGCGAGTTCGCGAGCCGGTTCCGGTGACGGACGAGCGGCCCTCGAGAAGAGCCCTGCCACAGCGCTACACGAGCCTCGCCCCGTTCTACGACCTGCTCTCGGCCGAGTGGCCGGTCTACCGCGTGGGCCGCGAGATCGGCATACCTCGGCTGGGACTCGGCCCCGGGTCCCACGCGCTCGACGTCGGTGCGGCACCGGGCTCAACCTCCCGCTCCTGCAGGACGCGGTCGGCCCGGGTGGCCTCGTGACGGGGCTCGAGGCGAGCCCGTGGACGGCGCTCGAGCGTGACTGCGTCGACGTCTCGTCGGAGTCCGCCCGCGGGGGGCACATCCAGGTGCGGGCCGGGACGTGGCCCGGACCGCCCGCCTGAGCGCGCCCCCGAGGGTTCCTCAGTGACTGGCCACGGCCGGGGCGGTGTCCTCCGCCGAGGCCATCTTGGTGCGGATCCACGGCACGAGGGCGAACAGTGCCCCGGCGACCACGAGGGTGATGATCCCGTTGACGAGGTAGTACTGCGAGTCCGACAGCCCGCCCATGCCCTGGATGAGCTGGGCGGCGAGGGCCTGCCCGGCGGCGCTGCCGAGGAACCACAGGGCCATCGCCTGGCTCGCGAAGGCTCTGGGGGCGAGCTTGGTCGTCGCCGACAGCCCGACCGGCGAGAGGCAGAGCTCGGCGACGGTCTGCATGACGAAGACACCGCCGAGGATGTAGACCGGGGCCGTGTTGCCCTGGTAGTTGCCGAAGGCCCACGCCATCACGAGGGCCGAGAGCCCGATGATGAGCACACCGAGCGCGAACTTGGCCGGGGTCGAGGGGAAGCGCCCGGCGCGCCTGGTCCAGATCCAGCCGAAGATCGGGGCGAGCACGATGATGGCGAGCGGGTTGACCGACTGGAACCACTCGGCGTTGACCTCGACCGAACCCACGCTCGTGACGGTGCGGTCGGCGGCGAAGAGAGCCATCTTGCCGGCCGCCTGCTCGAAGATCATCCAGAAGAGCATCGCCCCGATCCACAGCGGGACGTAGGCGAACAGGTGCGACCGCTCGGTGCTGCTCACCTTGGGGCTGCGGAACATCGTTGTGAAGTAGGCGATCGGGGCGATGAGACAGAGGATCGAGATGGCGTCGATGACCTGGTCGAGGACCGTGTCGCGCCACAGCCCCGCAGCGAGCACGACGAGGACGAAGGCGACGACACCGCCGGCTGCGATCATGCCGACGCGCGCGCGCTCGTCCTCCGGGAGCGGGTTCGGGACGTCGTCGCTGATCGGGTTGAGCTTCTTCCGGCCGACCACGAACCAGACGAGGGCGATCGCCATGCCGACCGCCGCGGCGGAGAACCCCGCGTGGTAGCCCCACCCGTCGCGGAGGTAGGCGACGACGAGCGGCGAGATGAGCGCACCGACGTTGATCGACATGTAGAAGATCGAGAAGCCCGCGTCCCGGCGGGGGTCGTCCTCGCTGTAGAGCTGGCCGACCATCGTGGAGATGTTGGGCTTGAGCAGGCCGGTGCCGAGGGCGACGAGCGCGATCCCGAGCCAGGCGGTGGCCGTGGCGGGGATGGAGAGGCTGACGTGGCCGGCCATGATGACGACGCCACCCCACAAGGTGGAGCGCCGTGCCCCGATGAGCCGGTCTGCGGTGAAGCCGCCGATGACGGACAGCAGGTAGACCGAGGCCCCGTAGATCGCGACGACCGCGGCCCCGGTGGTCTCGTCGATGCCCAGGCCGCCGTTGGCGGCCGTGTCGACGAGGAAGTAGAGCAGGATCGCGCGCATCCCGTAGTAGGAGAAGCGCTCCCACAGCTCGACGAAGAAGAGGGTCGAGAGGCCACTCGGGTGACCGAGGAATCCCCGGTCCGAGCCACCCGGTCCACTGCCTCCCCGCGATGGTCCGGGCTGCTGGGCAGTGGTGCTCGACATGAGATCCCCTTCGTCCTCCACGCTGGGGACCGGCGCACCCCCTCCTGCACGCTAGGGCTCCAGCACGATCTGCTCAACTCCGGACGGTGCGTGCCACCTCGCTGCGCAGGCGCCGTCCGTCGAGGAGCAAGCCACTCGCGAGCGCCGCGCCGACCCCCTCGCCGGCCCGGATCCGCAGGTCGAGCAGGGGCTCCAGACCGAGCTCGGCGAGGACGAGCGCGTGCGCTCGCTCACGCGACCGCTGCCCGGCGACGAGGTGCGCGGCAACCGCCGGCTCGAGCCGCACGGCCGCGAGGGCGCTGACCGAGGTCGCCAGACCGTCGAGGACGACCACGCCACCCGCCTCCGCCACGCCGAGGGCGACACCCGCCAGCACGACGAGCTCGCCGCCCCCGAGGCACCGGAGCGCCTCACTCGGGCAGACGCGACCGACCCGGGCCAGCGCCCGCGCGACGACGTCCTGCTTGCGCGCCACCATGGCGCTGTCCGCCGAGGAGCCCCGACCGACGACCGCAGCCGCGTCGAGGTCCAGCAGACCGGCTGCGAGGGCCGCAGCCACCGTCGTGTTGCCGACCCCCACCTCCCCGACGGCCACGAGCCCGGCGCCCGCCACGGCGTGACCGCGCTCGCGACCGAGCGCGAGCAGAGCGGCATACGTCTGAGGATCAAGGGCATCGGTTGTCACGAGATCGCCTCTGTCACAGCCGATCCCAGCATCGATCAGCTCGACGGTCAGACCGGCCGCCCGCGCGGCGACGGCACCCATCGACGCGCCCTCGCGAGTTGCCCGGGCGACGTCCGCGGTCACCGAGCGGTCGAACGCGCTGATGCCGTATGCCGTCACCGCGTGGTCCGCGGCCGCGACGAGCAGGGTGCCGCCACCCTCGGGGACGCGCAGCGCCTCGACCCGGTCGAGGACGGTGTCGAGCACCCCGAGCGAGCCGGGCACGGTGAGCAGGTCGTCGGCGCGGTCGCGGGCGGCGACGACCTCCTCCTGCGCCGGTCCTCGCAGGTGCGAGGGGGGCGCATCCCGCTCGGTCCAGCGCTCGCGCATCACGACCTCGTCCAGCGGGAGCCGTCGGGACCAACCGGCGCGCTCGAGACCCGGCTCGGGCGGGCGCTCGTCGGGGTAGCCGAGGCAGAGCCAACCGAGGGTCTCGACGCCGTCGGGCAGGCCGAGCAGAGCCGCGAGCTCGGCCGGCTCGAAGAGAGTGACCCAGCCGAGTCCGAGCCCGTGGGCCCGGGCGGTGAGCCAGATGTTCTCGATCGCGGCGGCACACGACCAGAGGTCCGCGTCGGGGAAGGTCGCCCGGCCGAGCACGCCCGCGGCGGGGACGCGCCGGTCGCACGCGACGACGACCCCGACGGGAGCCTCGCGGATCCCCTCCAGCCGGAGGTCGAGCAGGCCGCGGGCGGACTCCTCGGCCATCCCGGCCGCCTGCCGCAGCCGGGCCCGGTCGGCCATCAGTGCTGCGGCGTCCCGCGTCGCGGCCTCGGTCACGACGATGAAGCGCCACGGCTGCGAGTGACCGACGGACGGGGCGCGGTGGCCCGCCTCGAGCACGGCCCGCAGGACGGGCTCGGGCAGCGGGTCGGGCCGGAAGCGCCGGATGTCGCGCCGCGCCACGATGACGGCCTCGAGCGAGTCGAGGTGATCGGGCAGGGCCCACCCGTCCGGGGCCCCAGCCCGCTCGGCGGCGGAGGAGTCGTCACCGATCGTGGGGACGGGCCGGCTGAACGTCACGGTGCCAGCCTAGGCGGCGGCGAGGATCAGGAGATCCAGGTGCGGGTGGCGCCGAGGACTCGGCTGCCGTCCACGTCCGCGAGCGAGAGGCCGACGAAGGCAGCAGCCGCTGGGGAGGTCTGCCAGCGGAACCGGTACTCGTCCGAGGTCGCGGCGGCCGCGATGGCCGCCCCCGCGTCGTGGGCGCTCTGGGCATCCGCGAAGGCGCCGGCAGTGCGCGCGAGGTAGCGCTCCAGCAGGACGGCATACGCGTCAGGGAGTCCGGTGCCCGGGATCTCGTCCGTCTGGGCGGAGGGCGGTCGCAGGACGTTGCCGACGAAGTCGCTCGCCACCGCGGCGGGCTCGATGACGCTCACCCACACCCCGAACGCCTCAGCGACAGGCGCAAGGGACTGCATGAACCCCTCGACGGCGAACTTCGCACCACAGTAGGCATCCGCGAACGGCTGCCCGACCGCGCCGCCGACGCTCGTCACCGTCAGGATGCGCCCCGCGCCACGCTCCCGCATCCCGGGCAGCACCAGACGGGTCAGGCCGACGGGCCCGACGTAGTTGACCTCGAGCTGGGCGCGCACGTCGACGAGGTCGAGCTGCTCGGCGGTGCCGACAGCACCGCGCCCCGCGTTGTTGACGAGTACGTCGAGGTGGCCGTGGTCGCGGATGATGCCCTCGACGCAGCTCCGTGTCGACGCCTCGTCGGTGACCTCGAGCGGACGGACGTCGAGCTCGACGCCCGCCTCGGCAGCCGCCGCGCGCAGGGCGTCCTGACGGGAGAGGTCACGCATCGTCGCGACGACGGCAAGGCCTCGACGGGCCAGGTCCACGGCGGCGTGCAGCCCCATCCCGCTCGACGTTCCGGTGACGAGTGCGATCTGGGTCATGGATGCGACGCTACGCGCGGCACGATCACGTGTCGACGTCGTCGAGGCCGGCGATGACGATCTCGAGCAGGCGGCCGAGCTCGGCCCGCTCCCCGTCGTCGAGGCCACGCAGGGTGTCGCTCTCGACGATGTTGGACTCGCGCACCACCGCACTGAACAGGGCCCAGCCCTCCCGCGTGAGGGAGACGAGGGTGCGGGTGCGGTTGCTCTCGTCCGGCGTCCGCTCGACGAGACCGCGGCCGGTCATCTTGTCGAGCCGGTGCGTCATCGACGAGGGCGCGACGTTGGACAGCTCGGCGAGCTGGCTCGGGGTGAGGCAGTCGCGCTCGGCCTGGGCGAGCGCCGAGAGCACCGACCACTCCCCCTGGCTGAGGTCGACGTCGACGAGCTGGCGGCCGTACCACTGGTCGAGCTTCTTCGTCACGGCATACAGCGCGGTGATGACGCGCTGGACCGACTCCTCACCACCGGCGGCGACGTAGGTCGCGACGTCGGCCGCGTGCTCCTGCTGTGCCGTCCGCCGTCGCTGTGCCGCCATGGCCGCATTCTTCCACCTCGATGCCCGGTGATAATCTTTCGATGTCGAAGTTCGATCACGAAATATTCGACAGCGAACGTCTGTTGACGCCTCCGTGCCCCGTACCTCGACAGCCAGAAAGGGTGTGAACACCATGCGCACCAAGCTGCTCATCCTCGCCTCCTCCATCGGAATGCTCGGCTGGGGAACCGTGCTGCCCTACCAGTACGCGTATGCCGCGACCACCCGCGGTTGGGGCCCGCTCGCCGCCGCGCTGGCCAGCACCCTCTTCTCCGTCGGCGCCCTCGTCGCCGCCCCGTTCGCGGGCCGGCTCAGCGACCGCTTCAACCCGGTGCGCGTCGTCGTCGGCGCGAAGGTCATCGCGACGCTCGGCGTCGGCAGCCTCGTCTTCGCCGACAGCGTGACCGCCTTCCTGCTCGGCATGTTCGTCTTCGGCCTCGGCCTCACCGCGTCGGTGCCCGCCGCGTCGGTGCTCGTGCTCCGCTGGGTGCCCGGCACCGACCGGCGCAAGGTCTTCGCCTACAAGTTCACCGGGGAGGCCATCGGCATGGCCATCGGTGCATTCGTTGCCGGTTACATGGTCGACCTCGGGCGCGCCGACGGCATGACCTTCGCCTTCGTCACCGCGGCGGCCGGTTTCGCCATCTCGGCGGTGCTCATCCACGTCGCCGGCATCGGTGCCCCACGCACCGTCGACACCGACGTGGCAGGGGGCGACGCCGAGGCTGCGGTCAGCACCCTCGAGGGTCTGCGCCGGATCTTCGCGGTGCCCGCCCTGCGCTGGACGGCGGTCGTCACCGTCGCTCTCGCGCTCGGCTTCTACGCGCAGTTCGAGTCGGGCCTGCCCGCCTACGCGCTCACCGTCCTCGACGTCAAGGAGTCGTCGATCGGCCTCGCTGCCGCCGTCAACTGCCTCGTCATCGTCGCCCTGCAGGTCGTCGTCGTGCGGGTCACCGCCAAGCGCGGCGCACCGGCCCTGCTGATGATCGTCGGCGCCATCTGGACGCTCGCCTGGGTCGTGCTGTCCGTCGCGCAGTTCACCCCGAGCATCGCCTCGGCCCTCTTCGTCACGACCTACGGGATCTTTGCCGTCGGCGAGACGATGTACTCCCCCATCCTCAACCCGCTCACCGCGCAGCTCGCTCCCCAGGGCCTGGTCGGGACCACGCTCGGGACCTTCGGCGCGATACAGACGACCTTCTCGGCGCTCGGGCCCCTCGTCGCCGGCGCCCTGCTCGGAGCCGGCCTCGCCGACGGTTTCCTCGGGCTGCACATCGCGATCAGCCTGCTCGCGCTCTACGCCGCCTGGCGGCTCCGAGGCGCGATGCGGCGCCAGCGCGAGGACGCGGCGGCAAAGGTGGCGACGGACACGACGGCCACCCCGGTGCGCAGCGAGGCTCACGCGGCAGCCTGAGGCTCCCTCCGCCCGTCGAGTGCCCACTTTCCCCCGGATCCGGGGCGTCG